>JAILLO010000016.1 GCA_024693105.1 Clostridia bacterium | reverse complement strand
CCCCCATTCATGCTTGATTTTTGCAAGCTTTTTTAAATTCATACATGCAAAAGTAAGCGCCGCTTTCATCTCCATCCGCGCCTTGCCATACATTTGCGTATATCTGAATCCGTGGTTCTCCTTAGCTGTTCCAAAGATTCTTTCTATCGTTTCTTTTCTGTGAGAATACAGGTCTTTCATCCCAAGGGTACATCTGATGTCTTCGCATTGTTCCATGTAGTCTTCCCATATATGCCGGGTGATTATCTTTACATGATTTTTGCTGAGTGTACACTGCTCAAGGAATGGGCAACCCTCACATATAGCTCCACAGCTCTTGTATTCCCGGTATCCATCACGATTGGTTGTTGAATATTTCAAAACCTGATTGTTGGGACATATGTAGCAGTCATTGTATTCATCGTATGCATACTCGTTTTTCCTGAAGAATCCCTTCTTTGTCATGGGACGCTTATAGGGAAGAAGGGGTGTAATACCATCATCTATTAGCATCTTAGCTATGGCAGGAGTTTTGTAACCTGCATCAGCAATGATTGTTTCTACTCCTATATCCTTGATCTTATCGTATAGGCCCTTGAATGTTCGGCTGTCATGCTCGTTACCTGGATTAACAGTAAAGTCCAGTATCCATCCGTTCTTATCACAGGCTGTTTCTACGCCATATGCGAATACGTTCTTGTGTTCACCTTTCCTGAACCATCCGCTTTCCGGATCTGTAGTACTGCACCTTACTTTTTTCGTATCCTTGGGGACATCGTCTGTAAAATCGCTGAAGTCATCATGACCACCAGAACCTTTATCTTCGTCATCATCATCATTGTCTTTCAGTGGCTTCTTTCCGTGTTCTACACGATCTTCGTTTATCTCTTTCTTGAGCATCTCTTCATAGAAAAGTGCTTCCTGCTTTGCAAGCTTGTGCTGCATCTTTCTGTTATTGGCTCTGGCCTTAACGTGTGTTGCATCTACAAACACCGCGGTTGGATCTACAAGCTTGAAACGGTAGCAGTCCTCAAGAATGCGCTGGAATATCTGCTCAAACAGATCCGTATCCTTAAATCGACGTGTGTAGTTCTTGCCAAATGTCGAGAAGTGCGGAACAGGTTCATTGAGGTCAAGGCCAAGGAACCATCTGTAGGCCACGTTGACTTCAATATCCTTGATGGTCTGACGCATGCTCTTGATTCCGTATAAGTATTGAATAAATGGGATCTTGATGAGAGTGACAGGATCCATGCTGGGTCTGCCCATGTCTGGAGAATATCTATCTTCGACGAGATCGTAAATGAATGACCAGTCAATCGCCTTGTCTATAAGTCTTAACATATGATCCTGTGGCACAAGAGTATCCATACTTACGATCTGCATCTGTTCACGTTTAATTTCAGTATTAGAAGTCATCATAAAGGCTGTCCTCCATCCCCAACTTTGATACTTCTATTATAACAGAAAAAGTGCCTCAATCCCAGATAAACACTGGATTTGTGGTACTTTTACACAAGAAAAATCCGCGGCGTCGCCGCGGACTTTGTCTACAGTCTGAGCCGGTACATTTATATGTGCCGGCTTTTTTTAGATTTCTTAAAATAATCGGAAAAGAAAGTACACCACGGTCTTTTTGTGCTATACTTCTGCTGAAATAAAAGGTTTATTGTGATTGGAAATAATGATGATCAGAGGTGATAATATGGCATACATGTGGAAAGAAAGCTACCGGATCGGAGTCGATGAAATAGACGAAGAACATTACAGACTTTTTCAGATGCTTGAAAACATTCTCGAAACACTGGATTCTGACGATAACTGGTTTCAAAAGAAAATTGACCTTAAGAAATCCGTTTTTTTTCTCAAGAATTTTGTGGTTAAGACATTTGAGGATGAAGAGGCGTATCAGAAGAAGATTAACTTCCCCGGTATAGAAGAACACAAGAAAGAACACAGAAATGTCATGAAAACACTTTTCGAGTATGAAAAGCAGCTTATTCAAAGTGATTATGACAGAAAAGTAGTGGCAAATTTTACGGGGCTGATTGTTTCGTGGTTTGTATATCATGTTTCGGGATCTGACAAAAAAATATGCAAAGGCGAGACACCGAAGCCGGCAGGCGGCGATTCCGCGGCAACATGCTTCCGCAACGGTATTGTGGATGCACTTGAAAAAATGGCGGGCGTTGATATCGCGGAAATCAAAGACGAGCCTTTCAGCGGCGTTCCTCAGGGGGTTATTTATGTTACCGTCGGTATGCTCGGAGATATTCCGGACAGTATTTTATTTGCATTTTCAAAAGAACTTGCTCTCGGAATGTTTGCATCCATGACGGGAATGGAATACGAAGACGTCGATGAAATGGTCTGTTCCGCAATGGCAGAGGTTTCAAACATTGTTTGCGGCCATGCGGCAACAGAACTTGCGGACCTGGGATTCACAACAGATATCACAACGCCGCAGGTGACGATGGAGTGTCCTATAGAGGATGAAGGTCCGTTTGAAGGAGTGTCAATTGACAGTCCACTGGGAGCTCTTCAGTTCATAATAAAGAAACCCGAATAATCAGTAAATTCAGAAAAAATACGCCGAATTTCACAAAAAAAACCGCAAAAACTCCGAGGCAAAAGACCGGAGTTTTTTTTCGGACAAATGCCGTCCACAAAAAGATAAATTTTATCAAAATACAACACCCCACAGCAGCAAAATTGTACCGAAAAAAGGCCAAAATTACCAATAGGCATTTTATGTGAATCTGAATAACCCTACATATTGCAATGGTTTGGGGATGCAAAAAACAGTTATTACATTGCTGTGCCAAAACTAAAAATGCCGGCTGTAAAATCAGTGAAAATTTTAAAGGAATTTTATAATGGAAAATTGCGGAAGCGTTGATATAACTGGTTTCAAAGGCAATGTAACAACTTGTATTTATATAAGAACAGACAAAAATATGATAAAAAAACAGTCGCATAAAGACCTGGCCAAAAGGCACTTTTTAGGGCGAAAATGACCGAAAACGGGCACGAAAACGTTGAATTTTCAGAAATTTCAAGAGTGTCGAAAAAAAAAGAGTTTAAATAGCAAAATACTAGTTACAATTTGGAAAAATTGTAGTATAATTAACAACGTAATAATCTTACACATTTATATTTTATGGAGGTGTTCAAATGTCACAGTACACACAGGTTGAGCGCAATGGCCTCTTCGAACTGACAGATGCCGCTCGCGCAGAGCTGACTTCATCAAAGTATTACAATGATGACTTAGCTCCAACATCAATTTCACAGAGAACATGGACAACTTACAGCATCACAATGCTTTGGGTTGGAATGTCCATCTGTATCCCTTCACTTTCATTATCATCCGGACTTATCGGAATGGGAGTGTCACCGTGGTTAGCGGTTATTAACGTAGCTTTAGGAAACATCATTATCCTGATTCCTATTCAGCTCAATTCACAGATCGGTACCAAGTATGGTATTCCGTTCCCACTCTTTGCAAGACTTACATTCGGTTCACTCGGTGCTCACTTACCTGCACTCCTGAGAGCAATCACCGCCTGCGGATGGTGCGCTGTACAGGCTTGGGTAGGCGGCGGCGCTGTAGCTGCTATTCTCGGATGCGTTTCCTCCAAGATGATGGATCCTAACTGGACAATCGGACTTCCATCATGGGGCGGAATCCAGACTGTAGCTTGCGGACAGTTCATCGGTTACATCATCTTCATGCTGTTCATCGCTTGGGTTGCATACAATGGTATGGAAAACATCAAGTGGGTACAGAACATCGGTGGTCCTGTTCTTATCGCTGTAATGATCGCTCTGCTGGGATGGGCTGCAATGCACGCAAGCGCTGCAGGATACAGCTTCGGCGATGTTATGAATGCAGGAAATGACTATGAACTTATCGAACAGAACGGTGGAATGGCTTATGTTTACCTTTCAGGTCTGATGGGTAACATCGCATTCTGGGCTACAATGGCTCTGAATATTCCTGACTTCTCAAGATATGCAAGATCCCAGAAGGATCAGTTCAGAGGACAGCTTTACGGTATGCCTCTTCCAATGTTCTTCTGCGCATTCATCGGAGCATTCTTCGCACAGGCTACAAAGCTTGCTGACGGAACTGCAATGTTCGACCCAACGGGTGTATTCTACTACATCGACAACAAGCTCGTTGTTCTGATTGCTTCCCTTGGTGTAGTTGCTGCTACAATCACTACTTGCGTAGCTGCTAACGTAGTTGCTCCTGCAAATGGATTTGCAAACATCAACCCTAAGAAGATTTCCTACAGAATGGGCGTTTTGATCACTGTATTCATCGCATTCTTCATTCTGCAGGCTTGGTGGATTTATGGTTCCGGTTCGGCTTACTTCACTTGGATGAACGCTTACGGCACAATCCTTGCTCCTGTAGCTTCCATCTTTATTGCTGACTACTTCATCTGCAAGAAGAAGAGAATCGAAATCGCTGCTCTGTTCAAGGGCGAAGAAGGCAGATACTGGTATGGAAATGGTGTCAATGGCAAAGCATTCGTTGCTCTGGTTCTTGGCTTCATTCTCCCACTGCTCACATTCTTCCCTATCAACATGGGAGCTTTCGGAACATTTGTAAATTCCCTGAACTATGTTATTTCTTTCGGTATCTCCTTCATCGTTTACGTAATTCTGATGAAGAACGAAACTGCTTCACAGGTTTCCGAAGAAGAACACGAAGGTTTCACAGAAAGAGCTTAATTCTCGCATAGTTTTAATAACTAAATCAAGTTAATAAAAGGAGCCTTTGAGAGACTCTCAGAGGCTCCTTTTTTATCAAAAATTATCAATCATCCAATTTTTATGTTTCTTTGGCTTATGCTGATTCTTTGCTTAAACTGAACGAAACAAAACAAAAGTAAATGGGAGGTAAAAAATGGATTTATTAATCAAAGGCGGTACAGTCGTAACAGCTGAATCAACTTTTAAAGCTGATGTTGCTGTAACAAACGGCAAAATTTCTGCAATCGGATCAAACCTTAAGGCAGACAAAAACACAGAAGTTGTAGACGCAAAGGGTAAGCTTGTTCTTCCTGGTGCTATTGATGGACATACTCATCTTGCAATGCCATTTGGCGGAACAATCTCCACAGATGACTATTATGATGGAACAAAGTCAGCTGCTTGCGGCGGAACTACAACTGTATTTGACTTCATTCTTCAGCAGAAGGGTGAACCAATGTTAGATGCTATCAAGAGAAGAGATGCACTTGCTGCTCCGGATGCTGCAGTAGACTACTCCTTCCACATTGGTGTTTCCGATGTAACTACTCCTGAACTTCTTGATTCAATGGAAGATGCTGTTAAGTTCGGTATTCCTTCATTCAAGGTATTCATGGTTTATGATTTCGGTGTTGATGACGGTTCATTCTATCAGGTACTTCAGAAGGCTGCAAAGATCGGCGCTTTAGTTGGTGTTCATGCTGAAAACAGAGACGTTAACAACGTTCTTATCGCTCAGTATCTGGCTGAAGGAAAGACTGATGCTTGGTGGCATTATATGTCAAAGAATGAAAGTGTTGAAGGAGAAGCAGACGTAAGAGCTATTAACCTGGCTAAGATGGCAGGAACTTCCCTTTATATCGTACATCTTGCAAATAAGCAGGGTATGGAAGCTGTAAGAGCTGCAAGAGACGAAGGTTATCCTATCTTTGCTGAAACTTGCCCTCAGTACCTCTACTTCACAAGCGAAGTATACAAGAGAGAAAGAGCAAGAGACTTCGTATGCTCACCTCCAATGAAGAACAAGGAATCTCAGGATGCTATCTGGGCAGGTATCAAGAGTGGCGATATCGCAACTGTTGCAACTGACCACTGCCCGTTCACTCAGGCTGAAAAAGACTGGGGAATCACAAAGCCGGATGGAACTCCTGGAAACTTCACTACTATTCCTAACGGATGCGCAGGTATCGAAAACATGTATCCTTACATGCTTTCAGAAGCAAACAAGGGAAGAATCACATTCAACAAGGCTGTTGAACTTTGTGCAACTAACCCTTCAAAGCTGTTCGGACTTGACTACTGCAAGGGCGCTCTGCGCGTAGGTCTTGATGCAGATATCGTTCTTTACGATCCTAAGAAGAACTTCACTATCACTAATGCTGCAATGCACGGTGCAACTGACCATACTATTTGGGAAGGCGCTAAGCTGAAGGGATATCCTGTTGCAACATACTGCAGAGGAAAGCTCGTATTCAAGGATGGCGAATTCTTAGGCAAGAGAGGCGAAGGAAAGCTTATCAAGTGCAAGCCAATCAAGCTCAAGACTCCTGAACTGTAAGTTTGGATTTCAAGCCCAGAAGGCTCAAAATACGAAAAACGGATGCGTTATCGCATCCGTTTTTTACTTGCAGCTTTGGCGGCGGTCCGGAGGCACAGGCGCCGGACAAATATTGGTTTGGTTATCCGACATAAACCGGGGGAATCCCGACATAAACCGGGGAACCCCGACATAAACCGGGGACCGCAAGAGGGCCGCAAAAAACGGCCACCGTAAAGACGGTGACCGTTTTGTATTTTGAGCCTTTTGGCGGGCTTTTGAAATGCCGTTACTATTTATTTGCTCCGCAGCATTTTTTGTATTTTTTGCCACTGCCGCATGGACACGGATCGTTTCTGCCGGGTTCCTTTTCCTTGACTACGGTACGGGATCTTCTGTATGCGGTTGCAATTTCTTTCTTTTCGTCATCCGTAAGAATTGCATCCCATTCAGGAAGAGAATAAAGATAATCTGCTTCTGCACCGATCATATTGAAGAAAAGTTTTTTGAGGTCTACATCGAGATCTATATCACTGTTTTCGTCAATATTTTCAAGCTCGAACGGGTTGTTAAGACTTGTCTGGATACCGTCGAGAAATCCCATGAATATAACAGGATTTGCTTCGTACTTTGTTGCAAGATCGCCGAATTTACCTTTCATATGTTCGTTTGGTGTTTTTAAAAGACCTGAATAGATACGTGTTTCTGTTTCGCTGTATTCTTTCCAAAAGGCCTGGAAGGTTTCTTCAGTCTGATTTTCGATAAGATCCTGCCACTGTTTAAATAAACTCATTTTCATATCCTCCTAAAATAGCGGTTTTATATTTCTCTTTTTTGCCTTAATTTCCTTTTTTCTTGATGAACCGGTTTTTAATGGTGCACTTGTTATATGCATATGCGTTTTGTGCAATTAAATTATTTTGCTGCAACAGCTTTTGCTATTTCGATAATATCGCCCATAACGGCACTTCCCGTAGGAAGTGAGCCTGCGCCTCTGCCATAGAACATGAGCTCTCCGACAGCATTTCCCGTAACAAATACGGCGTTGAATTCATTGCTGACACCTGCAAGAGGGTGAGAAAGCGGAAGCTCAACAGGCTTAACACTGTATTCGACATCATTGCCGTTTTTCTTTGCGGAGGCAAGAAGCTTAATCTTGCAGCCTCTTTCCTTTGCCGCATCAATATCGGCTTTTGTGATTTTGCTTATGCCTGTTGTCGGAATATCTGAAGGCGCAACATATTTGCCAAAAGCAAGAGCCATAAGAATTGAAAGTTTGTTTGCCGCATCAATTCCCTCGACATCTGCCGTAGGGTCTGCTTCTGCAAATCCTTTTGCCTGTGCGTCTTTAAGTACGTCCTCATATGCAGAGCCGTTTTCGGTCATCTGCGTAAGTATATAGTTTGTTGTCCCGTTAACTATGCCGGATATTTCCTCAAACTCATTTCCCGAAAGTGCGGTGGAAAGAGCGTTAAGAACAGGAATTCCGCCGGCAACGCTGGCTTCAAATCTGAACAGTACGTTGTTTGCTGCCGCAACAGATTTAAGCTCGGCAAAATTTGCGGCAACTGCAGCTTTGTTTGCAGTAACGACCGACTTGCCGTTTTTCATGGCCTTCAGCATATAAGATGCCGCAGGTTCAATTCCTCCGAGGACTTCAACAACAATATCAATTTCAGGGTCATTCAGTATGGTATCAGGATCTTTTGTAAACTTTCCCGAAGGAACCGAAATTTCTCTTTTCTTTGAAGGATCGTTGACAAGAATTCTGGTGATTTCAAGTTCACAGCCTGTTGTTTCTGCGATTTTACGATGATTCATTTCAAGAATCCTGTAAGTACCGGTGCCTATGTTTCCAAATCCCAGGAGACCTATTTTAATCTTTTTCATATTCATGACTCCTTATTTTTGTTAAAAATTCAAATCCTGTGCGGTTTTGCACAAGACTTTAAAGATTATATAACATATTTTCAAATTTGTCTTTAAAAACGCAAAAAAATTTTATATCATAAAGAGATTATGGGAATGAAAGGCAGGAATGTAAAATGTCATTACATATAGTATTTGTAAATCCCGAAATACCGCCCAATACGGGAAATATAGCAAGAACCTGCGCGGCAACAAACAGCGTGCTGCATCTTGTAAAACCGCTTGGATTTCGTATTGATGATAAAAGCCTTAAGCGTGCGGGACTCGATTACTGGAAGTATGTAAGAGTTGAATTTCATGATAGTCTTGAAGAGTTCATGAAAAAATACGGTGAAGAAGGCGAAAACCGCAGGATGTATCTTGCAACGACAAAGGGAGGCAAGCTCTACAGCGAGGTTGATTACAAGGATGAGGATATGATTCTTTTCGGCAGGGAAACGGCAGGCCTTCCAAGACCGTTCATAGAAGAGCACAGTGAAAAAGCCATACGGATTCCGATGAGTGAAAACACACGACTTCGTTCTTTTAATCTTGCAAATTCAGCAAACATTATACTCTTTGAGGCGTTAAGGCAGCTTGGTTTTCCGGGTCTTGAGTAGATGGAAGGAAAAAACAGTCGAAATATCGGTGCATTCTAAAAACATATGTGTTATACTTGATATGTATGCGATTAAGTACATACGGAAGGGAACTATGGTGAGGCATGAAACTGGGCTTTGATCTGAAAACAGAACAGACACAAAATCTGGTGATGACACCGGAGCTCATTCAGGCGATTAAGATACTGCAGTTCAACACCGAGGAACTGGAAAAGTATGTACAGGATCAGGTTTTGGCAAATCCGGTTCTGGAAACAGGTATTGCATATTCAAGTGATGCAGATTCTGCCGCATCGGAAACGGAGGATGGCTTTTCTTCCGCTTCGGAGGAATTCGAAAGCCAAAGCTCCGAACGGACGTCTGCTTCCGGCAGGGATTCTTCCTCATGGGAGGAAGGCTTTGCGGGCGGGTCGGATGATTTTGACTGGTATGAAAAGCTTAGCGAAAAAGATTATTATGATGATATAAGTTACAGACAGAGGGAATTTTTACCCGAAGAACAAAGCAGAGAAAATTCTTACGAAGGGTTTGTAACAAACAGCATTACACTTGCGGAGCATCTTCAGTTCCAGCTTCAGCTTGTGCGCATGGATGCAGGGCAGAGGAAGGCAGCGAAATTTATCATTGAAGCGCTGGACGATAACGGATATCTGACACTTTCAGCAGAGGAAGTGGCAGAAGCAACAGGCGTGTCGGCAGGGAAAGTCAAAGCGGCGCTTGAGGTTATTCAGGGCTTTGATCCTGCGGGAGTCGGTGCACGCAGTCTTGAGGAATGTCTGATTATTCAGCTTGGAAATTCCGGGCTTCTTTCGGATGACATTCGCGAAGTTATTGAAAATCATCTTGGTGAACTTGCGGAAAACAGGCTGAATGTTATAGCAAAAGCGATTTCCGCGAGTACCAAAAAAGTTCAGGAAATATATGATATTATCAGGACACTTGAGCCCAAACCGGGGAGACAGTTCGCATCGCAGACAGAGACAAGATATATTACACCGGATGTTATTGTCGAAAAGACAAACGGCGAATATGTCGTTACGTTGAACGAAAGCAGTGTTCCGCGGCTTTCCATAAGTCCTTATTATGAGAAACTTATGAAAAGCGGAGATATTGACGAGAAACTTTCAAAATATCTTTCGGGCAGGATGAACAGGGCTTTATGGCTCATCCGCAGTATTGAGCAGCGAAAAAAGACGATTCTGAGCGTAGTCACAGCAGTTGTCAAATATCAGCAAGAGTTTTTTGACAAGGGTGAAAAATATCTGAAAATACTCACTTTGCGCAAGATTGCAGAAGAGACGGGAGTCCATGAGTCCACGGTAAGCCGTTCGATTAACGGCAAATATATGCAAAGCCCGCGGGGAATGTTTGAAATAAGATATTTCTTTTCGGCAGGTGTCAGGTCTTCAAAAGGAGAAGGAATTTCCTCAAGCAGCATTAAGACCATTATAAAGGAACTGATTGATGGCGAGGATTCTTCTTCGCCGTACAGCGACCTTGACATTGCAAGGCTTCTTGAAGGCAAAGGCTTTGAAATTTCCAGAAGAACCGTTGCAAAATACAGGGACGAACTGAATATCATGTCTTCTTCAAAGCGGAGACGTTATTAAAAAGGTATTGGGAGAGAAACCCACTGATTATTACATTACGGGGCACGCAGCCCGGCGTGATGCAATACAAATATATTTATTTTACATTTATTTCTTAACATGAGGAGGAAGAAGAAATGGCGATTAAAGTTGGCATTAGTGGTTTTGGACGTATAGGAAGAGTGGTTATCCGTGCTGCTATGGATGATCCTGAAATCGAAATATGCGGTATCAATGTGCGCAATGCCGATAAGGATTACATGGTTTACATGCTTAAGTACGATACTATGTTCGGAAGATTCCCAAGAGAACTCGGGGTTTATGAAGACGGTATTATTATCGGAGACAAGAAGGTTCGCGTCTTCAGTGAAAGTGATGCTGAGAACATTCCTTGGAAGGAATGCGGCGCAGAATATATTGTTGAAGCAACAGGAGCATATGTTACTACAGAGGGTTCCCTCAAGCATATTAAGGCGGGAGCAAAGAAGGTTGTTATTTCCGCACCTGCAAAGGACAAGGAGACTCCTACATATGTAATGGGTGTAAATCACATGGAATATACAAAGGATATCCAGGTTGTATCAAATGCATCTTGTACAACTAACTGCCTGGCTCCTCTGGCAAAGGTTATAGAAGATAACTGGGGCATTGAACAGGGTCTTATGTCCACGATACATGCTGCAACGGCAAAGCAGAAGGTTGTTGATGCAAGATCTATGAAGGACTGGCGTACAGGCCGTTGCTCCTTCGGAAATATCATCCCTTCCACAACAGGTGCAGCAAAGGCAGTAGGTCTTGTTATCCCTGCACTCAAGGGCAAGATGACCGGTATCTCATACAGAGTTCCGGTGGCAGATGTTTCTGTAATTGACCTGAACGTACAGCTGAAGAAAGCAACAACATATGAAGAAATCTGCGCAAAGGTAAAGGAAGCTTCCGAGACTCATATGAAGGGTATTCTTGAATATGTTGACGATGAAGTTGTTTCAAGCGATTTCCTTGGCGATCCGAACACTTCTATTTTCGACGCGAGAGAAGGAATTATGCTCAATGAAAAGTTCTTCAAGCTTATCGCATTTTATGACAACGAATATGGTTATTCCAGCAAGATTCTTATGCTTATCAAGCATATGTACAGCGTAGACAATAAATAAACTGACATTTACTGCGCCCACCGGCTTTTGGAGTCGGTGGGCACAGACACGCAATAGACCTGTTGAAGTTCTGCCTTCCGCATTAACGAAAAAGCACAAGGCATAAGGCAGTGACGCTTACAGGCTGAGAAGTCGGAGGAAAAAATGAAAAAAACAGTCAAAGACATTGATGTAAAAGGAAAAAGAGTCATCGTCAGATGTGACTTCAATGTCCCTATGAAGGACGGCAGTATTACTGATGATATCAGAATCAAAGCCGCTATGCCTACTATTAGTTATCTGATAGAGCACGAAGCAAAAGTCATCCTTATGTCTCATTTGGGAAGACCGGAGGGAGAACCAAATCCAAAATACACTCTGAAGCCGGTTGCAGACCGTCTTTCGGAGCTCCTTGGAAGGGAAGTTGTTTTCGTAAGTTCTCCTGTCGTTGTGGATGAACAGGTTAAGAAAGCCGCAAAGGGTCTTGCCGAAAAGCAGGTCATGCTGCTTGAAAACGTGCGCTATCGCAAAGAGGAAACAAAAAACGGAAAAGAATTTTCAAAGGAACTTGCGGATCTGGCAGAGATTTTTGTAAACGATGCATTTGGAACGGCACACAGAGCACATTCATCAACAGCAGGTGTAGCTGAGTTCCTGCCTGCAGTTTCAGGCTTCCTGATTGAGAAGGAAGTGCGATTCCTCGGAAATGCCGTAGACAATCCTGAGAGACCGTTTGTTGCAATTATGGGCGGCGCCAAGGTAGGCGACAAGATCAAGGTAATAGAAAATCTTCTCAAGAAGGTAGATACACTTATTATCGGCGGCGGCATGGCATATACCTTCCTTAAATCACAGGGTAAGGAAATCGGCACTTCAATTCTTGATGAAGAACATATCGGTCTTGCGGCAGATCTTCTTGCCAAAGCACAGGCAGCAGGCGTTAAGATGATGCTTCCTGTTGATGTTGTTGCGGCAAAGGAATTTAAAGAAGATGCCGAGAAGGCACAGTTCGATGTTGATTCGATTCCATCAGACATGATGGGACTTGATATAGGACCAAAGACCGCAGCATATTTCGGTGAAGAACTTGCAAAGGCAAAAACTGTTGTATGGAACGGACCTATGGGTGTTTTTGAAATGCCTGCATTTGCAGAGGGCACAAAGGCGATTGCCGAAAAGCTTGCCAAAATTGATGCGACGACTGTCATCGGCGGAGGAGATTCTGCTGCCGCTGTTGAGCAGTTTGGGTTTGCGGACAAAATGACTCATATTTCAACCGGTGGCGGAGCTTCACTTGAATTCCTCGAAGGAAAAGAACTGCCGGGAGTTGCATGTCTGCAGGACAAATAGAAAAATCAGGGCCGCTTATATGAAATATCATAGAGGCTTTACAGGAGGAGAAAAATGAGAATTCCTTTTATCGCCGGAAACTGGAAAATGTACAAAACTACCGCGGAAGCAAAGGCTTTTGCGGAAGAATTCAAAAAGCTTTACAGCGGTACGGATGTAAAAACTGCAATCTGTGCGCCGTTCACACAACTTCAGGCACTTGTTGAAGCATTTAAAGGCACGGGCATAGGAGTCGGTGCGCAGAATATGCACTTTGAAGAACAGGGAGCCTTTACAGGTGAGATTTCGGCGGCCATGCTTTCCGAAATCGGGGTAGATTACTGTATCATCGGACATTCCGAGAGAAGGCAGTATTTTGCCGAGACAGACGAAACGGTCAACAAAAAACTCAAAAAGGCTTTCGAGGCAGGCATTATACCGATTATGTGCGTGGGCGAGACTCTTGAACAAAGAGATGCCAAGAAGGCTTTTGAAGTAGTGGGTACTCAGCTTAATAGAGGCCTTGAGGGTATTGCGCCGCAGCAGGCGCAGACGCTTGTCATAGCTTATGAGCCGGTATGGGCAATAGGCACCGGAAGAACAGCAACACCGGAGCAGGCAAACGAAATGTGCGCTTTTATCAGAAAGACTCTGGAAGAACTGTACAGTGAAGATGCTGCCGACGCAGTTATTATCCAGTACGGCGGAAGCGTGAAGCCGGCAAATGCCACAGACATTATGAATATGGATGAAATCGACGGCGCCCTTGTAGGCGGAGCCAGCCTCAAGCCGCAGGATTTCATGGCCATTATCGATTTTTAATATTTAATTACCGCTTTTGTAATGGTCATGCATTTTGCAGGGCCGGGTTTTTCAAACGGAGGAAACAAAATGTTATATGTTGAAGATTTAATTGCAAGAGAAGTTCTGGATTCCAGAGGAAATCCGACTGTAGAAGTTGAAGTTTTGCTTGAAGACGGTACTGTCGGAAGAGCAATAGTTCCTTCCGGCGCATCAACAGGCGTTCACGAAGCTGTTGAGCTCAGAGACGGGGACAAATCAAGATACCTTGGAAAAGGAACACTTAAGGCAGTTGAAAATGTTAACGGTGAACTGGCAGAACATGTTATCGGATGGGATGCTCTTGACCAGGCAGGTCTTGACAAAATGATGATTGAACTTGACGGTACTCCTAACAAAGGCAGACTTGGCGCAAATGCCATTCTCGGAGTTTCAATGGCCGTTGCGGTTGCTGCGGCAAAGAGTCTTGGACTTCCTCTTTATCAGTATCTTGGCGGAGTAAACGGAAAGACTCTTCCTACTCCGATGATGAACATTCTTAACGGTGGTTCACATGCCGACAACACAGTAGATATTCAGGAATTTATGATTATGCCTGTAGGAGCGCCTGATTTCAGAGAAGCTCTTCGCATGGCCGCAGAAATATTCCACAACCTCAAGTCCGTACTGAAGGGCAAGGGAATGAATACCGCAGTAGGTGATGAAGGTGGCTTTGCACCAAATCTTTCCACAAATGAGGAAGCAATCCGTGTAATTATCGAGGCTATTGAAAAAGCAGGCTACAAGCCGGGCGACGATGTAAAAATCGCACTTGATGTTGCGGCATCCGAGTTTTATGATGAATCAAAGAAGATTTACAATCTGACAGGCGAAGGCGTTTCAAGAACTGCCGAAGAAATGATTGATTACTATGAAATGCTTGTTTCAAAGTATCCTGTTATTTCAATCGAAGACGGTCTTGCAGAGGATGACTGGGAAGGATGGAAGCTTCTTACAGAAAGACTCGGCGGAAAGATTCAGCTTGTAGGCGATGACCTGTTTGTTACAAACACTGAGCGTCTGGCACAGGGAATCGAGAAGGGTGTTGCAAATTCAATTCTTATCAAGGTTAATCAGATCGGAACACTTACAGAAACATTCGATGCAATCGAAATGGCAAAGAAAGCAGGTTATACCGCTGTAGTTTCCCACAGAAGCGGAGAAACCGAAGATACAACAATTGCAGATATTGTAGTCGGACTTAACGCAGGTCAGATTAAGACGGGATCGCTCTCAAGAACTGACAGAATTGCCAAGTACAACCAGCTCCTCCGCATCGAGGAAGGTCTTGGAACGTCAGGTCATTACGCAGGAATGGAAGCATTTTACAATATCAAGTAGTCTAAAAAAGCAAAGAAAAGCATTTATAAAAAGGCAGAATTATTGCGCGGTATATTGGTATGATATACCGTGCAAATTTACTGATGTGCGATAAAGAAGTAATAGAAGTGTAAAAAATTTTGCCGTTCCTATCCGGCACTTGCGCATTGTGTCGGATAGGTCGGGCGGTTATTCGGGCAAGTCCACCTTGCCAACAAAAGAATAATAAATCTCAAT
>JAILLO010000104.1 GCA_024693105.1 Clostridia bacterium | reverse complement strand
CCGCACGGCAAAGGGCACTCCTGCCGTAAACTTCCTCTCGCTGATGCAGCGCGAAAGAATTACGGCTGTTTTGTCGGTTCCTGAGGGAAGCGAAGACAAGTATCTGATTCTTGTTACAAAGAAGGGTACTATCAAGAAGACTGCAATTTCAGAGTTTAACACAAACAGAAAGACCGGTCTTATTGCGATATCCTTGAAGGATGATGATGAACTTGTCGATGTAAAGCAGACATCCGGAACCGATACGATCATAATCGTTACAAAGAACGGTAAGTGCATTTCCTTCTCTGAAGAGGATGTACGCCCTATGGGTCGTATTGCCGGCGGTGTTCGCGCAATCAAGCTCGAGGACGACGATGAAGTTGTTTCAATGGAACTCGTTCAGCCGGGCGAAGAGCTTCTCGTAGTAACAAAGAACGGCTTCGGAAAGAGAACTCCTGTTACTGAATACAAGATTCAGGTAAGAGGCGGAAAGGGTCTTCTGACTTACGACAAGGCAAAGTTCAAAAAGACAGGAGAGCTGATCGGCGCTATGGTTGTAGCGGAGGATGATGATGTTCTGCTGATCAATTCAGACGGCATTATTATCAGAATCAACGCTTCCGAGGTTTCCCGCCTCGGCAGGGCAACACAGGGTGTAAAGATTATGAAGGTTGAAGACGATGCCGCAATTGTTGCAATGGCAAAGGCCATCCGCGAGGACGACGAAGAACCCGAAAGCTAATCTGGGGACAGGCACCAAATTGGAAAAAATTCTAATTTGGGGACAGGTTGCAGCTAATAAAAAGGCACGATCAAAAGATCATGCCTTTTTTCTTTTACAGTGATTTAACATGCCTGTTTGTCAAAAGCAGAACTGCAGTAATTGTGAATCCGGCTGCGCAAGTGGCAAGAAGCATTGTGCTGCCAAAGGCCTGAAGCGTTGCCCCTGCTAATACAGAGGCGATTGGGATCATGCCCTGTGAGCCTACGCTTATGATGCTGCCTACCTTGCTGAGCATATTCTTTTCCACCTTGCGCTGGATGGTGGTGTTGAGAGGGATGTTGATAAAAGAGAGCAGAAAACCAACTGCGAGACAGCCTGCTGAAAATAAAAGCAAAAAGGCATTCAAAGAGGTATCTGAAGCCACCAGCCAGCCGTACCCGACTGCCAGGGCAATAACCACAGACGAAAAGAGACACAGCCTTTTGGCAATCTTCATGCCGCAATTATCATCCTGCTCTTTAGCGCCTATGATTACGGCTCCGATCAGAGAGCTGACTCCTATGCATACGCCGAACACGGAAGACCACAGTTCCGGCTTTAATACGCTGTCAAACAGATAAGTCGGTGCGTTTTGCAAATCCGTCTTGATGAAGTACGGAATGAAATTTCCGGTCACAGGAGTGAAGAAGAAGTTGATAAAAAGAGCTGCGCCCAAGATAGCCATGATGGCCTTACGGACTTTCAGATAAAGTATGCCATTTTTCATATCTGAAATCGCCAGACGCAGCGTTATCGGCTCGGCAGAAGGTGTGTGATTATACCGGATCAGCATTTCCGAAACCCCGGAGGCTATAAAGCATGCGCCTACTGCCGGGAAAAGAACTTTTAAAGGCAGCGTCGCATACAGGATGCCTGCCAGTACAACACCCAAGATCGACTCCATGGAGCTCTTAGCTGAAAAGTAAGCATTTGCCTGCTGCAATTGCTGCGGCTCTACAATATTCGGAAGCATTGCTCCGGCGGCCGGATTAAAGATACCGCTGACCATATTGCCCAGGGTGCCGAGTATGAACAGGATAACGATATGCGCTGACGGCAATGGTAGAATTATCATAAGTGCCGTCGCCAGCAGAATCATCCCGCCCTTTATGAAATCACACAGATACATGATTCTTGCTTTGTTGAAGCGATCCCCAAGAACACCGCCTACGGGTGTAAAGATCAGCAGCGCTACTCCGCAAAGAGCAAGATATAAGCCCTGCAGAAAGGCGTTGTTTCCGCTGATTTCCAAGATATAAAAGCTGACGGCGAAGCTGTACAAAAGAGCGCCCAAACCGGAGATCAGCGCTCCGAAAAAGACCAAACGGTAGTTTCTGATAGAAAAAACGTTGAGCACTTTCTTTTCATCTCTCATCTGCAATCAGCTCCTTCCAAATTCTTGACAGCTCGCGGTTTCCCAGCAGGTCAAGGATTGTTTTAACGCTGCCTAAAGCTGTCGCACCCAGATCATCATTCAGTATGACATCGGTGTAGCTTGCGGGATAGTGAAATGTACGGATTCCATAATATGGCGTTGTATCGAATCTTCGGACGGCTGTTAGAGCATCGCGCAGGCACTTCGCAGCTTCTGCGGTTTTTCCTTCCAGCGTATGAATATGGGCCATCACTGTATGCAAGCTTGCCATAAGTTTATCGATATAATCTGCTTTTTCTCCCTCCTTGAAGGGTTTCAGATACGCAATCAGTCCGGATAGCATTTGCTTTGCACCTTCATATTCTCCGCGTTCAGATAAAACCAGCGCATATCCGACAACGGAATCCATGAGACCGAATGTGTTGAGCAGCAATGCTTCGGCGAGGAACGGCTCCGCTTCTTCGTACTTTTTCAGATTCAGAGCCAGAATCATTCCGATTGTACTGCTGTATAGGCCTCCGGCGTTATTCTTTTTAAGCAAATCAATGCTTTTCTCGCGTTCGCCGAGAAGCATCCAGGCACTCGCCATTTCACCGCAGATTGTCTGCTCGCTGATTTTTGTATCGCGATTTAGCGGAATCAAGAGTTTTGCCTGCTCATATAATTCCAGAGCCCTTCTGGTTTCAGCGTGGTCCTTGCTGCCGATACCAAAGAAAGCGTATACCAGAGCGCAGCCATGGACAACTTCAAAGGAGTTTGGATATTTTTTGAGCGCCTTTTCTGCTTCGACCAGCGCCTCGGGATTCCTGACCCGGCAGTACTCCCGTAATCTCTCTTCGATGGCAGCAATATGATTATCCTTCACTCTGTATCCTAAAAGAACATCCATCGAGACATCAAAAAAGTCTGCAATCTCAACAAGCATTCTGAGTTCAGGTGTTGCTTGACCAGTTTCCCATTTGTATACCGAACCGACGGTTACACCCATAGCTTCAGCAAACTGCTCCTGCGTCAATCGACGTTCTTTCCGAAATGTGCGTATATTCTCAGCAAGTGTCAGCTTCATTTTAGAGACCTCCCAAACAATCAAGATTTGTAACCATTATACCCCGACGGATATCGGAAGTGAAGACACCACCAATATTAATAATAAAAACTTTTCACATATTGACAGTATGGATTTGCCGTAGCCTTACCTATAGTATCATAAGAAGATCAATCAAAAAACGGACTGTCGTATTCAATACGGTAATCCGTTCTTTGTAAAACTTTCTTATGAGCCCCCGCATTATGGAAAACCCTTTTATTTGTGAAGTTCGTCAGCAAATTTGCGTCGAATTTCTTTTTCTATTCGGGAAACCGTCATCTGTGATACTCCCAATTCTTCCGCAATTTCGCTTTGAGTATGATTTTCTATATATCTTTTATTAAATATTTTACGTTCTCTGTC
>JAILLO010000036.1 GCA_024693105.1 Clostridia bacterium | reverse complement strand
CAGACCAATCCGGACCTTCAGGTCAGGAACCTGCAACAGAACCACAACCGTCACAGTCACCTGTTTCACAGGAAGACATATATGACAACATGCCTGAATGGCTCAGACCTTAGCAAAAAACGGAGGTTTTGGATTCAAATCCAAAACCTCCGTTTTCTCGTTAAAACTGTTTGTTATTGCCCTGCCAAAGCAGCCTACCGAAACGTTTAATCTTCATCATCTTCTTCTAATTCGTCAAGATTAGTATGCTCTATGTATTCCCGTTCGGCGCTTTCACTATAATTCATTCCACGCTCTTCTTCTTCAATAGTAGGCTCTTCAGCACCCGTATATCCTCTTGATGTATAATCTCTCATTGCACGATGTGCTATATCATAGTCAGTTTGAATTCCCATACTCTTAAGGTGTGTAAACTTGTTGCCGATTCCCTTGAAAAGGCGTTTTGCTCCGTGTCCCAGACCTCGAATCAAATCAATCGGTGTCCACTTGCTGAAGCCTTTAAAGAAGTTTCCGAATCTTTGACTCGTTGAAATACCCGACTCGGTGAAACCATTTACGGCTCTTACAAGCGAAGGAATCATTGTTGCTTCAAACAGACCGTTTCTGATAGCCTTGCCCCAATGTGCGCCTCTCGCCAGCGGGTTGTTTTGATTTACATAATTAGGAACTATCGAACCGGTTCCCTTGAAGAGCTGTGTAAATCCGCCGTCAGCTCCGGGAGTTGAATCAAAAAGGCTGGAAGTGGAAAAAGCTGTATGATCAACTTCATATTTTGCCGCAGCATCTCCATCGACTATATATTCAGGCTGAAGGCCGCCGACTGCTTCCGGTGCGGTATAGCCTTGTCTGTTGTGCTTTGCATAGTCTTTCATTCCTTTGTCATATGTGAGCCTTGAACCTCCGAAAACACCTCCCAGAGCTCCGAGAGCTGTTGCAGGAAGTTCTACTGCTCTCCTTGCGCCTCTTAAAAGTCCTCCTCCCAGACCTTTAAGTCCCTTCCAAAGACCCAGTCCCATACCTTTCCAGGAGAATCCCTGTGCGGAATCAAAAGCAACATTGTGCGACATGCCGTAGCCTCCGCTCTGCTGCATTGTGTGTGCTACCTCATGTGCGGCGACCAGGCTTCCTTTAGGTGAATCAAGTACGCCTTTTCCGAAAAATATGTCATTACCTTTTGCAACTGCAACTTTTCCGCTTGCATTCACCTTTGCAGCCGCCGAATCGTCTTTGTGGAATCTTATATGTGACAGGTTTCTCCCATATGCCTTTCCCATATCCCCAAGCACATCGCGACTGTTTGCAAATCTTTCCGCAACGGCATCGGCCTCTTTTTCAGCGCCTTCATTTTCAAGCATTGTCCCAAATCCCGAAGAAGGCTTTGTACTAATTTTTTCAAATGGATGAATATCAGGCATAATTTTCCTCCTTATCATAACAAAAGGTTAAATCTGTTTTGTATTTCTCTGCATGACCGACAAATTGCCGTCGGTTTTTTATATATATTGCATACTAAACATGCAGTAAATAACTGTATTCGCCGTAATCTGACGTGAAAGAAACTCTTTTGTCCTTGGAATTTTCGCGGTAAACCGCCTGCATAACATGTCTCATTGCAACGTCCGTTCCGTCGGCTGCCGCAAGAAATACTGCATTAAGGACTATATTTTTGATATTTCCACCCGCCATCTCGAATTTTTCCGCAAGAAAGTCAAAGTCTATATCCTTTGAAAGCGGCACCTCCTGAGGGAATGCTGAAATCCAGATTTCTTTTCTCATCTCTTTTGTCGGAATTTCAAAATTGATAACATACCTTATACGCCTCATAAAGGCAGTATCGATGTTTTGCAGATAGTTTGTTGCCAGTATAACAATGCCGTCATATTCCTCAATTCTCTGAAGAATATATGCTATCTCGGTATTTGCGTATTTGTCGTGTGAATCCCTGACTTCGTTTCGCTTGCCAAGCACAGCATCCGCCTCATCGAAGAAAAGAATCATATTGCTCTTTTCGGCTCTTGTAAAAACTTCTTCGAGGCGCTTTTCTGTTTCGCCTATGTATTTGTCCGCTATCTGTGAAAGATCCACTTTGTAAAGTTCAAGTCCCAGTTCTGATGAAAGAGCATGAACAGCCATGGTTTTTCCTGTTCCGGGAGGCCCGACAAGCAGAACCGAAACACATCTTCCGTAAGTGAACTTTTTCCCCAGATTCCAGTCGTCAAAAACCTTTTGTCTGTATTTAATCTGATTGCAGATTTCTGTAAGCAGCTGCTTGTTTCTCGGCTCTATTTTAAGATCGGCAAGAGTAAAACCGCTTTCTACACGCTTTATATTTTCATATCTGCCGTCATCAAGAACTCTGTAGCACGCCCTGTATACAAGCTTGTTGTCTACAAAATCATCGTTTCCTTCGGATTTCACCATAGAATCGAGAGTTTTCACTATTCTCTCAATCTGCCCCGCAGTAAGAACCATCTTCGAAGTCAGTTCCCTGCAGTCAATCTTTTCTTTGTATCTTTTGCCTTCAAGAAATCCCTCCCAAAGCTGAAGACTCTGGTGAGGTTTGCATTTTTTAATTGAGAAACTGAGCACATCGCCTTTCAGATACGGCTCACACTTAACATCAGGTTCGCAAAGGAAAATCAACGGTCTTGCATCAAGCTTCGCATATTCGGACGAAAGCCTTGTTATGATTTCTCTGACAACATCCGATTTGCTTATATTTTTGATACAAAGAACTGCGTCCATAAGCATGCATTCCCGTACGAGCTTTCTTATGAGTTTTCGCGGCTGCTTTGAAAGTCTGATTATGTCAAAATCAATCGCATACATCAGGAATTTGCACTGCCATGCCATCATATGCGCCATCGTGGTTCGTCCACTCTCCTTTTCGCCCGATATAATGACCTTGACAGGAAGATGCCGCTCCTGACTGTCTTTTGAATTTTGCTTTTCGAAAGCTTTTGCATAACGCATAAGCGTTGATGCAGCTTCGGCCATTTCCTCTTCAAATCCGAAAACACGCGGTTTTTCAAGAGGCACATATGCCTCTGCTTCATTGATAAGAAGATCCATCTCCGGGAAATCATTTCCCGTAAGCCACGAAACC
>JAILLO010000058.1 GCA_024693105.1 Clostridia bacterium | reverse complement strand
TCTTTTTCTTTAAGTTTGGATAAATTGACACCAAAGTAAACACCTTTGCTTCCTGCAATACACTATTATTATATTTCCCAAAGCCGCCGTTTTCAACAAAAAAAGGGAACTTCCCATGCGTCCTGCGTATGGAAAGTTCCGGGGTATCTTTACTGCTTTTGACACGACCCGATGGGGTTGTTTATTGGTAGCCAAGCACACTTAAGATTAAGTGCGCTTCGCCTACGGAACAACTACCTTAAAATTAATCTCTATATTCTAATCCAAAGTAATCCATATATGTTTTAAATTGATCCTGACAAGAAAGAATAGTATCTTTAAGGTACCCTTTTTCATTATTCCATTCCCGCAAACCTCTGTAATAGAATTCTTTAATATCTTCGCCTACTATAAATCCAATTTTCAAATTCTGTTTTTGGGTTTTATTTTGCCAACGCTCGCAAAAGGTTGCCATTAAAAAACTATCCAAGCATCCCATACCCGCCGCTTTTAATTATTTCATCTTTCATATCTAAAGCGTTTTTAAAGCCAACTTCCGAAAGTTCATTTGCCGCTTCTGAGATTGCCGTTTCAAAACCGTCTGCCAATTCATCAAAGTTCTTTAGTACAATTTTCTCAGATAATCCGATTTCCGAAGCTGCCCGTGCAAAACAGTTTCTGGTGATATTCTCAATATTGAGCTCACCACCAATATAAAACGACATATTTGAAGTCATTCTATACACCCTCGTAGCTATCAAGTCGTATGCCGGTGCAAGTCTTTTTGATTTTAAGTCCTTGCTATACAGAAGAGAAAAATTCTTAACATGACAGTCAGTATTTCCTGTCAAATAGTTAAATATGATCATTTTAAGCAATTCCGTCTGATCTTCCAACGGACTACTTGAATTATTTCTGATTAACTCAAACATTCCGGCAAGATATCCCGATGGCTTCAATTCATATTTGTCAGCCGCAAAAATGCCAAGAGCCTGTGCAAAATCTTCCTGATGTAATCTGTAAGGGCATTTCAAACCATCAATAACTTTTTCATCGGACAACACTCTGTCATATCTGGCGATTGCAAACAATAAATTCTCATCGTCTTTTGACTGCTGTGAAATGATAAAGGTTTCAGGTACATTAATTCCCAGCTTCCCGGCAGTTTTCATACATAGTTGCTCATTTAATACGATTTTCTTCAACCTCACATGACTCTGTTTAACTATGTGTGTACTTGGAGCATCTCCAATCGGCAGATACCAGTTACCGGATTCGGAATCATAATACAGTCCAACCTTACCTGTGGCACCGGTCAATGATAAATGTGTTTCCAATAATATCTTAGTGGATTTAGTGGCGCCTTCTTCCGCTAAAGCTTTAACTCTTTCATCTGAAAGCAGTTCATATCCAAGTGCTTCATCATTTGTTCCTTCAATTATTTTTATTGCGCCCAGACATTCTTTTCCCAGCTCAGCAAGAATAGAAATATAGTCCTTTTCATCAATCTTCATCCAATCAGCCACAGCTTTCCTGGAAAAACCCTCCGGAAGCAGGCTTTCAAAGAAATTCTTTGTCCGTTCCGGCGTAAACGGTTCTTCTTTCAACGGAAGCAAAATTGAAATCGGAGCAGCGTCTGCGCTATCCAGATAATCCTTTGTATACGCAAAACTTGCATCTGCATAGCCTTCCCCTGCAATCCTTCCTGCCGGAATCTGTTTGCCATCTCTTTCTATGTAAACTTTTAACTCTCTCATCCCTTCAGCCTCTCTCATTCAATTCAACATCGAGGCCAAGGAGATTTGCAATTTTCAAAGCCTTGTCCAGTTCTATTGTTTTCTTTCCGTTTTCAAGGTCAGATAAAAAGCTTACACTTATTCCGGTAAAGTCGGAAATGTACTTCTGCGTATAACCAAGCTTTTTCCTTCTGTCTCTGACTGTCTTTCCAAATGAATTCGAATCTGTAATTTTCATACTCACCTCTTCGCCGTATGGCGAAATTTTCGTCTTTGATTACAAAAAATAGCCGTACGGCTTATTTTTCATATTTGCATTATATAATTAGCCGTACGGCTTAGTCAACCTGCAAAATCAGAAATACGATTGCTCCTGTGCCACGGAATACATCTGTTGACTTGTTTCTTGTACCGGACATATTCTTCACCATACAGATTCAGCAACCACTTTTCTTCTGTATTAATCAGCATAACAGTCATAATCAGCCAGTCCAGAAACGGAAGAATTAACATCCACGCATTATGCCACAAAAGTACAACCCCGGAAAAAACAATCCACCACCCGCTGTACATAGGATTTCTTACCCACGAATAAATGCCTTCGGTCTGAAGTTTGTTATCCGCAATAGAATCGTTCATATCGGAACGTATTGCTCCCATATACCAAATAACCATCCCTGCGATAATTAACAAGACAGCGGCAGTACGAAATACCATAGTCCACGGGGCAGACAGAATTCCTGTTTTGAGCAAATACCCAAACAGAATAATTCCGATAATATTGACAAATGCCATAGCGCAGACAATGTAAGGTCCAACGCCGAAAAGCGGTAATTTCTGCCCTTCTTTAATATAATTCTTCATCATATTATTTTCACCCGACCTTTCCGCAGCTTCCCGCATCAGTCTTTAAAATCTATCACATCGAGCTGGGACATGCCTGTCTTATCCGCATAAGGAGCCATAATGCGATACAAAAGTCCAAAACGTTTATCCGGTTTGATATAGCCGGTGGACATTTTCTTCCACTGCACTTTTTCAAACTTGTCGCTCCAGCTTCTCAGCTCATTTTCAGGGTCATCCAGACAGAAATTTGTGCTGACATCAATACCTGAAGCCCTGACTGCCTTTAAGTCAAGCTCCATACCTTTCCGGTTCTGACCATCAAAGGCAATCCTGCCTCCGGGGAATTTCTCCGCAAGAGTACATAACATGGATTTTACTTCATCCTTCTTGAAATAAAGAAAAACACCTGAAGCTATAAATACAATACCGTCCTCTTCCTTAAAATCTATCTTATCCATCCATGAATAATCCTTTAAATCCGACGGAATATTTATCTCACCCTCATTCTTTGGCACCAGGCTTTCCCTGATTTCGCAGACATTCGGAAAATCAATATTTACAAACCTGCAGGTGCCGTTATCTGCCTGATGTCCTGCCGTATCAAGTCCGCAGCCCATGTTTACCACAACTGCCTTCGGATGACTTTTCAGGTAGTCTCTTATTTCCCATACAAGCGCGTACTGCCTTGTTGCGGCAGAAAGAGAACCTATCTTTCCTTTTATGCCTGTTGCCTGTGCTTCAAGAACAGAGAAATCATAATCAAGTTTATCCATGATTTTCCGGCAGTCCGTATCATGAAACAGATCCGGATAGTTTTTCACAGCCCATGCCTTTCCGTAAAGCGGTATTATCAGTGTCTCCTGCACTGTGTTTTTTTCAATTTTTACTTTGTCTGTCATTTTTTCCTCCGTCAGACGCCGTATTAACTGCGGCGATTTCTTTAAT
>JAILLO010000031.1 GCA_024693105.1 Clostridia bacterium | reverse complement strand
TTAAACAACATATAAAACAGTGCCGGCATGAACTCCTGAGGATTTGTTTCTGAGGCAATGCCCGCTCTTGCCGATGCGATTACATCGATTGCAAGCTTTATGCAGATAATCAGCACAACGGCAAGCAGGCAGTACTCAATTATTTTTCTTCTTTTTAAATTACGTCCCATAATCTGTCGTCTCACCTGTCATTCCTAAGCAGGCTGATTTGCTTCTGCAGCGTTCCAAAGTTCGGTTCTTGTTGCGTCATCAATCTTTGCAAGGGCTGCGTTGATTTCCTCAAGAAGTGCTGTATCTGCCTTTCTGATACCTACGCATGCGCCTGTAAATCCAAGGTCAAAGCCCTTTCCTTCTTCAAATCTGATAAGTGCGAAGTTAGGGTTTGAATCAAGATATGCACGTGAGCTTTCAACATTTACAACTATCGCATCGCACGTACCTTCCTGAAGTCTTGAAATCATGTTTGGAACCGAATTTACCGGTGTAAGATGATCTACGCCTTCCATCTGGTCGATAACTGTGTCAAGCTGTGTATCCTTCTGTCCGAGAACGCATGCGCCCGCAAATTCGTGAATTGATGTCGCCGATGCAAACGCCGAATCCTTATTGAGCAGAATTCCGTATTCCGTTACATGATAAGGATCCGAGAAATTGATGGATTCTCTTCTTTCTGCGGTATCGGCCATTCCTGCGATAATCAGGTCAATCTGTCCCTGATTCAGAGCTTCGATAAGTCCGTCCCATGAGAGCATAACTATTTCTACTTCGTATCCTGCATTTTCTGCGATACGACGCGCCATCTGAACATCATAACCTTCTGCAAAGCTTCCTTCAACGTTGCTGATAGGAAGGTTGGTGTCTGTATCTGTGGTTTCAAGCCAGTTGTTCGGTGCATATGCACACTCCATACCTACTCTGAGCACCTTCTTTTCCGGTGCTGCTGCATCTCCGCTGCCTGTTCCGCCTCCGCATGCGCAAAGGGCAAATACCATAACTGCGACCATTACCAATACTAAAATTCTTCTCATTTTTTTCTCCTTTCAACTGTCGGGTATAAAAAAAATTAAGTCATGACCTACCATGACTTAATTGTATTTCAAAAATATAGATAACAATCCAATCACGATAGCTCTCCGAAGATTTCTCTTCGACAGTCCATGAGATGTTGTCCCATGGCCCGGTATCAAAGACCCGCCGATCTTCGACCCTCGGTGACATCCCCTTTCAACCGGCCCCGCCGGGCTTTTTTCGGTTTACTCTTGTCAGTCACGACCTCTATCAAGACTCATTAAGTTAACACCACTATAACAGATATTTTGTGATTGTCAACAGTTATTTTTGTTTTATTTTATTATTTTTGTGAAACTACACAATTTCTATCGCATAAATCTGAGAAAAGCACTCTGCTGCCGCTTCTTACGCTGTCGGTAATAAACACATTACCGCCTATTACAACATCGTCTTCAATTACAGTATGACCTCCCAGTATCGATGCGCCCGAATATATGGTTACGTTGTTTCCGATGGTCGGATGTCTCTTTGTGCCTTTCATAGCCTGGCCGCCTCTTGTCGACAGACCGCCGAGCGTAACACCCTGATATATTTTGACGTGATCGCCGATAACCGTGGTTTCGCCTATGACAATTCCCGTTCCGTGGTCAATAAAGAAATATTTGCCTATTTTTGCGCCCGGATGTATATCGACCCCCGTCAGGCTGTGGCCGTATTCGGTCATTATACGCGGCATCATCGGAACTCCGAGCAGATACAGTTCATGTGCCATTCTGTAAATTGATATGGCCATAAGGCCCGGATACGAAAGCAGGATTTCCGCCTTGCTGTAGGCAGCCGGGTCTCCCTCATAAAACGCATCAATATCCGTTTCAAGAGTTTCACGGATTTGAGGTATCTTTTCGAGAAATTCAAATGTAATTTCCGCTATTTTGTCTCTTAATTCTTCCTCGGACATATCCTCAAAGGCATGTCCGTACCTACAGACAAGTGTAATATGCTTGTTCAGATTGAAAATAACATCCTCAATCGTAGCTGCCATATTGTTCTTCAGACTGTACTGACGGTAAATACGATCGCTGTAATAACCGGGATACAGTATTTTCAGAAGCTTTCCGACAATATCAATAATTGCTTTCTTGTCCGGCTGTCTGCTCATATCAATTCCGTCAATCACCTTGCCGCCGTCATAACTGTTTAAAATGCTGTTTACTACTTCTTCAGTCCTTTTATCGAATTCCATTCCTGCCCTCCGTAAAAATAAAACTTAATAATATGGCCCGACAGTGCAGCCTATGATATTATTCCCCGGTGCCATGCCTTTCAAACAGCAAATATTGTTTTTTGCACATATTTATTCGTTTTTCACGCGGCATCACAGGAAAAGACACATGCCGCCCGGACATGTGCCTTTTTCTTTGTATGTGTATGTGTATTTGTTTTGTATTTGTGTATTTGTGTTTTGTCTGTTTGTGTATCTGTCCTTTCCTTATATTTGCATTTGCCGTTTTGAGCTTTTGTTTTTTTGCTAAAACAGTTTTTTAATAAATTCAGGCGCATCGTCCGCGTCGTAATAATAAATCATTTCAGCAGATAAACTGCCATCAAACAGCTGAACTTCATCTGTCTTTGAAGCGTCAATCTCGCCTGATGAATATGCGGATGCGGCATTTACAACATTAGCGGCAAATTGTTTTCCTTTGGCATTCATATAAAAAGTAAGTTCATAAATGCCATTCGCGCTATTTGTACTTTCCTTGCACGTAGAAAGAAGATCCGCAATCTGCGACGGGTCGCTTACATCCGCAAATGAATTGTCAACACCGTCAATTCGCACTTCAACATGATCTATCATATCTGCTGTTATTTCCAGAAGAGGCGAATAACCGTTGTCTCTGAGCCATTTGATTGTGTTTTTGTCACTTTGAAGAACCGGAACCGTCATATAACTTACAATTTCGTTTCCGTTATCATCCCTATTATTTTCCACAATTCCCAGATTCAGCACACAGTATCTTCTGACGCCGGACACCTCCTGGCTGTATGTTCTCGCCTGAAAGTCCTTTTCAAGGCATGCGATTATGTCTTTAATCTCTTTTCCCGCATTGCTTTCATGCAGCGTCGCCAGTTCAAACATGCCTCCTACAGCCTGCGCTTCGCTTATTGTAACGGAAGAAAATCTCTTAGCTTTAATATTATAAAAGGAAAAATGTTTTTTGAATTCCCGGGATTCAAAGAGCTTCGCCAGAGCATCACTTTTCGAATAAAATTTCAAGGGGACCGAATAGGTTCTTCTTAAATCTGTTCCCGCTTTCATGTCGTAGGCAATTTCAAAATCTCTTCCTCCTTCTGCTACCTGCAAATCCTTAAAAGCTTCTTTGTTGCTCAGGATTTCTCTGTGTAATTCTGCGACAGTCTCAATGTTTTCTTCATCTCGAAAAAAGGCAGACACATCACGCGTAAGCAATGCATTGACGCCATCCTCCCATTTGAAATAATGTGCTGCAAATCTGTCGTTTTCATATCCTTCCGCAAAGATTGTAATGCCGGCCGTTTTTACATCATGAAAATCAGGAACTCTTTTTTCAAATCCTGTAAGGTCGCACATGAGCGATGTGATGAAAACTGCTGCAATTACAGCATAAATTCCAAGATTTTTGAGTGTTGATTTGTTGAAAACTCTCGGTGTTTTCAGTACTATCATACGGCCTATCACAAAGAAGATAAGCGTTCCTGCGGCGAACCCGCCGAACATGTAAATATCCTGCTTTTCAATCTCGGCAATTTCCCTGAAGTAAAAGCCCAGAAGCGACATTCCAAAGTATGCGATAAGGTAACTGATAATCGGAATCATAAATCTGAATACAAGTGATTCACCCGCTTTTTCAAACTTGCGTTTATTGTAAAGCAGTGCTGATATAGCGGTAATTGCCAAAATCGCAATCACATATCCCAATGTGGCTTTTATACCAAACATACCTTCTCCCGCAAGGCTTTTAAGGAACGGTGTAAGAATAACTGTTGTTTCGGCAAGTTCGCTTTCACCGTTGTATCCGTAAAGCAGCATTGAGCAGTATACAACAATTGTCACATAAAGTGCCGGTACAAGAAAATTGAAGCCGAGCGCCGCAGCCGCATGCATGCTGCTGTTTCCGCAAACCATCCCCGCAAATACCGAAATTACATATATGAAAAGCAGAATTATTACAGACTGAAGCATCCACTCAAGAATGTCGCCTCTTGCAAAGTAATCGGTCATTACAGAGACATCCACGCTTCCTCCGATTATATTCTCGTCATATACGGGCTTTGCCATTGCAAGCAGGATAATTCCGCTTGCAATCATCGGGAGAAGCACAAGCACGGTTCCCGAAAGAAAATATGTGTTAAAAAGCTTTGCTCTTGTAAACGGCATCGCATGAAGCGAAGTCACCGACGCCTGCTGATGAAGGTAAGCAAAGAGCATTACTGCCGTAATTACCGGCATTGTCAAATTCAGAATTACAAACATCGGATTCTGATTGACCAGCATGTTTGAAATATATCCTGCCATAGGCCGGAGGTTGTCATAAGACATAAGAAGCGGGAAGATTCCCGAAAAGAAATATAGCAGAAAGCCTACTGCCGATATAGGCCAGAATCTTCTTAAATTCTCCTTAAACATCGGCAGTGAAATGCTAAAATATGATTCCTTTGATTTCATTGTCTGCACCTCCAAGTTCATAAATAAATATTTCTTCAAGTGTAAGCGGAAGAATATCGAAAACAAGCGGATTGTATTTCCTGATTGCCTTCTCTACCACTTCTCTTTTGTTCCTTACTATGATAAGATCGACGCTTCCGCGCTTTTCTCTGTGCAACACACTGAGGTCTTCGTACGGATCCTCAGGCGCGCTGCCCTCTTCAAAGGCAACCTGAACCTTGAAAACATCGGATTTAAGATCATCAAGATCTCTTTCAAGAAGCATGCTTCCCTTTGAAAGAATTCCTATGCTGTCGCAGATTCCCTCAAGTTCTCTCAGATTGTGCGAAGAAACCAGGACTGTCATTTCCCTGTCCGCAACATCATCTACTATATATTTCCAGACAAGCTTTCTCACTACCGGGTCAAGCCCGTCTATAGGCTCATCCAAAATCAGATATTCGGGCATCGTGGACATAATAAGAATAAACGCTGCCTGCTTCTGCATTCCTTTTGAGAATTTTGACAGCTTTCTCTTTGCGTCCAGTTTGAAAACGCCAAGCATTTCCTCAAATCTTTCCTCACTCCAGTTCGGATAAAGCTTCTTGTAAATAGCAGCCATTTCCCGCAGGTTGTAGGTAGCAAAGAAATAAAGGTCATCTGGGATATATCCCGTTTTTTCCTTGATGCTGCGATTATCGTAAACGTTTTGTCCGTCAATCAGTATTTCGCCGGAATCAAGCCTTAGCACACCTGTTATGTGCTTGATGACAGTAGTTTTTCCGGCTCCGTTTGTGCCCACAAGGCCGTATATCGAGCCTTTTTTTACGTTCAGATTCAGGTTGTTCAGTGCCTTAAATCCGTCAAAGCTCTTTTCTGCATTTTTTACCTTAATCATTCTTACACACTCCGTTCCTCAAGGAGCTTGTCAATTCTCCTTTTTATCTCATCGCCGTCGAGTCCGAGAAAATACAGTTCTCTAATATCTTTCTTTATCCTCTGCAGAATTTCTCCCACAGCCTGTTCGTCGACTGCCGCATGTTCTCTCTCTGCAATAAAAGTGCCAAGTCCCGTCACAGAATAGACATAGCCCTGATATTCCAGCTCCCTGTACGCCTTCTGAATCGTGTTCGGGTTCACACTGAGAGTCTTTGAAAGTTCCCGCACCGACGGAAGCTTCTCGTCTTTTTTCATGACGCCCGAAATAATCAGTTCTTTGCAGCCGTCTACAATCTGCTCATATATGGACTTTCTGCTCTTTAAATCAAGCTGAAACATAACATCTCCCCTTTCATAGGTATCCGAAATAACCTTTCGGTGTACTTAGTGTACTACGCATGGTAGTACAGTGTCAACACCTTTTTGCATTTTTTTCGGAATAATTTCATATCCGGCCTTTGTTATGTTATAATTTAGCGGCGAAAGGCATGCCGGAGGCGTTGCTTCCAACTGTCTGTCCCGGCAGACTTACGTTTAAAAAAATCATTTATACGCAGCACCGGAGGTTCTGTATGAAGGTTGTAAATTCAAAAGAAGTTAATAATACCCCACAGGAAAGCGACGGCATTTTCGATGTAATCATCATAGGCTGCGGTGCTTCGGGGCTCTTTGCGGCGGCATCATTTAAAAGAAAGCTCAAAGGCCTTATACTCACAAATTCCGCAAAACCGGCTCTCAAGCTTCTTATGTCGGGAAACGGCATGTGCAATCTTACGCACGCAGGTGATATAAAGGATTTTCCGGCTTTTTACGGTCCTCGCGGAAAACGCATCAGGAGCATACTTTATAAATACAACAACTCATCAATGTGCGATTTTTTTGAAGATAACGGGCTTCCGCTTTACGAAAGAAGCGATGGGAAGATTTTTCCGAAATCCATGAAAGCACGCGATGTATCGGATCTGCTTCTCGGGCTTGCCGCTGAAAACGGTTTTGAAATCAGACGCAGAAGCGAAGTCACAAGCATAAGGCAGCTGCAGCAGCGTCCTTGCACGCCGGCATCAGCATGCGCGCAAAACCCTGCCGGCACAGCTGCATCAGATCCCCTGTTCGAGGTTACCGCAGGCGATGCCTCATACTTTTGCAGACATCTGATTCTTGCCTGCGGCGGGCGCTCATATCCGACGACAGGCTCAAACGGAAGTATTATTCCGGTTCTTGAAAAGCTCGGTATAGATATCTGCCCTCAACGGCCGTCACTTGTTCCTGTTTTTGTGCAGGATTATCCGTATTCTGAGCTTTCGGGTCTTTCCTTTAAGGATGTCAGGCTTCAGGTTCTGAAAAAGAAAAGTCCCGCCGCAGATTCCGGATTCGAAAGGATTTTCAGCGCGCAGGGAGACCTTCTTTTTACTCACAAAAGTCTTTCCGGTCCGCTTATTTTAAATTCTTCGCGTTATATAGAAACCGGTGACAGAATCATACTATGCTATATCACGGGAGCAGATTCCGTTCATATATCAAAGCAACTGAAAAAACAAAACGACGGAAGCGGCAAAAAAGCTGTGACGCTGCTTGAAGACTTCTGCAAATCAGCAGGGCGCCGTCTGCCCCGGAGTCTTTATGAAGTACTGCTTTTAAGGCTCGGCTTCGAAAAAGACATCAAGGCAAAATTCCTTGAAGGAAAAGATTTCGATGCTCTTGCGCACCTTCTTTGCGACGACACTTTTTCTGTCAGCGGAACCGGTTCATATAACGATGCAATGTGCACATGCGGCGGCATAAGTCTTGACGGGATAAGCACAAAAACAATGGAATTGAAAAAATATCCCCATATGTACGCCGTCGGAGAACTCCTTGACGTTGAC
>JAILLO010000111.1 GCA_024693105.1 Clostridia bacterium | reverse complement strand
TGGGAAGAAATGATTGAAAATGCCCGCAGGATGAATGAGAAACTTCGCCGTGAAATAGATAATCTCCGGTCTTCAGCTAAACCCTCACTTGTAGCTCAAAGCAAGGAAATGCAGCACGTTTTGGACCGTGTGGATGTTTTGGCTCAGGCAGAGTCTAATATTGTAATTCTCGGTGAATCAGGAACCGGAAAAGATTTAATGGCGCGATACATACACGAAAAATCCAACAGAAAGTCGGAAGCTTTTGTTTCTGTTAATTGTGCTGCCATCCCAGATAATCTGTTGGAATCTGAACTTTTCGGTTATGAGGCAGGTGCCTTTACCGGTGCTCTTGCCAAAGGTAAAATAGGGCTCTTCGAGGCAGCCACAGGCGGTACACTATTTTTGGATGAAATAGGTGAAATGCCGCTCAGCCTTCAATCCAAGCTATTACGTGCCATCGAAAACAAAGAGATTAGAAGAGTCGGAGGAATTAAAAACATACCAATCGATGTAAGAATTATCTGTGCTACCAATTCCAATTTGGAAAACATGGTGGAAGAAAAGCATTTCAGGGAAGATCTCTATTATCGTTTGAGTGTATTTACCGTTAAGATTCCACCTTTGAGGTCGAGAAAAGATGATATACTTCCGCTGGCTCAAAGCTTTTTGAAAGAATTAAATACAAAATACGGCACAGAAAAATATTTTTCGCCCCATTGCAAGGAAACTATGCTGGTTCACAGATGGCCGGGGAATATTCGTGAACTGAAAAATGTGGTTGAACGAATATATGTTGTTTCTGAGGGAAACGCTTTGACATTTTCTGTGGAGCCCTATGCAGTCGCAAAAGATGGGGAGCATGGTAATGTGGGGTTCCTCGCCCTTGAAGATTATGACAATCTTAAAGAGTTTTTGGCGGGAGCCGAAAAAATATTTATTGAAAATGTTATGGAAGCCTGCGGCGGGGCTATGGGAAAGGCCGCCAGCAGACTTGGAATCCACCGCACTCAGCTTTACAGGAAGCTGAAAAAAATGGAGGAAGAAAAGCATTAATTAGAATGTGATGTTGCATACACGCAACAACGCATTGTTGCACACACGCAACAATGCTGCAAAAATGCAACATAAAACGCGGAGTAAATATGTGATAAAATGAATTAAAAGCCTTGAAAAAATCGAGGCTTTTATTTTTTTTTGGATTTGGCACGGAATTTGCATTTGTAACATAGTAAAGTGATAAAAAGCTCATCAACAGAAAAAATAAGAAAGGGTGATTAAATATGCCACAAATCAAAAATGTCTTAATCTGCGGAGGCGGACTTATGGGTAAAAATATTGCTTTTGTGGTTTCTTCTGTGAAGGACTACGATGTAACTATTTATGATATCAATCCCGTTGATGTGGAAGGTGGTATCAGGCTTAGTACAAAGCAATTAGTGGAAAAGGGAATCGTATCCGAAGAGGAACTTAGAGAAAGACTTTCACGTATCTGCCTTGTTCAGGATATGGATTCTGAAAGAGTGAAGAATGCTGATCTTGTTATTGAGGCAGTATTTGAAAATATGGAGCTTAAGCAACAAACTTTTGCCAAATTGGAAGAAAGATGCCGCCCGGATTGTATTTTTTGCACAAATTCCTCGGTTATGAGTCCTTCTGAAATTTCCAAAAACCTGAAGCATAGAGACCGCTTCGTGGGGACGCATTTTTGGAATCCGGGTCATCTGATTCCTTTGGTAGAGGTTGTTAAGACAGATGCCACAAAAGATGAGGTAGCGCAAACCGTTATGGATTTTATGGCAGGAATCGGGAAAAAGCCGGCACTTTGCAACAAGGACGTTCCCGGATTTATTGCAAACCGTTTGCAGCATGCACTGTGGCGCGAGGCAATTTCAATTGTTGAAAACGGCATTGCAGATGCGGCGACAGTTGATATGGCCATTAAGAACTCCTTCGGCCTGAGATTGCCACAGTTGGCTCCTCTGGAAAATTCCGATATGGTGGGCACAGATCTGACCTTCAATATTCACGATTACGTGCTCAATTACATCGAAGATTCTCATAAGCCATCTCCTCTTCTTACGAAAATGAAAGAGGAAGGGAAAATGGGATTTAAGTCGGGCGAAGGCTTCTTTAAGTGGGATGATGAAAAGATTGCAAAATGCAATGCGGATCTCAATTCATACCTGATTAAGATGCTTTACAATAAATAGAAAGGAGATAATTAAAATGGGAGATTTGAAGAACAAAAGAATAATCACTGTTGCGACCACCGGAGCTTGGCCTAAAAAAGAGAACAATCCTAATGTTCCAATGACTCCGGCTGAAATTGCGGAAGATGTTTACGACTGCTGGAAAGCAGGCGCAGCAATCGCTCACATTCATATGAGGGATGAGCAGGGTAACGGTACTATGGATCACACAAAATTCAAAGAGACTGTGGACTTACTCAAAAAGAACCATCCGGACTGTGATATTATTATCAATATGACAACTTCCGGTGACATCTACGCCACAGATGATACCAGAGTGCAACATATTGAAGAGTTGAAACCGGAAATGGCTTCTTATGATTGCGGCTCAATGAACTGGCTTAATTTTGGGCTTTTTATTAACAGCCCTGAGTTCCTCGAAAGATGCGGTAAGCTTTTCAAGGAAGTCGGAACCAAGCCTGAAATTGAGTGTTTCGATCCGGGAATGATTGCAAACGCAGCATATTATGTAAAAAAAGGCGTTCTCAAGACTCCGCTGCACTTCCAGTTTTGCATGGGTTGCGCCAATGGTATTACCGGTTCTGTTAAAAACCTTTTATTCATGAAGGAAACGATGGACCAGTTATGCCCGGGTTCAACCTGGTCTACCTTTGGTGTAGGACACTCCGCAATGGAAATTATGTATGCGGCAGTAGCTATGGGCGGCCACTTAAGAGTCGGTATGGAAGACAATGTTATGTATTCCAAAGGCAAGCTGGCTGATTCCAACAGACAGTTCGTTGAACGCGCTAAAAGAGTCATTGAAGAATTTGGTCTTGAAGTCGCTACACCGGATGAAGCAAGACAGATTTTAAATTTGAAATAATATAAGTTATAGTATTAGAAAAGGAGGTTAATTATGCCTAACGAAACGTTACAGCCTCGAAGCAACGGCTCATTTCTTTGGAGATTTTCGAAAAAATTCCAGTATGCGGCAGATCGTATTATTCCGGACTCACTTGTATTTTGCCTGGTGCTGACTTTTATCGTATATTTCCTCGCACTTATCATCGCTAAAGCAAATCCGCTGGATTTATGTACTTATTGGTTTAATGGTCTTTGGACTCAAAACAGTTTCGCCTTTCAGATGGGCATCATGGTAGTAACATGTGCTACCTGTGCAAAAGCTCCTCAGGTAAAAAAGGTCATGAACAAATTGGCAGGAACCGCTAAAACACCTGTTGCAGCAATGATCCTTTTAGTTATATTCGGAATGATTACAAGCTTTATAAATTGGGCATTCTGCACAGTAGTAGGAGCACTGTTTGCAATGTATCTGGCTAAGAACGTAAAGGGAATGCATTTCCCACTTATGCTTGCTGTTATCTATACATGCATGACATTCGGCCAGTGCCTTGGACCTACAGCATCTGTATATGCACTCCTGGCGACACCGGGGCACTTCATGGAAGAAGCTCTCGGCGTTCTGACACAGGATATTACGGTTTACAATCCGCATAATCTCATTATTTGGTGTACTTTTGCATTGATTCTTTTACTGATTGCAATCTTCACAAAGCCACCAAAGAATGAAATCGTTGAACTTCACACCGAACTTGATGATGAAGATGTTAACTATGATGTAACCACAAAAGAAACACCGGCAGATAAGATGAACGGCGGCAAGGTGTTTATGTACATCATCGGCATCGCAGGCATCATCGTTCTTGTAAGAGAATTCGCAACAAAAGGCTTTATGGGAGCTCTTTCCATGAACCTGATCATTTTCCTGTTTATAGTAGCTAACTGCTTCCTTTACAAGACACCTCGTGCGTTTATTGAAGCTTACAAAGACAACATGAAGCTGGCTTGTGAAATTATCGTTCAGTTCCCATTCTACGGCGGAATTATGGGTATTATGCAGGATTCCGGTCTTGCAAGCATTATCGTTGCAGGTATCGTATCTATCGCATCTGCAACTACACTGCCTGTTTGGGGATTCATTTCCGCAGCTGTTGTAAATCTCTTCATTCCTTCACAAGGTGGTCAGTGGATCGTTCAGGGACCGCTTCTTATGGATGCAGCAACTCAGCTTGGAGCTAATAAGATAGATGTTATCAATGCCTTTGTATATGGTGATGAATGTACAAATCTGCTCCAGCCGCTGTACCTGATTCCTATGCTTGCCGTAGTAAACATGAAGCTGAAGGATGCATGGGGCATGTGCGCATTTGTATGTCTGTTCTGGTTCATTGTTGTTATTCTCGGATACCTCATTGTTCCCGGACTTGTACCGATGGCAGGTATCTAAATGACCTGGGGTATAGCGCTGATGTATTATCATTGTCCAAAGTGTGGTATCAAGTTTAAATATCCGCTGGATATGATGGCTGACTTCGGAGAAGATTTCGGAAAGTGCCCGGAGTGCGGAACTATGGGTACTTATGAATGTGACGGACCGCGAAAAGAAGATGACAATGAATACATTGAAGTAGAATAAGTATTAAAGGCCTCGGGGCTCGCTCCGGGGCTTTTATGTGATTAAGAAAACTTTATTATATTAGAAGGCAAAGGACTATCTAAAACGATAAAGGACTGTATAAAATAACACAGGATTGCTTGACAAGACAGATTAGTCTGCTACAATAGTTTAGGATGTAATATAAATATATAAATAATACATGGCTAGGGGCGCTTACGCTGAGATGGGGAAATCTTTTCCCGGTCCCTTAATACCTGAACAGGATAATGCCTGCGTAGGGAAGCAATTTTTTCGCCCCTCCGCACAAGGAGGTTTTTTTATGAACAAAAACAACTACATCAAACAAATGACATTCTGCGCAGTCAGCGTGGCACTGGCAGTGGTGGCAAACATGATCACCTTCACCAAGATGCCTTTCGGCGGCTCTGTTACTCTGTTTTCCATGCTGATTATCGTGCTGCCTGCCTGGTTTTACGGTGTGCGCATGGGAGTCGCATGCGGCCTTGTTTACGGCCTTTTGCAGTTTGTGACCGGACCTTATTTCCTGTCACCAATCCAGTTCTTCCTGGACTACATTCTGGCATTCAGTATTATGGGTATCGCCGGATTCTTTAAGGATTCCAACCACGGACTTATCAAGGGCTATGCACTTGCGGTTTTGGGCCGCTGGGCAGTGGCTACCTGGGCAGGACTTGAATGGGTAAAAGCCGGTTCCACCGTTTGGGACGGATGGGCACCTCTCCCTTACTCCATCGCGTACAATGCCACATATATAATTCCTGAAGCTGTCCTCACTTTAGTGCTCCTGATGGTACCTGCAATGCAAAACGCTCTGAATCGCATCAAGGTTCAGGCCAATTCCGAGCGCGCAGCAAACGCGGCATAGTGCAGCTGTGCACACAATCGGCCGAAAATGTTGAAATGATGCGTTTGCCGAAAATGCTGATATTTCTTGACACTTCTGTGCTTTGGTGTTAGTATAGCAAATGAAATATGAAAAATCTGTTTCGGGGCGGGGTGAAAGTCCCCACCGGCGGTGTTGCAACCTTTTGTTGCGAAGCCCGCGAGCCCAAGACGCAGAGCGAAGCCTCAAGACTGAGAAGGTGAGCTTTGCGCGGTAGGCATGATGCAGTGAGATTCTGCAGCCGACGGTTATAGTCCGGATGGAAGAAACGGCATTTTGAAGGCACTTTGCGTGCCGAATTTGCTTGTGTTTAAACCCCTTGGATTTTCAAGGGGTTTTCTTTTGCCTAAAAGCACGGAAGTGAAAACTTCGGCATAAACGGAAGAATGCAGCGACAAAAGAAAAATAAGAAATAGCTCTGAAATAAAAAGAAAAAGCTGAAAGGAAATAAAAAGAATGACTACTCAACAGAAACAAACCGCAAAACTGTCCAAAATGGGAATGCTGGCCGCAATATCCATCCTTCTTATGGCTATCATCAGAATTCCGTTTCCGATGCTTCCTTTTTTGGAATATGACCCTGCGGACATATCCATTATGATTGGTACCTTTGCATACGGACCGCTTGCGGGTCTCCTGATTACCGTAATCGTGTCCCTGCTTCAGGGCGCGCTTTTCGCTTCCACAGGCCCTTACGGCGTGCTGATGCACATCATAGCTACCGGCACATTCGTAATCGTGGCAGGCTGCATCTACAAACACAGCAAGTCTAAGAAGACTGCCATCATCGCATTGGTTGCCGGCACACTGGCCATGACTGCCATTATGCTGCCCGCCAACTACATCATCACACCGATATTCTTCGGCATGCCGCGGGCATCGGTTATCCCAATGCTGCCGGGCATCGCACTTTTCAACGTATTAAAAGCAGGTATTAACTCACTCATCACATTCCTGCTTTATAAGAGGATCTCCCCGTTCCTCCACAGATAATTAATAAGCGCGGGTCCTTCCCGCTCCCACGCACTTCCCATCAAGTAGCTTTTCGCTGGGTAGCGCAGCACGGGTCCCTTCCCGCTTCCACGCACATATTATGGGAGTTTGTGAAAAAATTGACTTCGAATAAAAAAATAGTGTGCAATTTATGATTACTTGTTGTATAATGAATTTGTGTAAATGCAAATTAGATTTTGCATATTACCGGCATACATATAAATCGTTAGTTGGTAAAAGACGAGCCGCAAGGTTCGCCTTTTGCTTTTTTGTAAAATGCCTCTCCCGGATGTGGGCAGGAGCTCCCCGCCCGGGTGAAGGGGAGGCGCTCCCCGCCCTTCGAAACAGGATTTGTACAGTCCAAAATAAGAAAACCTTGATTAGGACTGTAGGGAATGACGTAACGAAAAGAAAATCGTACAGTCCAAAATGAGAAAACCGCGATTAGGACTGTAGGGAATGACGTAACGAAAAGGAAATCGTACAGCCCAAAATGAGAAAACCGTGATTAGGACTGCAGGGAAGCCCGTAACGAAAAGGAAATCGTACAGTCCAAAATGAGAAAACCGTGATTAGGACTGTAGGGAAGCCCGTAACGATAAGAAAATCGTACAGTCCAAAATGAGAAAATCGCGATTTGAACTGTACGGAACGCCACTGCGGAATGGAACTCGTACAGTTCAAAATGAGAAAATCGTGATTTGAACTGTACGGAACGGCATCGCTGAATGGAACTCGTACAGTTCAAAATGAGAAAATCGCGATTTGAACTGTACGGAACGCCACTGCGGAATGGAACTCGTACAGTTCAAAATGAGAAAATCGTGATTTGAACTGTACGGAATGCCATCGCTGAATGGAACTCGTACAGTTCAAAATGAGAAAACCGTGATTTGAACTGTACGGAACGGCATCGCTGAATGGAACTCGTACAGTTCAAAATGAGAAAATCGTGATTTGAAC
>JAILLO010000068.1 GCA_024693105.1 Clostridia bacterium | reverse complement strand
AAGACCGGACATGCTGTTAAATGCCGTATCAACAATATCAACGCCTGCCTGTGCAGCCATAAGAACTGTTGCAACACCGTTTCCTGTAGTATCGTGAGTGTGAAGATGTACCGGAATGCCGATTTCCTGCTTGAGAGCTTCGATAAGCTTCTTTGCGGCCATTGGCTTGAGAAGTCCGGACATATCCTTGATACCGAGGATATGTGAGCCTCTTCTTTCGAGTTCCTTGGCCATATCCACATAGTACTTGAGAGTATATTTATCTCTCTTCGCATCGAGAATATCACCCGTATAACAGATACATGCTTCTGCAACCTTGCCCTGATTAAGCACTTCATCAAGAGCAACCTCCATACCCTGAACCCAGTTAAGTGAGTCGAAGATACGGAATACATCAATTCCGCCCTTTGCCGAAGTTCTTACAAATTCACGGATAACATTGTCCGGATAATTCTTGTAGCCTACGGCATTTGCTCCGCGAATAAGCATCTGGAACAGAATGTTCGGCATAAGAGCTCTGAGTGTATCAAGCCTTTCCCAAGGTGATTCCTTAAGGAATCTGTATGCCGTATCAAATGTAGCTCCTCCCCACATTTCGACAGAGAAGAGATTCTGACCGTATTTTGCAACAGCAGGAGCAATCTTTTCCATATCGATTGTTCTTACTCTTGTAGCCATAAGAGACTGATGAGCGTCTCTCATTGTAGTATCTGTAATGAGCAGCTTTTTCTGGTCGAGGGCCCACTTCGAAAGGAATTCAGGTCCCTTGGCATCGAGAATCTGCTTTGTGCCGGAAAGCTTCTGAATCTCATCCATGCTTACCTTAGGGAATACAGGCACGTCATAATCAGCCTTTTTGCCCTTGGTCTCATTGACAACTTTGTTTGCGAGGAAGCGCAATGTCTTCATCTCAAAATCAAGTCCCGTCGAATTGAGGTTAAACAGTTCAGGATGGTCTCCGATAAATCCCGTATCACAGTTTCCGCTCTTGAAAGTCTCATGATTCAGCACATTGAGCAGGAACGGAAGATTTGTCTTGACTCCTCTGATTTTTGTTTCCTTTAATGCTCTGATTGCTTTGTTTGTAGCATCCTCAAAGCTTCTTCCGTAAGCAGTCAGCTTAACAAGAAGGCTGTCATAATAAGGTGTGATTGTAGAACCCGTATATCCGTTTCCGCCGTCAAGTCTTACGCCGAATCCGGAAGAAGTTCTGTAAACATCAAGAATGCCTGTATCAGGTGCAAAATTGTTCATAGGATCTTCAGAAGTGATTCTGCACTGAATTGCATAGCCTCTCTTTGTAATTGTATCCTGTTTTATATCAATCTTCTTTGAACCGAGTGCATACCCCTGTGCAATAAGAATCTGTGACTGAACGATATCGATTCCCGTAACAACTTCCGTAACTGTATGCTCAACCTGAATACGCGGATTCATTTCGATAAAGTAATGCTTACCGTCCTTGTCAACCAGGAATTCAACAGTACCTGCACTTCTGTAATTAACTGCCTTTGCAATCTTAAGAGCATCTGCGCAGATAGCCTGGCGCTGTGCCTCCGAAAGATAGAGTGAAGGTGTAAATTCAACAACCTTCTGATGTCTTCTCTGGATTGAGCAGTCTCTTTCAAAAAGATGAACGATGTTTCCGTAATTATCGCCAAGTACCTGAACCTCGATATGCTTTGGTCTTTCAAGATACTTTTCAATAAAGATATCATCGATGCCGAACGCCTTTTTAGCCTCGCTCTTTGCCGAACGGAACTGTCCCGGCATCTCTTCCTTTGTTCTTACAATACGCATACCGCGTCCGCCGCCGCCGGCAGCTGCCTTGAGCATAACGGGATAACCGCACTTTTCCGCAAACAAAAGTGCTTCCTTTTCGTCCGCAATAGCCTTTTCAACTCCCGGAATGATAGGAACTCCCACCTTGTTTGCAACGATCTTTGATTTGATCTTGTCGCCGAGCTGGTCCATCATATTGTAATCAGGTCCGATAAATACAATGCCTGCATCCTCACATGCCTTTGCAAAGTCAACATTTTCGGAAAGGAATCCATAGCCCGGATGGATTGCATCTACACCCTTTGCCTTTGCAAGAGCGATGATTTCATCAATTCCAAGGTAAGCATCAACAGGAGACTTCCCTTCGCCGATCTGATATGATTCATCTGCCAGGATTCTGAAAAGCGCATTTGTATCTTCTTCAGAATAGATGGCAACTGTTCTTATGTCCAGTTCCTTACAGGCTCTGAACACTCTGATGGCAATCTCTCCACGGTTTGCAACCAGGACTCTCTTAAATTTTTTAATTTCTGTAGTTTGCATCTTTTTCCCCTCGTTAAAATATTCTATAGACACGGCTTTCCTGCCGTGCAGCCAACAATAATTATTTATAAATCTATTACTGAAACTCCTTGACGAAAGTTCAGGTTCATATCGCTGAATTCCCCGGCTTGATTCCTGTTCATATGGACCGAAGCCGGTTATCGAAGTCCGGGTTCATATACGCCGAAGCTCATCGTCAGAGTTCAAGCTCGTACATTGTCATCGCAAGTGCCGCAATACCGGCCGTTTCGGTTCTAAGCGTCGTCCTTCCGAGAGTTACGCGCTCTGCCCCGGAGCTGACAAGTTCTTCGGCCTCACTGTCTGCAAATCCGCCTTCGGGTCCTATAATTATGGCAACCTTCCGCGGTTTTTCCTCAAGACTTCTCAGGCAGTCCTTGATTGTCGTATTTTCCTCATTTTCATAAGGAAAAAGTATCAAATCGTAAGCCTGAATGTCGGAAAGCAGCAGTTTGAAATCTATTTCATGCGCAATTTCCGGAAGTATTCCTCTTTTGCACTGCTTTGCCGCCTCATCGGATATCTTTCTGTAGCGCACAAGCTTTTTCCAGTAATGACCGTCATTTTTCACAACGCAGCGGTGCATAAAAACCGGCACGATTTTTGTAATGCCAAGCTCAACGCACTTCTGGACAATCAATTCCATTTTTCCCTGCTTAGGCACGCCCTGAAAAAGTGTGACCTCTGTCTGCGGCTCATGAGCAAAGCTCTGCTTGTCTATAATTCCCGCCTCGACTTCCTCCGATGAAACAGAAGAAATCGCAGCTTTGTATTCCCATTTTTCTCCGTCTGAAATCTCGATGATATCGCCTTCGGTAAGCCTGAGAACATTCTTTATATGATGAATATCATCTCTGTCCGTAATTGTAATAAAGCGTTCGCCAACATCACCCGGCTCAACAAAAAACCTGCTCATCAGTTTTCACCCGCTTTCCCGTAGGCCGCAACGATTGCGCACCATTCACCGTCCTCGACGGTTTCAAGAATGCGAAAACCGCTTTCACGTATGGTCATTACAACGTCATCGCGCCTTTCGACAAGAATTCCCGAAGAAATGTATATGCCGCCTTTTTCAAGATGCGCAGGCACATCCGGCGTAATAAGCTTCACAATATCCGCCATAATGTTTGCAAGAATCACATCGGCCTTGTATCCGATGCCCTTTGTCAAATCGCCTTCAACAATCCGTATTTTCGAAGAAAGGCCGTTTTGCTCAACGTTTTCGCGTCCGACCTCGACTGCCGTCGGATCGATATCAACGCCTACCGCTTCCTTTGCCCCAAGAAGCACGGCAGCTATCGAAAGTATCCCCGAGCCCGAACCTGCATCAAGGATTTTTTTGCCCTTCGCGCCGTATTTTTCAAGCAGCTTCAGACAGAGCGAAGTAGTTTCATGCGTACCGGTACCAAACGCCATCCCCGGGTCAAGCTCGATGACAAGATCGTTTTCATCTGCTTCGTAATCTTCCCAGGTAGGCTTTACCACCAGCCTTTCCGTAAGACGCGACGGTTTGAAATACTGTTTCCAGTTATCCTTCCACTGCCCGTCGTCAACTACTTCCGCTTCAATTTCAAGCGGACCGAAATCCACGGTTGTACCGAAAGTACCGTCAAGAAAATCATTTTTCAGTTTGAAAATGTCTATCCGGATGTGTTCAAGCAGTTCGGCCGATTTCCTGTCGTTTTCAAGATAAAAACTTATCACCGGCTCTTCATCCTGAAGCTTAAGCACACTTTCGTCTATATAATCCCAGCGGTAAGATTCGCTGTCGGAGACAAGTTCCTCAACATCCCTCGGATCCTGAACAACAATATCTTCGATACCTTTTTCCATAAGCAGAGATGAAACCGGTTCAATGCCGTCTCTGTTCACATGAATCTTTACCTCGATATATTTCATAATTCATCACCACAAATCTGTGTTCAAAAAACAACTAAAACGTATTATAGTAAAAAAATGTTTTAAAATCAATGCAATCAAATAAATCTATATTTTAACAAGTAAAATACACATAATACAAAATACAATATAAAAACAATCCGCAGAAAATGAGGAGTTTTCCGGGCAACCTTCAGCATGAAAAACGAAACCTCCGCAGGCGTGTTTTCATGCTCCGCCATTACTGAAAATTGTATACAAATATGAACGTATGCAATTCTTTAATTATAGCATTTTTTCTGCGCTTTTTAAACCTGAAAAGATGTTTTTTTGTTTTATAATCAGGATGATTTCGGATTATATAAAACAAAACTCCCGACAGTAAACACTGTCGGGAGCAAATCAGTTGAGAAGGAAAACTGAGTGTTATTTAATCTCAAGATATTTTGTCTGAGGCTCCGGCATTTCAGGTGCCGCTTTCGGCATCGTAAGATGAAGCACACCGTCCTTGAATTCGGCGTTTATGTCTTCCTGCTTCATGGAATCGCCGACATAAAAGCTTCTTGACATGGAACCTGCATAACGCTCTCTTCTGAGATAATTTTTGTCTTCGTCCTTGTCTTCCCTGTTCATTGTCTTTTCAGCCGAAATATTCAGGTACCCGTCTTCAAGTGATGCATGGATTTCGTCTTTTGTGAATCCCGGAAGGTCGATGGAAACCATGTAATTTCCGTCCTTTTCCTCAACGTCTGTCTTCATAAGGTCTTTGGCATGTCTGCCGTAAAGCACCTTGTCGATATCAGGCATAGCAGGAATCCTGAAATCAAATAAATCACCGTCAAATAAGTTTTCTCCGAAAATAGTAGGTAATAACATACTTCATTCCTCCATTCTATACGGCAGGGCTTAATGCCCGCTTCATGTATTTTTTACTGCAAAGGAATTCTTTTTCCGGCCCTCTCTCTTGGCCCTTTCCTTTGTACAATTATGTTATACCACTTTTGTTAGCACTCGTCAATAGTGAGTGCTAACAATTTTTAAAAAATTTTTTCCCTTGAAGGCTGTCTGCTTTTTATGGTTATAATTAATACTAAACTATAAATCTATAATAATATGCTCAAAGCGTATCTTTGAAGAATTCCACCGTTCTTGTCATAATTTTTTCCTTCAGATCAGATTTTTCATAACTCATCTCATAGCCGTGTCCGTCGTCTGTCGTCACCTTATGAATCTCTGCATTTGAATAACCTTTTGCACACTTAAGCGACGTCTTCGGCCTCACGACATTGTCTTTTGTATTGTAGTACAAAAGTACGGGTTTATCGCCGAATTTGCTGCCTGTCTCCGACGGATCGTAAGCTTCAAACTGTTCAAACCACTCAGGTTCAAGCAGCAGCGTCTGCTTTTCGACATAGCCGTTTTCAGCGGCCTCCTTCTTCATCTCGTTCCATCTTTTGCTGCCGCCCATATAATAAACCATTGCGCCTGCATCTCCTGCCGGTGCTATAAGTGTCATTGCCTTAAAATCATAATCTCCGGTGTTCTCGTTTGCCATTATCATTGCAAGGCGTCCGCCCATGCTTCTGCCGTAGATTCCGACTCTTTCCCTGTCAATATTGTAATTTTGCAGTGCATAATCAATTGCAAGACATGAATAATCACACATATCTTTAAGAGTATATATGTCTGTCCTTTCATATTCGGGTCTGTTTTCTGTATCGTACAAAACATTTGCAGCATGTTCGGAAGAGGAAATCAAGCCTGATATTCTTGATGCTTCTTTCTCTGTAATGATATACGGATTGAAATCTATCCTCACCGCCGCAATTCCCGCCTTCGCAAGTCTTTCCGCAAGCTCTCTTCCTCCGCCGCTGTTAAGTGTTCCGCGAAAGCCGTGTGCCATGAAAACAAGAGGTATTGCCCCGGCTTTGGAAGATTCTCCCGAAACAGTCCCGCTGCCTGCATACTCAGGCAGTATTATTTCACCGTAAATATAATTACCCTCTTCATTTCGGAGAAAAAAATCGTATGAACTTATGCCGTCACTCATGCCGCTCCCGGAATCGTCGTAATTATCGTAATTACCGGTAATATCTTCTCCCGACGAGAGTTCCCCGGTGCTTTTTGCACTGTCCGTACATGAAGTTAGTGTTATGCCAAAAAGACATAACACTAACATAATTGCCATAAATGTTTTTCTTTTTTTCAAAAGGCCGTGTCCATGCTTTTCAGAGCATGACGCACCGGAAAAGCTATTTTTTCGCATCTTCTTCCTCAACATAGCCCGGGCCTTTGAGCCATACAGCCGCCTTTGAAAGATATCCCGGTCCGTCTACAACAAGGTCGTAAAGTCTGATCCAGAACGGCGTTACAAACGAGCATCCGCATATGAGGGCACCGCCGTAGACAAGCAGATAGAAGAATACCGGATTTTCCGGACACAGATTGTACCACGGCGCAAGAACTCCCGACTTGAAGAAGAAATATATTCCCACAAGAGAAGCCGCAACCGCCACGGCATACGCAAGAGTATTCTGAAGCTTCTTGTTGAGCAGTGAAAGGATTCCGAACCATGCCACTGTCAGACAGCCTGCAAACCCTACAAACAGTCCATAGAAGCTGATAACATATCTAAGCGTAAGATGGAAAATATATACCGGCATTGTGTTCATTCCGACAAACGACAGGAAATTTTTCTTTGAAGGAATAATGTTTACCATCAGAATTATCCATGCGCTTCCGAGAATGAGAATCATAATTCTTCCGAGAGAATCCTGCCACCACTGCATTCCGTGGAAATTGTGATAAGATTCCCTGAGCAGGAACCAGCCTACATTCGGGCCATACTTGCAAAGAAGTATCGAAGCCGCTATAAGAGCTGCCGCCAGCACAACAAGTACGGCAGGCTTTTTCTTGAGCTGCTGGATCCAGGCAAGTCTTTCCTTTGAGCAGTAATAACCGATCAGGAAGAACGGGAAGTAGGAGAAGGTTCTTCCAAGAGCCATAAAATCTCCGAATTCAGGTACCCATCCGGCGATAAACATCATTGCGATGCTTGTCGGGAAGAGCCACTTGTATTTCACCATGTCCCCCAGGAAAAATCTGTAGAAAAACAGTGCGAACAAGAACCAAAGAGCAAACGGCGGATTCAGGTATGAAAGGTGTGCGCTTCCGAAGAAGAAAATTCTGATCAGGAAATACACAGTTGTCCATACAAGATACGGCCACATAAATGTTTTGAAGGCCGTTTCCCTCGCTCTTTCCGGTTTCTTTGAAAAATATCCCGAAAGGAACATAAATGCCTGCATTACAAATACATTAATCGTTATATATACAAATCCTGCAAGCGATTCCTGCGGGAAGCCTCCGTTTCCGTAAAGGTCTCCGTAAAGATTCCCGGACATCTTCGTGAAATGCGACATCGGTATCGATAACATCAGAAGACCCCGGAACGTATCAAACATAAAATCTCGTTCCTTTTTAATCTCTGCCATAATAATTCTCTCCTGTTTAAAGTCACTCTTTTTTAGTCATTCGAACTACATTTTGAAGATTCACGAAACGGCCGTAAATGCGCTCCGTGTATCTGTATTTGTGATTATACCACATTAATTTATTAAATTTCACACAGCCTTGAACTTTTAGAAAAATTTAACATTGCACAAAAATACAGCCGGAAATGCTTTCCGGCTGCAAAAAATATTGCCGTTATTCTGCTTCTGCATCGCTTTTATGTGCTTCTGCTCCGCTTTTTGCGGGCTTTTTCCGTGCTGTGTTTTTCTTTGCGATATTCGGCTTTTATTTGAATAATTCTCTCAAGTTGTCAAGGAACGTGTTTCTCTTCTGATAACATTCGCTGTCAAGGGCCTTGCCCATTTCCTCAACTGCCTTCTTCTGCTTGTTCGAAAGCTTTGTAGGAACCTCAAGAACCACCTTGACATACAAATCTCCCATCTTTGAGGAGCGCACCGCCTTGACTCCTTTTCCTTTGATCCTGAATACAGTTCCCGGCTGTGTGCCCGCAGGAACCTTGTATGATACCTTTTCGCTGAGAGTAGGCACGGTAATGCTGTCACCAAGAGCCGCCTGAGTAAATGTAATAGGAATCTCAAGCCACAAATCCTGTCCCCGTCTTTCGAAAATCTTGTGAGGACGTACCGTAATTACGACATAAAGATCGCCGGCCGGACCGCCTTTTGTTCCCGGCTCACCCTGACCTCTGAGTGAAATAACCGATTCGTTGTCGACTCCTGCAGGAATATCGACCGTAATGGTAACTTCTTTGCGGATTTTTCCGGTTCCCTGACACTTTTCGCAAGGCTTTTCGACAACTTCTCCTGTACCGCCGCAATGGCTGCACGGCGAAGAGCTCATGAAAGAACCGAACGGTGTTCTTTGAGATGTCTTGATTTCCCCGGTACCGTTACAGTAAGGACATGTTTTTTTGCTTGTTCCTTCTGCCGCTCCCGTTCCTTTGCAGTCAGGACATTCAACATACTTTGTAAGCTTAATCTGCTTGCTTACGCCAAATGCCGCTTCTTCAAAGGTAATCGTAACAGCCTTCTGAAGATCCCTGCCCTTGACAGGACCGTTTCTTCTCCTCTGCTGCCCACCGCTGAACATACCTCCGAACATGTCAAATATATCGTCAAATCCTCCGAAGCCACCAAAGCCTGCGCCTCCGCCGAAACCGGCGTTTGGATCTACTCCGGCATGACCGAATCTGTCGTATTTGTCCTTCTTCTCCGCATCGGAAAGTATTGAATAGGCCTCGTTTACTTCTTTAAACATTTCTTCGGCTTTCTTGTCCCCCGGGTTTTTGTCAGGATGATACTTCATAGCCATCTTTCTGAAAGCTCTTTTGATTTCGTCATCACTTGCGCCCTTTTTCAGTCCCAGGACTTCGTAATAGTCTCTCTTTTCTGCCATGATTTTTTCCTCTGCTTCTAAGTTCTCTTTCTATTATAACTCACAAATTGCAGGCATCCGCACGGACACCTGCAACCTGCAGAATATAAGTTTTATTTCTTTTCGTCGTCAACAACTTCAAAGTCTGCGTCAACAACATTGTCAGGCTTTGGAGAATCCTGCTGTTCAGCGCCTGCGGCACCTGCGCCCATGTTCTGACCCATGTTGTTAGGATCGAAGCCCTGTGCGCCGCCCTGAGCCTGCTGTGCCTTTTCATAAAGCTTGCTTGAAATCAGGTGGAATTCTTCAGTCAGTTTGTCTGTCTTAGCCTTGATGTCTTCAAAGTCAGTTCCTTCAAGTGCCTTTGAAAGTTCATCCTTTGCAGCAATAATCTTGTTCTTTTCGTCTTCCGAAAGAGTTCCTTCAAGCTCCTTGAGAGCCTTGTCTGTTTCATATACAAGAGTTTCAGCGCTGTTTCTGATGCCGATTTCTTCTTTTCTCTTCTTGTCTTCTTCAGCATACTGTTCAGCTTCCTTAACCTTTGCCTTAACTTCGTCTTCAGACATCTTTGTGGAAGAAGTAATTGTAATTCTCTGTTCCTTGCCGGTTCCCATATCCTTTGCGGATACATTTACGATACCGTTTGCATCGATATCGAATGTAACTTCGATCTGAGGAACTCCACGTGGTGCAGGCGGAATGCCCGTAAGCTGGAAACGTCCCAGAGTGATATTTCCGGAAGCCATTTCTCTTTCACCCTGCATAACGTGAATGTCTACAGCAGTCTGATTGTCGCTTGCTGTTGAGAAAATCTGGCTCTTCTTTGTAGGAATTGTCGTATTTCTTTCGATCAGCTTTGTAGCAACGCCGCCGAGAGTTTCGATTGAAAGCGAAAGCGGAGTTACATCAAGAAGAAGTACATCGTGAACTTCGCCTGTCAGAACGCCTGCCTGAATAGCTGCGCCTACAGATACGCATTCGTCAGGATTGATGCCCTTGAACGGCTCTTTTCCCGTGATTTTCTTTACTGCTTCCTGAACTGCAGGGATTCTTGTTGAACCTCCGACAAGAATAACCTTGCTGATATCTGAGCTTGTAACCTTTGCATCGGCCATTGCCTTCTTCATAGGTTCGATTGTTCTTTCAACAAGACCTGATGTAAGCTGGTCAAACTTTGCTCTTGTAAGATCCATGTTCATGTGCAGAGGACCGTCCTGGTTAACTGTAATGAACGGAAGATTTATATTTGTTGTCTGCGCGCTTGAAAGCTCTTTCTTTGCCTTTTCTGCAGCTTCCTTGAGTCTCTGGTGAGCCATGTTGTCCTTTCTGAGGTCAACACCGTTTTCCTTTGCAAAGCTGTCTGCAAGGAAGTTCATAACGGCTTCGTCAAAATCATCGCCGCCGAGCTTTGTATCACCGTTTGTAGCAAGTACTTCAAATACTCCGTCGCCGAGTTCAAGTACGGATACATCAAATGTACCGCCGCCAAGGTCATATACAAGAATCTTCTGAGGATCCTCAACCTTGTCAAGGCCGTATGCAAGCGAAGCTGCCGTAGGTTCGTTGATAATTCTCTTAACATCAAGACCTGCAATCTTTCCGGCATCCTTTGTTGCCTGCTTCTGGCTGTCCGAGAAGTAAGCAGGAACCGTAATAACAGCTTCTGTAACCTTTTCGCCGAGATAGCTTTCGGCATCGGCTTTCAGCTTTGAAAGAATCATTGCCGAAATGTCCTGCGGAGTATACTTCTTTCCATCGATTTCAACTGTATGGTCTGTACCCATATATCTTTTGATTGACGATATGGTTCTGTCAGGATTTGTAATCGCCTGTCTCTTTGCCGTTTCGCCTACAAGTCTTTCGCCGTTCTTTGCAAATCCGACGATTGACGGTGTTGTTCTGTTTCCTTCCGCGTTCGCGATAACTACAGGCTCGCCGCCTTCAAGTACCGATACGCAGCTGTTGGTTGTACCAAGGTCAATTCCTATAACTTTTCCCATTTTCTTTACCACCTCCTTGTGGAGGCTTCTCCTTTCTCTATTTTCTGAAATAAGCATTCTTTTTCTCTGATATCCGGACTTTCCGGCAAAGCTACTGTGCCACCTTTACCATGGCAGGTCTTACAACCTTTTTGTTCAGTGTAAAGCCTTTCTGAAGAACCGCGCTTACCGTGCCGCTTTCGTACTCGTCCGTAGCTTCGGTCATCACTGCATTGTGGAAATTTACATCAAATTCTTTTCCGAGTGCGTCGATTTCCTCGAGTCCGTACTTCTCAAGCACTCCCATCATCTGCTTGAAGATCATGTTCATGCCGTCCATAAAGCCTTCGCCTGCATCATTCTTCTGAGACAAAGCTCTTTCAAAATTATCTATTACATCAAGCATATCGCTCAGAATTTTCTCATTCGCGAATGCATAAATGTCACCCTTTTCTTTTTCTACACGTTTTTTGTAATTCTGAAAATCCGCCATCAGCCTCATATACTGTGTGTCGGCATCTTCCTTTTCTTCTTCGGGTGCTGCCGCTTCTGCGCCTTCGGCTTCCTCAGGAGTTTCCTCTTCGGGTTTTCCTTCGGCCTTTTCGGAATTTACATCTTCAGTTCCTGCGGCGTCCGAAGCTTTTTTCTTCTTTGTCTTCTCCGCCTTTGCAGCCTCCTTGTTTTCCGACTGCTCAGTTACCTTCGCAGCGGCTTTTTCTTTCGCCATTATTCTTTACCTCCCGTCAGTTTGAACGTATCGTTCAGGTTTTGCGTCATATACTCAATGACTGATGTAACCTCGTCGTATTTCATTCGCGTCGGACCTATGACACCTATTTTGCCCACCAGCTTGCCGTCAACATGATATGTGGCGGTAATAAGGCTGCAATCCGGCATCAGTTCGCCGCCGTTTTCTTCACCTATGGTAATAATGACACCGTCGTCTCTTTCCATAAGTTTTTTAGCAAAGTCGTCTTTTTTGTTGAACATCTCGAGAAACATTTTTGCCTTGTCGATGTCGTTATATTCGGGAATACTGAATATATTCGTAAGGCCGTCCATGTAAAGGTCTACGTTGAGCATGTTCTCAAGAGTCTTCATAAAGTTCGGCATGATATTCTCTCCGAGAAGTCCCAATGCCGCTATATCATTTTTGAAGCTTTCTATAATATCCTGCGTAAGCGCTTCGCTTATCGTCTTTCCCTTGAAATTGTAAGTCATTGACTTTGAAAGCAGCTGGAGATTTTCGTCGGTATACGGAACACTCATCTTGATAGCCGTATTTGAAACCTTGCCGCTCTCGGCAACAGTCATCAGGACCACGGTCGACTCATCAACCGGAAGAAGATTTATATACTTAAGCTTGTCTGCGTCAGGCTTCGGAGTCATTGCAAATGAAGTAAGATTTGTAATTTCCGAAAGCAGTTTTGCCGCATGCTGTATCGTTTCCTGAAACTCGGTAACGTTGTCATGAAGCTTTTCCGAAATCATTCTCTTCTGTTCTTCCGAAAGTTCCCTCTTTTCCATCAGGTTGTTGACATACAGTCTGTATGCCTTGTCCGAAGGAATACGTCCTGCAGAAGTATGCGGATGTGTGAGAAATCCCATTTCTTCAAGATCCGACATCTCGTTTCTGATAGTTGCCGGACTTACACCCATATCATACTTCTTGGAAAGAGTTCTCGAACCTACCGGTTCGCCGGAATAGATGAAATCACCGATGATGGCTTGTAATATTCTCAATTTCCTTTCTGATAAACTCATTTCACTCTCTCCTTTTTTCTGTTAGCACTCACTGAGCATGAGTGCTAACTCATGTGTTTAATGTAACACTGTTGAGGTTTGATGTCAACAGTGTTTTGAAAAATTTTTTATTTAGTTTTCAAAGTGTAAAAAAGCTAATAATCCCTTCTGTTAAACAAGACATCTCCGACTACATAAAAGACAAGACCGTATCCCAAAAGCATACCAAGTGAAGTCATTATCGTGTACATCGAAAAAGTACTTCCCATAAAAAGCTTATAAAATCCCGTATGTGAAGTAAGCATCATTCCGTAGAACTGCGGAAGAAGTGTTCCGATAAGTCCCATTGCCGCAGATGCAAGTACACCGAGGATAATTGTAACCGACGGACTTCTCGCAATCTGTGATAGGAAACCCGTCACAATTACTACTGCAAACATCGGAAGGATTGACAAAATGTATGACGCAAAACACGTTCCAAGTCCAAAAGCCGTGAAATTACCGGAAAATGCACTCATTATCAGAGCAACGAAAAGAGTCATGCCGTATGAGATAATGAGGTATATCATAATTGAAACAATCTTTCCGAAATATATGCAGCTTCGTGAAACAGGCCTGGTAAGTAAACTCTTAATAGTCTTTCCTTCCTGTTCACCGGCAAAGAGGTCGGCTGCAAGGAGCAGCGCCATAAGCGGCATGATAACGTTATTGCATACCGACAAAACGCTGAGGGGAATATTTGTCACCCCGATTTGAAATCTTGTTTTGATGGCTATTGAATAAGCACCCACAATCAGACAGTAAACCGCCGGAAGCATTATGATGATCTTGTATTTGCGTCTTTCAAAAAGCTTGATAAGTTCGGCTCTGATACAGTTTCCGAGTTTTTTCATCACAAAGCCCCTCCTTTCCGTTCTTCTTCTGCAAGTCTGTCGGCTTTTTCGGCACAGCTGATGTAATAATCCTCAAGGCTCGGATAAGATTTCCTTACTTCGTCCATTGAAGCAACTGAAATCTGTCTTCCCTCATGAATTACTCCCACTTTCGTGCATATGAGTTCAAGTTCGTGCGAAAGATGACTTGAAATGAGAAATGAGGTTTTGTTTTCCATGGCCTCATGTTTGATTATGTTTCTCATTTCGACCATGCCGTCTATGTCAAGACCGTTAAACGGCTCGTCAAGAATTACAAATCCCGGTTTTGAAATAAGTGCCAGGGCAATTCCAAGGCGCTGTTTCATTCCGAGGGAATAATGTCTGACAAGGTCCTTTTTGCCAGTCTGATACTTCAAAAGTCCGACTTTCAGAAGAATATCCTTGATATCATCCTGAGTTACCGAATCATAAAACTTTGCCGCAATCTCAAGATTTTTCTCTGCCGAAAGATATTCGTACAATGCAGGCGTTTCAATCAAGACCCCTACCTTTGAAAGTGCAGTTGCAATATCTTCATCTATATCGTTTCCGAATATTTTTACGTTTCCTTCATCCTTTTTGGTAAGTCCGGAAATTATTTTCATGATTGTTGTTTTCCCGGAGCCGTTTGCGCCAAGAAGACCGTAAATGCCGCCTTCTTCAAGTTCCATACTTATTTCCGAAACGCCCCGGCCGTTTTTGTATCGTCTTTTGATGTTGTTTACTTCAAGTACATTCACTTTGTAATTGCCACCTTTCCTGATAGGTCATTGGTAATGTGACAACATGACAGAGCGTCGCTCTGCCATGCCGTCATGTGTTTGTGTGATGTTCTATAGGTTAGAAATGATAGTTTGATTATTTGTGATGCAGCTTTACTTCTGCCTTTGCTGATTCAAATCCGAGGTTGCCATTGAGAAATAGCAATCTACCGTATGAGAAACCCCTTTTGCATCTACGCCCGTATAAATCATGCGGAAATCATTTTCATGCAAAATACCACCCGTGATATCGCTGTTCATGGCAAGCTTATTGATCTCGATGTTCTTAAGCTTTGGAATCACTTCCGCTGTCGCAGTAACAATGTCTTGCTCGCATACATCCGAATCATCGGTATTTTCAACCTGAATATAGTCAAGCTGCTCAATCATTGTAATTGCTGCAAGCTTCGCAAGTTCAGGAATCTGCGCATCGTCCAGGTTTACATAAACAATATTACCGTCTTTAACAAAATGCGACTTTGTATCACCCACAAGCGTATCGAATATCATCTCGGCAAGCTTCATGCCATTGCTTGAAAAGTCAAGATCTTCCGTACCCACTTCATTCTCGGATCTAATCTCGCCGTTTGCATCATCGTAGAAGTAAATATAGTCTTCTACAGAAGCATTTCCGTTGCAATCGACATACATCTTACCGTCCTTATATTCTTTTTTAATGACGGTTTCCTTGCCGTTTACCTTGATAATTGTCTCTTCACTGGCCGTCTTAGCGGCTTTGTCCTCATCATGTTTTGATGTGGACTCTATAACGCTCTCTCCGTTATCCTTTACTTTGATGATTACGGAATAAGAATCATCAGTCGAAGACATCATGGCTGTCTTTTTCAGCGCATCTTTGTATGCTTCATAACCCGACGTTTCGGATGCCAGTGAAAAAACCGTCGTTCCAAGGATCAGACATCCTGCAAGTCCCAGTGCAAGAAGTCTCTTGCCTCTTCCGTTCATATTCTTTAAAAAACTCATACATCATACTCCCTTTAAAGTCAATTATTTAACTCAGTAATTTTGTTCCGTTAATTTTGCCTGTACATATTCTGTTGTTTTCCGCACTTAAGCCGCACAATATATGTTCAGGCCAAATACCGGAAAATATCGCCGGTGGGAAGAAACACGGCGGTAACCAATATCCGTGTCCGTCCCCCATCGACAATCATACTATGCCATAGCAGTATAAAACCACAATTAAGAAGAAATAAATTAAATATAAATTGTTATTTTCTTTTTCTAAATTGCCCTAAAATAAGGCTAATGGAGTTTGCAATCCTTTGAAATTGGCGTTTTTCGCCCGTTACCCCGCTCTTTGTACCTGTGCCTGATGATATACTGCGATATATGTAATTTACATTATTCTTTTGAATCATTTTTAATAATTATTCTTGCTTTTTATGTTAAAATATCATTGTGCTTGTATTTTTGTTTCCGATATACATTCAAAATTGACAAGAATACAAACCAAAAATATACCTGACTTACACCTCAATCGAAAGGAGAAAAATATGAGTTTACACATAGCCATTAATTCTGAAAAAGGTGCAATAGCAGAATCTGTCCTTCTTCCGGGCGATCCTCTCAGAGCAAAATACATTGCGGAAAACTTTCTTGAGGAGCCTGTTCTTTACAACGATGTTCGCAGTATGTACGGTTATACCGGACGTTACAAAGGCGTACCGGTGTCTGTTCAGGGAACCGGAATGGGAATGCCTTCAATGGGTATCTATTCATGGGAGCTGATGGAAAGCTTCGGAGTACAGAATCTGATAAGAGTCGGAACGGCAGGCTCATTCAGTGAAAAAATACACATTAAAGATATAGTTGTGGGAATTGCGGCATGCACAGACTCCAATTACCAGCATACATTTGGTCTTCCGGGCACATTTTCACCTTGCGCAAGCTGGGACCTTCTTTCAAAAATTTATGACATAAACAAGGATATGAATCTTCCTGTATACCCGGGAAATATCGTATCCTGCGATGTTTTCTATGAACAGATTCCCGACTGGTGGAAAAAATGGGCGTCCATGGATGTACTTGCTGTTGAAATGGAAGCTGCTGCTCTTTATATGAATGCTGCATATTTCAAAAGAAATGCAGTTGCAATGATGACAATCAGCGATCACTTCATCACAGGTGAAAGATCGACACCGGAAGAGCGTCAGAACAGCTTCACCGATATGATGAAACTTGCCCTTGAAGTTGCAGTAAAATAACAAGCCTCAAAAAATCACGAGCACCGGACATAACATCCGGTGCTCTTTTATCGTGTAAAATTGTAACATGTACTTCTGCTTAAACCGCAGGTTTTGGAAGCGTCACTTGTTATTATCAGCTTGCCGAAGGAGTCAAATCGCTTTTCTTCAAAGCTTCCGTATCACCCAGATGCGGATAGATTTCCGAAAACTCTATCCATGAGGTGCCTCTGAAACCTGCTCTTAGAAGTTCTTCACGACCTCCTATAAGGCTTCTGTTTTCTTTGTGTCCGGTGAATACTTTTCCAAGGCCTTCCTTTTTGGCCTCGATTTGTCCTGATTTACCGTGAACATATTCTGTATTGTAAACATTGAACGGATCGCGCATCAGCACAAAAAGCTTGCCATCTTTTTCCATACAGTCAATGATATTTACGCAATGCGGAATTGAAATCGAAACGGCACCCCCGGCTTCAATTGCTTCTTCTATCTTCCTGTAGCAACATTCCATATGGATATGATATCCGTCGGTACGACCTTTCAGTTTCATTTTTTGTGACATGCGAAGTGTTTCGATATCCGGGCTTTCAGGAGCTTTATTCGCTGCAATTCCATGAAGCGTTGCATAAGTGCTCTGGAATCTTTGCGGAACTTCTCCCCTTCGTACTGCCTCAAGATTTTCCTTGACTTTGTCAACTATCTCCATAACTTTATCCTGAACAGCTGCATCAGATGACATAAATGCCCTGAACTGATCATCCGGAAGATTTAAATAATGATGCAGCAAAGTCTGCCTGTGCATCAAAATCGCAGAAAAGAATTCTTCGATTTGCGTTCTTCTCAAATCCTGCTCCTCGGTATACTGTGAAAAATGTTCATCAAAACATATATCAAGTGAGGAAATCATATCATCCGAAAAACCTGAAAACAGGCAGGCCTTCATTTCATCCGAAAGCATTGTTTGTTCGGTAACACGTGTGTATGACGGTATGTATTCGGGTCTTTTTCCCGTCAAATGTGCAATACCCTTGTCAATTTCACCTGCAGTCAATTCATCTGCCACATTGAAAAGGTGATCGCTCTCAAGCTTCATTTCATTTCTGTGGTTGAATCCCGAAAGCGCGTAAGCTTTTTCCAATAACTGAACCCAAATTGTATCGCTGGCATTTCCCCATCCTGTTTCGTAATGCTTTCTGAGTTTGAAATAAACAGGCGTAGGAGTGCTGTTTGCAAAATCATCACTGGAAGCGCCCAACTTGTTCTTCCAATCATAAAGCCGCACAAGGACATCACCGTTTCCAAGATCTTCAAACATACTTCTTACGAATTCCGGACTGGTTTTCACAACAGTTGAAAGGGATGAAAGAAGCCAGCAATCACCTATACTGCTTTGTCTTACGTCATTTATATTCGGTTCGTGAAGGAAAATCGGCATATTGAGAACGTTCGATTCCTCCATGTTTTCCGAGAAAGTGGTATCCTCGACATACGCCGTTGTGGAATCAACGATTAATTGGAATTCTTCTTCGCTCATGGTCTTTCTGAGGGTTCCGCCGAGGTTATCCCCAAGCTTATGCTGAAGCCTTATGAGGAGAGCACATCTGTCAATAATCTGCGGATTTGTGCTTTCAGAGTTTGCTTCAAGATACTTTTCGGAAGCTATACGGAATCTGTCAAGAAACGCCATTTCCATTTCAGTCGTATCGCTGTTTACTATACCTACCACAGTTGAATAACGCTGCATTGCCTCAATTGCCTGTCCAAGCACGTCTTCATGCAGATCCTCAATATTGGCCCTTTCCAAAAGCTGTGCCGCATCTTCAACCATTTGTCTGATTTCCGTTTTCATCGGACTTTCATAAAGCTTGCCGAGTTCAACCTTTGGTGCAAAATCCTCGGCACCTCTTTGATAATCCGGAAGCACAGACTGCTTCATCTCAGGGATTTCTTCAAGAAGCTTATCCTGTTTCTCTGCAACCTCGTTGTAACGCATTTCACCATGATCTGCAGTACGCTTTGTATGCATTGCCCAGCTCAGAAGCTGACAAACTGCTCCTGCACGGTTTCCGAGCCAGCCTATAAAGCTTTCAAAAGGCGCGAATTGATGCTTTCTTGCCGCGGCCTCAAGTTCCTTACCGACAGCGGCAGAAACTTTTGCCTTGAACATTATCTCATCAAGTTCCGCTTTGTGAGCCGCTTCAATATGAGTTGCCCTCAAAGCATCCAGTTCTTTCTGATTTTCCTCTTTTTCGCTCTGGATTCTGTCTTTTAAATCTGTGCCTTCAAGCCTTGCATACGTAAGAGATCCTGCCTTAAGGAAGATTGAATTAATGCCGTTTGCCATCGCATGCTGCACGGCAAGTCCCTGTGCATAGCGCGAAAGCATTGTGGCAGTCTCCATATTCTTTTCAAGTTCGGAAAACATAAGCTGTTCCTGACCCATACTGTCATCTGTTTCAGCCCTTTGCCTGCACTTTTCAGCCAGTCCCGAACCTCCTACCATTGTGAGGAAAGTAGCCATATCTCTCATTTTTTCAAGTTCGCATCTGTTTTCAACAAGTACCTCATCAGAAAATCCGTCCTCCTGAAGTTTGGAATAAAGCTGACTGTACTGTGCGGAAAAAGCCCTCGATTTACGTGTGAAAGCATTGAAAATCTCGTCACTGAGCTCATCCGAAAACCCTGATGTGGAATTTTTTACGAGTCTGCAAACATCTTCAAGGTCCTTCTTTTTCTGAACTTCATCTGTCATGCAGACAAAAGAATCTCCCATAATCTGGCAGACATCCGTGAGATTTTCCTGCGTTACAATTTCACTGCGCAGGCTTTCATCAGCCATAATACTTTCCGAACGTGCGTCATGTTCATATCTTAATGTTGCGAAATCTTTCTGAAGCAGTTCGGTAATCTCATCCTGCGAATAAGTTTTCACCTCCTGCGCCTTTGCTTTGTATTCGGCAAAAGCGGCATCCGCAGCAGCCCTTACCGAAATAGCCACATCGTCATCCCTTCCCTCAACTGCCTGCTTTCTCAGATGCAGTTCAACTGCCTTTTCATATGCAGGAAGAAGTTCAATAAGCTTTTCAGACCTGAGATAATCGGCATAGCCTATACCAAGCCTGTAATAATCCGGCTGCTTCTCCTTCAGTTCCCGTATTTTTTTAATCGCTGCTATATCGGCAAGCATTTTTACCGCATCAGGCTCGGAACCCGGCTCAAAAGCATCCGGTGATGCTTCGGTTTTCATGGCCTCTTCAAAAGAAACATTCCCGGAATTTGCCGTTTTGGCCGCTTTTTTCTTTGTCTTTTTTAAATCAGCAAAAGCTCCGGCCCGTTTTGCGCCTTCCCTAAGGCTGCGCATTCTTTCCGACCAGCTCTTCTCAACATTCTTCTGCAGTTTTCCGCTTTGGGTGACAACACTTTCATCATCTGCTTTTGCATAAAGCTGTGCCCTTTCCTGCAAAAGATCCCATGCACCGAGATAGTATGTAAGCTTTTTCATTAGCAGAGCCTGTGCGGCATCATCGATATTGACAGGCTTGTAATTCATAATAAATACCTTCATATCCTGAAGGCACGCGAAATCCTGCTCTATACCCGGCAGATTTCTTAAATAATCAACCGGTGTCATTTTTGCAAGATCCGCTCCGCCGTACTTCTCGTCCAGTGCTTCAAGATGCCTGAAATAGAGGCTCTGTAACTTTGTAAGTCCTTCTCTTTCTTTTTCGCGTAATTTGTCCGGAACTTCTTCACCGGCTTTTCTTTTTTGAATTCCCGCAAACAGTGAAGACTGGATCATACTCAGCTCTTCCTCAGTTGAAACTTCCTGCGTTAAGCTGCTTCCTGCGAGCCTTTTCAAAGCGTCAGCGGTTCTGAGCCTTGATGATTTTTCGCACGGCATATACCCTTCCGGTAAAAATAATGCGTCGCTGTCTGCGGAAACGTCCGAAAGCTGTTGATTAAGTCCGTCGATTACAGGCTGAAAATCACCGAAAGCATCTGTTTCTCTCATATGCATTCTGCTATATATTTCATAATCCCTGTAATTTCTTGCTACGGACTTCTTTTTCTGATATTGAAACGACTGCTGACCCGAAGCCGCAAGCTGACTTGCAAAAGCACTGTCCTGCTTTGCCATTTCCGTCAGATGCTGTTCCCTCTTATGCATCTCTTTCAACTGTGATTTTGTCAAAGACTTTTCTAATACCGGCATTTCATCCTCCATTCCAAACAGCAATTATATTTCAATGTCAACACTGTGAATATCACCTATCTTAACCGTTCCTTCCACAGAAACTGCCGCGGGTCTTCCGTCCTGCATCGTAACTGCAACCGTAAGACTTCCGCGCGGTTGTTTTATTTCATATCTGTAAGTATCGTTTAATCTTCCGACACACCTTGAAATGCCCGCTGCACAGGTTCCCGATCCACAGCTGCCCTCATAATATGTTGTGTCAACATCACGAACATAAACAACCGGCACCATGTAATCATTTTTAATATCATAAAACATTGCGCCAATACACGGCGGATTGTTATATTCTCTGTTAATATATTTTTTTACCTTTTCAAAAGTTTCATCCGAAGCCTTAACATCCTCAAGGATCATATGCGTAATCCCCTCAAAATCGACTACTATACTGCCGTTAAGTTCATCGTCTTCACTTCCTACTACCATATCGATTTTCTTCGGAAGCGGCATGAATATTCCGGCATATGAGTTCTTTGGATTTACGATTGTTCTGACAGGTTTATCACTTCCGCTGACACGGATAAGCAGTTCTCTTTCATCACTGCCGGCTTCCTGAGTGCAAAGTGGATGTCCTTCTCCGCGGCCCGCAAGATAAAGCGCAAAACTCCTTCCTGCATTTCCGCAAAACTCAAGGCCGCACATTTCCATGCTTCCGTCTGCATCTTCAGGTTTTTCCCTGATAAATCCAACCTGTTCACCCTTGTACTCTTCAAGTGCAAGAAGCTGCTTTGCAACTTTCGCATAATTTTTTCTTTTCACCGGAGAAACTACCATAATAGTGATATTTCCCGCCGGATCGGCAACAAAAAATTCCGTCTTTTGTTTTGTCATTTCTTATTGTTCTCTCTTTCGGTCATTTATTTTTCTTCTAAAAAGACCTGTGAATACTCACAGGTCCGAATTTATATAACTTAATACCGGCAATGTCCGATTTTCGCTATTAATCTTCGTTTGTAGTGAAAATGTATCCTGCTCCACGCAAAGTCTTTATATGCGGCTGGCAAATACCCATTTTCTTTCTCAGGTTGCTGACATGAACCATTACTGTACGGCAGTCATCAAGATCGGGTTCGTTCCATACATGGTTGTAAATTTCCTTGTACAGAAGAAGTCTGTTCGGATTGTCACAGAAGAACATAAACAGCTTGTACTCAATCGGTGAGAGATACACTTTGTTTTCGTGTATGGTCAGAACATGATTCGTTCTGTCTACCGTGATATCTCCAACCTGCGCCGTAGTATTGAATTTTGTCCTTGTCGAAAAACTTGAATCATAATACTTGCTGATATTTGCAGCAAGCTTTGCTTCAAGCAATTTGTAATTGATAGGTTTAATGATGTAATCGTCACAACCGTGTGCAAATGCCTCGCTGATATAATCATCATCATCACAACAACTCATAAAAATAATAGGCACACCTGATTTTTCCCTGATGGTTTTGCAAATATCAAATCCGTTTCCGTCCGGCAGCATAATGTCAAGAAGAACCGCATCATACTGGAAATCCTGACAAAGTTCATTTGCTTCCTTGCAGTTGCCTGCAACCTTATAAGTATAACCACAGTGTGAAAGATTGAAAGTAAGAATCTCAGAAAGATTTCCGTCATCTTCAACAATCATAAGTCTGTTTCTTGCTTCGCCCTGCGCACATGTATTTTGCATAATCTAAGCCCCCATAAAAAATTAAAACAAATACAACGTATAACGTGTAATGAAGAAAATTTGAATTTTCCCTTTTGAAAATGTAACCTTGTTCCTTCAATTTTAGCCCAATATCCATTTTTTTGCAAGTTAAATTGCTGAAAGTCTCGAAAATGTTAAAATCTTCATTATTTTTCGATAATTGTGATGGATTTCGGCCCGAAGACAGCAAAATTATATTGCTCACACTATATATTATCGGCAAAAGCGGAAAAAAATAAGAATTTTTCCGGACGCCTGCGCTGTTACGTCAATTCACGCCAAATCACAAAACGAAAACCCACGCCAAATCACAAAACGAAAACTCACGCCAAATCGCAAAACGAAAAATTCATGGATATTATAATTCCAATAATTCATATATATAGAAATTCGGGTATTGCAAACATGACCGAAAAATTGTATAATTTGACCGTTGCGAATAAATTTATCCGACATATCACAATTACATGGAGACGTATCGAAGTGGTCATAACGAGCCGCACTCGAAATGCGGTCACCCTCCGGGGTGCGTGGGTTCGAATCCCACCGTCTCCGCCAAAAGGGGACTGTTGAATTTTCAACAGTCCCCTTCTTTATTGTTGAAATTTCAATGCTTTGCGGTTTTTATTCCTTGCTATTCTTTTTCATTCTTTTTCGCTCTTTTTTGATATTTTTCATATAAAGTATGACCAAAGTATGACCAAGATATGACCAACAGAATTTTCCATTTTTGTTTTTTGCAATAAAAACGCCCCGTGATTTTACGGGGCTTTCTTTTTCTTCGACTATCCAAGAACTTTGTTTAAGATGTTGCCGCTCATGCTTAGGTGAGCTTTTGTGGCGGCTGCTTTTATTTCTTGCTTTTGTTAATGCTTTGCTGCCAGGAATCAGCACCTTTTTTTGATGCCATAGTTTTCCCGTTGAGTCTTTCGTGCTCTGCTTCAAGCTTCTTTATTTCCGCTTCAAGTTCTTTTGCTTCCTTACTTGCTTGCTTCTCGCTTTCGGTATACGAGTTGTATTTCGTTTTGCTTTCAGAAAGTTTCTTCTCAATCTCTTCAAGTTCTTTTTTGTATTTTTCATGTGTCGTGATGGCGTTATTATATGCCGCATTTTGTTCAGCCATCACTTTTTCCTGAGCTTGTACTGCATTTGTCAATGCTTTTTCTTTGGCTTCAAGTGCCTCTGCAGTATTTGCCTCTCCGATATATGCGCTACTTACCTTTTTGAGTTCGGATTCCATAACTGCAAGCTCGCTGTTCAGCATTGAAACTTTCTGTCTATATTCCTGTTCGCCCTCAATGGCGAGCTTTGTACTTATTGTTCTTGTTGCCATTTTTTTCTCTTTTCTTATTGATTAATACGATTTTTCGTGCTATGATGCTACAAAAGGTGGTAGTATGTATGAAACTAAAACAAATTCGAAACGAACAAAAATTATCTGCAGCTAAACTTTCCGCACTTTCCGGTGTTCCTCTTCGAACTATACAGGATATTGAAAAGGCAGGCGACTGCAGAGTCTCAAACGCTAAAAAGCTTGCAAAGGCTCTCGGAGTTACACTTGATAAGCTCTGCGAATAGGAGGATATGTTTATGGTTTTATTTGGTATTATTGTTATCTTAGCAATTGCTATGGTCTTTTTTAAGGCAATTCCAGGCATCTTTTGGGATTATATACATGGGAAAATGCTTGATCTCATCAGTTATTTTTATATTGACCATTTCTTTGAGTTTAAAGATTTGCCATATGATGAACTCATTCATAAAGTTCAGGATCGCTATAATTTGTCCTATGAAAAAGCCGAAAAATTATTCAAAGAAGCCAGCGACTATATCACGATTGAAAAGAAATCATGCAATCAATTCACATGTCTTTTAAAACAGGATTAGTTGCGTTTCTTTGTTCTCAATATAACTATTTCGTGTCTACTGCAATCAAACTCGCCGAAGCTCTGAAAGTATCTCTTGATGAGCTTTGCAGATAGGAGGTACTATATGTTATTATTCATGGGTTGTATTTTTTGGTTTATCATGGTTCCTTACGCATTTATCAGAGCACTCCCTTATTGTACCTATGAGACCATCCACTTCC
>JAILLO010000046.1 GCA_024693105.1 Clostridia bacterium | reverse complement strand
GGAGGATATTTATAAGTGGCTTGAAAGCGGCAAAAATGCACGTGCGATGGATATTGAGGAAGAGGATGAAGCATTTGTCAAGAGTCTTGGACTTTTGTCGTACAAGCCTATTATCTATGTTGCAAACGTTTCTGACGATGATGTGGCAGACGGCAACGAATATACTGAGAAGGTCAGGAAAATCGCAGAAGCAGAGGGGTCACAGACGGTTGTTATATGTGCCCAGATTGAGGCAGAACTTGCGGAGATGGAAGATGATGAACGGGCAGAATTTTTGGCAGACATGGGTATCGAGGAAAGCGGCCTGGACAAGCTGATCAAGGCAAGCTATTCACTGCTTGATCTCATATCCTTCCTGACTGCGGGTGAAGATGAATGCCGTGCATGGACCATCAAAAGAGGCACAAAGGCACCTCAGGCGGCAGGCAAAATCCATACGGACTTTGAACGTGGATTTATCCGCGCGGAAACTATTGCATACGACAGTTTTATTGAAGTGGGAGGCAGCATGGCTGCCGCGAGGGAAAAGGGAATGCTCAGGTCCGAAGGCAAGGAGTATGTTGTCAAAGACGGCGACATTATTACATTCCTCTTCAATGTATAATTCAACATACAATTAAATCGGAATATGAATCCGGGGGCTGTTTTGGACGGCCCCTTTTTTGTTGCAGCTTTAACGGCGGTCAGGCGATGCAGGCACCGAAACCTTGGCGGATTCCGGGGGTCGGTCTCAGGCGCAGAGAAAAGTTTTGCCCGCCATAAAAAATAACGCCCCGAATGCCTGAAGCAGGCTGTTCGCGGGCGCTTTTCATCTTTCGTATTTGTTTGAATGATTATTCGTATATCTGTGCCTATACCGGTATTTGCACCTGTGTCTTCATATTCGGTGCTTTAGAGATAGTAAGCCAGAATGAGCTCGACCTGACCGTTCATGACATAGATATCGTAATATTTCGACTGAAGGTGCGTCTCAAGGTCGCTTTCTGCGGTCTGAAGAGCTTCGTCGTCAACGTTTGTTGCGTTTGCAGCAACAGTGCCTCCGGCAGAATTTGCGGAGGGAACGGTTGCAAAACCGGAAGTATCCGCAGTATATGCTTTGCAGAATTCTTCAGTCGTCATAATCTTAGGTATACTCGTTCTTCCTACAAGGAAAGTTGTTCTTGCCTCTTCGGCAAGCGGATAAGAAAGAGTAAGATTTCTGTCTGCTATATAATAACCGGCTGCTCTTGAAGAATCCTCGACATATTCCTTTGCGGTGACGTTGAGGACAGGGTTTGCGGGATCAGAAAGATCCATGCTGATAGAACCGAATACGTGCTCCGCGCCGTCGCGCAGAAGCTGATCGGCATATTCGCCGGTAAGATAATCTACTGTAATAGCGGGTTCGTCAATTGTGCCTCCGCTTTGGTTTTCTTCGCGACAACCGTAAAACAGACACGAAAAAACCAGGATGCACACAAGACAGAGAGTGAGCGATTTGTTTTTCATTTTTCCAAAAGCCTCCTGTTTTGAAAAATCAAGCAAAAAATGTAGTGAATAATTACTGAACTGAACAAAATTTGTACTTTTATATTACCACAAATATGCAATGACGAACGACGGAAAAATTATTTGTAACAGAAAAGTTACATTGCAATTCCATAAAATTACAAAATTTCGTTTTTCAGAACCCGAATAAAAAAACAAAAATGTAAGCAACTGTAAAACGTTGAAATTCCAACGTTTGACGCCCCTGAAAAAAGAGCAAAAAAAATCAAGAAAACAGTTTCTAGATATGGGTACATAATTTTCGGACACCACTATATATAGCCGAAAAGCAAAAATGAAGTGTTTCATTTTTGCTTTTTTTGTCAAAAGGTGGAGGCTGACAGCCTGTTTTTTTGTCGGTGTGGTTGAAAAGTGGAGTAAAGTGGTTTATAGTGGTGGCAGGATAAAAAATCGGGAGGTCTCTCATATGCTGATGGGCAAATATCAAAACTCAATAGATGCCAAATGCCGTATGATTGTGCCTTCTAAGTACAGAGAGGAACTCGGCTACAGATGTGTTCTTACAAAAGGCATAGATAAATGCCTTTACATCTACCCGTTTGAGGAATGGGGCAAGTTCAAGGCAAAGCTTGAAACGCTTCCTTCCGGAGACCCGAACGCAAGAAGGCTTGTAAGACACTATTTTGCAAATGCAGTTGAGTGCGAAATTGACAAGCAGGGTAGAATGACACTGCCACAGGAGCTCAGAGAATATGCAAATATCGAAAAAGAGCTTGTGACTGTGGGGATACTGAACAAAATTGAAGTGTGGAGCAAGAGCGAGTGGGAAAAGGCTGAAGCTGAAGAAAGCCTTGAACCTTCGGATCTGGCTCAGAAATTAGAGAACTATGGAATTTAAACATACGTCGGTACTTTTTGAAGAATGCATGGAATACTTAAATATAAGGCCGGACGGAATTTATGTGGACGGCACGTTAGGTGGTGGGGGCCATGCATCCGGCGTATGTGAAATACTTGGCAGCGCAGGTACTCTTATCGGGATAGACCGTGACAGAGATGCGCTTGCCGCCTCCCAAAAACGTTTGGAAAAGTATGAATGCAACAGACTTTATGTCCAGCGTAATTATTCGGATATAAAGCGGGTGTTGGAAGAGTTGGGGATTCCGAAGATAAACGGAGCACTCCTCGATCTGGGAGTCTCCTCCTTCCAGCTTGACAACTCTGAACGGGGCTTTTCCTACATGCAGGACGCCCCACTCGATATGAGGATGAATCGTGACGATTCATTCAGTGCCTTCGATGTTGTCAATGATTACACAGAGAAACAGCTTACGCAGATTATAAGAGATTACGGTGAGGAAAGATGGGCTTCGCGGATAAGCAGCTTCATCGTGAAGGCAAGAGAAAAAGAGAAGATTAAAACCACAGGTGAGCTTGTGGATATTATAAAGGCAGCTATACCGGCGAAGGCGAGAAGAGAAGGCCCTCATCCGGCAAAGCGTACTTTCCAGGCTATCAGAATCGAAGTAAATGATGAGCTTGGGCAGCTTGAAAAGGCGGTAAATGAATTTTGTGATGTGCTTGCAGAGGACGGAAGGCTTTGCATAATTACCTTCCACTCTCTTGAGGACAGAATTGTGAAGGAAGTTTTCAACAGGCGTGCAAATCCGTGCACGTGTCCGAAAGAATTTCCTGTTTGTGTTTGTGGGAAAAAGGCCGACGTGGAGAAGGTGACGGGAAAGCCTGTAGTGCCCGGCGAAAGCGAGCTTGAAGCAAATCCGAGAGCGCGCAGCGCCAAGCTGAGGGTGATCCGGAAATTGAGGTGATTGGTGTGTTTGCGGTTGAAAGATGGTATGAGTATCAGGAAGATTACAAGAAATACGGTATCGATTTAAGACCAAAAGAGAATACAAAAGCAAGGAAAAACAGAACTAAAAATGACAATTCCCTGAAGGTGACTTCTGCCGACAGAATCAGGCTTTTGTCCCTTACGATTTTTGTGGGCGTACTGGGGCTTATTGTAATTGTTTCGACAGCATTTGCGGCAAGCATAAAATACGATATCAACAGGATTATTGTTGCAAACGATGAGCTCAGCAATGAAATAGGCACTCTCAATGTTGAACTTATGGAAGCTACAAACATTGAAACCATTGAGGAAAAAGCCGTTTCGCAGCTTGGAATGGTATATCCCCAGCAGGGAGAATACGTATTTGTAAATACCTCCGTGACACCGGAAGCGGATTTCGGACTTGTTATGAAGGAACAGGCTTTTAATTAGGCCGAAGAATACCGCTGCGGCGGCAGAAAAATTGAAGATAAAAAAAGCCAGACAAGCGAATCAGGACATACCGGATGTCTGGTTTTTCTTTTATGCAGACAGATTGAGAGAATTACCATGAGGGAAAGCAGGAAAAAAAGTGTCGCATATCCGAGACTTAAGGGAATTACAAGCAGAAGAATAATTATTGCCTTTACAATCATATGTGTTGCATGCATCGGACTATGCTTTCGCGTGGGCTGGATTCAGGTCGTAAAAGCAAACGAGTATTCCAAAATGGCTATTGAGCAGCAGACGCGTGACGTGCCGATTCAGGCAAAACGCGGTTCGATATTGGACAGAAACGGAAAAGAGCTTGCGGTAAGCGCGGCAACATATTCTGTCTGGGCAAGACCTGCGGGGATTGCGGAGAAAAAAACCGGTGATGAAAAAAGAGCTGCAATTCTCAATACGGCCGACAAGCTTTCCGAAATACTCGATATGGATGAGGAAGAAATTGAAGCGGCTATTACAAAAGAACAGTCGCTTGTAAAGATTACAAAGTACCGTGACAAGGACACCGCGGACAAAATCAGGGCGGCAAAACTTCCCGGTATTGAAATATCCGAGGAAGTCAAGCGGTATTACCCGATGGGGGCTTTCGCCGCGCATGTCCTGGGAAGCGTGACAGACGATAACAGCGGACTTGCGGGAATTGAACTGAAGTACAATCAGTATCTCAGCGGTGTGCCCGGAAGGTGGATTAAAAATACCGATGTCCAGGGCAACAGCCTTTCGTACGGTGTTGAAAAATACTACAAAGCGGAGGACGGGCTGAGTCTGATGCTTACAATAGACGAGGTTATCCAGCATTATGTCGAAATGGGCCTTGAGGAAGTGCAGAGAGAAACTCAGGCGGACAGAGTCATGTGCATCATGATGGACCCGAAGACGGGTGACGTACTTGCGATGGGGATGACGCCCGATTACGATCCGAACAATCCGAGAGTGCCGACAAGCACAGACGCGGCTGCATATCTTGAAACACTGCCGGATGACAAGAAGTTCGAATACTGGAACAATATGTGGCGAAATCCGATGGTCAGCGACGTTTATGAACCGGGTTCGACATCGAAGCTTCTGACAACTTCAATGGCACTCGAAGAGGGACTGACAAGCCTGAATGAGGTGTTTGTATGTACATACAGATACTTTATAGCCGGCGTTGAACTTCACTGCTGGAGAACAGGAAATCCGCACGGCGCGGAAACCTTGGTGCAGGCTGTAGGCAATTCGTGCAATCCGGTATTTGCAACTCTTTCGCAAAGAATCGGACTGACAAAATTTTACGATTATCTGAAGCTCTTCGGAATGACGGAAAAGACAGGTATCGACTATCCGGGAGAAGGAAATCCGATACTTCAAAATATTGATACGGCAGGTCCTGTCGGACTTGCGACAATGTCGTACGGACAGGGAATTGCGGTTACAATGCTGCAGCAGATAACGGCGATTTCTTCTCTGGGTAATGACGGGAAGCTGATGAAACCGCGCCTTGTAAAGGCTCTGCTTGACAGTGAAGGAAAGGTTGTGGAGGAATTCAAGCCTGAAATTGTAAGGCAGGTAATTTCGAAAAAAACGGCTGATGAAATGTGCCTTATAATGGAATCGGTAGTATCCGAAGGCGGCGGAAGCAACGCAAAGGTTGAAGGCTACAGGGTCGGAGGAAAGACCGGAACGGCAAATAAGGCCGTTAACGGAAAATATTCCGATGAAACAAATTCTTCGTTCATAGGAATGGCACCTATGGATGACCCGAAGATTGCGATTCTTCTTGTGGTAGACAATCCTAAAGGTGTAAAATACGGAAGCCAGACAGCGGCTCCGGGAGCGCAGAAAATACTGGCAAATGTACTCAGGTACATGAATATTAAGCCGAATTACACGCAGTCGGAAAAAAATACGATTCAAAACGCACAGGTGGCTGTTCCCGATGTGACCGGAAAACAATGCTACGAAGAGGCAGTCGGAATTCTGAAATCAAAAGGACTTTCATATGTGATTTCACCCGATCCGGGCGAAGACAAAACGGATTTTGCCGTTGTCGATCAGTATCCGAAGGCCGGGGGTAGGATAAATGCCGGAGGCACAGTATATTTGTATAGAGAATAAAGGAAAAAAGCAATGAAAAAAATTTCGATAGCACAGATTGAAAATGCTGCCGGGGCAAGGCTCCTCTGCGGCAGAAAAGAAAAGCTCATAGGAAACATCTGTACAGATTCAAGAGAAGCAAAAGAGGGGGATATATTTTTCGCTCTCATAGGTGAAAACCGTGATGCGCATAAATATGCGGAAGGCGCTCTCCAAAACGGCTGCACTTCTTTTGTCATGTCTGACGAAGCTGCTGCGGCGGCCCTTATAGAAAAAGCACCGGATGTCGATATCCTGATGACGCAGGACACGACAAGGGCACTGCAGCTTCTTGCGAAGTGGTATATCGGAACCTTTGACGGCCTGAAGGTAATAGGCGTAACCGGGAGCAACGGAAAAACAAGCACAAAAGACATGCTGTATTATATATGTAGCGAAAAATACAAAACAGTATGCAACAGGGGCAATCTGAACAATCACATAGGCATGCCGCTGACGATTCTTTCAATGGATGAAGGAACAGAGGTTGCGGTACTTGAGATGGGAATGAGCGCTTTTGGCGAAATTCATACGCTGGTTGATATTGCAAGACCGCAGATCGGCCTCATCACAAATATCGGTATTTCGCACATGGAGTATCTCGGAAGCCGAGAGGGCATATTAAAAGCCAAAATGGAAATTACCGACTTCTTTGACGAAAACTGCGTACTCATAGTAAATGGCGGGAACGACCTGCTTACGCCCGAGAACACAAAAGGCAATTACAAGCTTATAAGTGTCGGCGAAAAAGGAAAACAGGATTTGAGAATTTCTGACATTGACGATATGGGGGAAGAAGGTATAAAATTTAAGCTTGAGCATAACCTCGTGATGCAAATGTTTGAATTGAGCGTTCCGGGCGTCCACAACGCTTCCAATGCAGCGCTCGCGGTTGCCGCAGGTCTCGAGCTTGGGATTACGCTTGAAGAAGCCGCAAGGGGCCTTTCAAAGATGGTTCTGACCGAAAAAAGACTGAGCATCAGAGGCAAAAACGGATATAAAATTATTGACGATACATACAACGCAAGCCCGGATTCAATGAAATCGGCCCTTGATGTGCTTGCTTCCACAAAAGGAATCAGAAAAGTTGCCATTCTCGGCGATATGTATGAGCTTGGAAAGGACACACAGAAGTTCCACATGGAAGTCGGCGCTTATGCGAAGGAAAAAAAGACAGACTGCCTGATAACGGTCGGCGAGCTCGGGAAATTCATAGCTCAGGGTGCCGTATCCGCCGGCATGAAAGATGTATTATCATTTGAAACCAAGGCTGCGCTGGCAGAAAAACTAAACGAACTTGTCAGGCCCGGAGACGTTATTCTGGTAAAGGCCTCAAGAGGACTTGCAATGGAGGAAATCGTCAAAAAAATTCCTGAACAGCTTTGATTTAATTACATGACCTGAGAAGACGGGAGGCAGAAAAAAACATGTTTATGTTTGCAGTATATAAGAATATTATTCTTGGATTTGCGGTAGCATTTGTTGTAGCGGTAATTGCCACAAAACTTTTGATACCGGTTCTCAGAGCAATGAAGGCCGGCCAGAACATACGCGAAGACGGGCCGCAGTCGCATCTCAAAAAGGCGGGTACGCCATCCATGGGAGGCATTGCAATCCTGATCGGAATAGTTGCCGGAGTGATATTGACGGGCCATTTCAGCGCGGATTCGGCCGTAATCCTTGTGGTTCTTCTGCTTTTCGGGGCAATAGGCTTTCTCGATGATTACATTAAAGTCAAAATGAAGCACAATCTCGGCCTGAGAGCCTGGCAGAAGCTGCTTCTTCAGATAGCAATATCGGTGGGACTTGCGATTTATATGTCTGCGGCGTCTCATTTCGGAACATGTGTATTTGTGCCGATTGCAAATATCTATATAGATTTTGGCATCTGGTATGTTCCGTTCATAGCTTTTGTTGTGGTTGCCATGACAAACAGCGTCAATCTTACCGACGGCCTTGACGGACTTGCAAGCGGTGTTTCGGCAATTGTAACACTCTTCTTTGCGCTTCTTGGGGCGGGACTTTCGATGACTTCTTCGTCTGTATGTTCTGCTGCGATATGTGGGGCCTGTCTTGGGTTCCTCGTTTTCAACAGACATCCGGCCAGGGTTTTCATGGGCGACACGGGCTCCCTTGCACTGGGTGCGGGAATCGCGGCATGTGCCACGGTAATGAAGCTTGAATTTCTGCTGCCTGTTGCCGGTTTCATTTTTGTGGCCGAAGCACTCTCTGTAATTATCCAGGTAGTGAGCTTCAAGTCTACCGGAAAAAGAGTATTCAAAATGGCACCTCTTCATCACCATTTTGAACTTAGCGGCATGAAAGAAACAAGCGTGGTCAAGATGTTCTGGGCAGTGACTGCGATATGCTGCATTATATCAGTTTGTATCCTGTAATTACCGGGCTCTGTGAGAAGCTTTACCTTATGCATCTTACGGGGCTTTTGGCGACTTATAAATTATTTTGTTTTGATGGGAGTAAATACACGCAATGAAAAATTCTGATATTGAGGGAAAGAAAATTCTTGTAATAGGTATGGCACGTTCGGGAGTTGCTGCGGCAAACGCTCTTTCAAAGCTCGGGGCGGCGGTATATGTGCAGGATTCCAAGAAAAAGGAAGAACTTGACGCAAAAGTCGTGGCTGACTTTGAAAAGAAAAACATAAAGGGATATTACGCAGAAACACCGAATTCCGGTGAAATTACTTTTGACATGCTGGTATTAAGCCCGGGAGTTCCTCCGGAACTTGACTTTATCAAGGCACAGAAAGAGAAAGGCGCTGAGATAACAGGCGAGCTTGAAATTGCATACAGAGTGGGAAAGGGAAAATACGTGGCAATTACCGGCACAAACGGCAAGACTACGACAACAACCCTCACAGGTGAAATCTTTAAGGCGGCAGGAAGAAAGACGGAAGTAGTGGGAAATATAGGCGTTCCTGTGATATCGGCATCGATGGAGGCCGACGATGATACCTGGCTTGTTACGGAAGCAAGCAGCTTTCAGCTCGAAACCGTCAGTGAGTTCAGACCTGTAGTATCGGCATTGCTGAATCTTACACCGGATCATCTTAACAGACACAAAACAATGGAAAATTATGCCTCGGCAAAGGCGAATGTTTTTAAAAACCAGACCAAAGACGAGTATTTCGTAGTAAATTACGACGATGAGCCTTCAAGAAAAATCGCGGAAGGCTGCGGCGCGACCGTAGTTCCTTTCACGAGGAAGGAGAAACTTGATTTTGGGGCTTTTGTCAGCGACGGAAGAATTGTCATAAAAAATGAGAAAGGCGAAACCGCGGATATCTGCGGTGCCGATGAACTGCAGATTCCGGGCACACACAACCTCGAAAATGCACTTGCAGCTGCTGCGATTTCTTATTTTGCGGGAATATCGCCCGATACGATAGCACAGGTTCTCAGGAGCTTCACCGGCGTTGAGCACAGACTCGAATATGTTGATACGATAAAAGGTGTGCGCTTTGTCAACGATTCGAAAGGCACAAATCCGGATTCCTCAATCAAGGCGGTTGAGGCAATAAGCGGAAAGATGATTCTCATTGCGGGCGGATATGACAAGGGCTCTGAATTTGATGAGCTGATTGCGGCTTTCGGCGGCAAGGTAAGACACATGATTCTGCTTGGAAAGACGGCACCCAAAATCCGTGAAACAGCGGAAAAAATGGGCTTTTCAAATATTACTACGGCTTCCGACATGGAAGAGTGCGTGAAAAAAGGCTTTGAACTTGCGGAAGAAGGGGACACTGTACTTCTTTCTCCTGCCTGTGCAAGCTGGGATATGTATTCCTGTTTCGAAGAAAGAGGAGAACATTTCAAAAAGTGTGTTGCGGGATTGGAAAAATAGATGACAAAGGTTAAGCGTGCGCGCAAATGGGCAATAAATGACTTTATACTGGTATTTCTGACCATGTCACTTGTGATTTTCGGTGTGGTCATGGTTTTCAGCGCCAGTTATTACAATGCAATAAGCGAAAAAGGGAACCCTTATTATTTTCTTATCAGGGATGCAATATGGGCAGGGGCAGGCACGGTGCTCATGTTCGTAATGACGAGAATAAACTACAGAATACTCTGCTCAAAGAAAGTGGCGGTTTTTATGCTTGCGGTCGGATTCCTGGGACTTTTGGCAGTATTCACACCGCTTGGAGTAACACTTAACTCTGCCACACGCTGGATCAGCGTGGGAGGCATAACGGTCATGCCGGGAGAAATCGCCAAAATAGTAGTTATTATTTTCATGTCCTGGTATCTCGGATCAAAACCTGACAGGATTTTTTCTTTCGGAGAGGGAATAGTTGTGCCGCTTGTTTTGTGCGCTGTATTTGGCGGACTTATCATGAAGCAGCCGAATATGTCGACGGCGATTACCGTATGCGCCATAGTCATTGGAATTATGTTTTTTGCGGGTCTTCGCTGGAGATATATTCTGGGCGTCCTTTCGCTGGGAGCTTTTGCGGCGCTTGTTTTGATTTTCATGGATGAAGACGGTTACAGATTCAGACGTTTCACAAGCTTTCTCAATCCGTTTGACGACCCCCTCAATACGGGCTATCAGGTAGTGCAGTCTCTTCTGGCACTGGGCTCGGGGGGCTTTTTCGGACTCGGACTGGGAAAGGGAATCCAAAAGACGCTTTATCTTCCCGAACCGCAAAATGACTTCATACTTGCAATTATAGGCGAAGAACTCGGCTATTTCGGGATTCTCATCCTTATGGCCGTTTATCTTATACTTATATGGAGGGGTATGCATATAGCCCTCAATGCGCCCGATCATCAGGGAATGCTTATGGCGGCGGGCATAACTACAATGATAGCTGTTCAGGTTGTGCTGAATATTGCCGTTGTAACGTCCTCGATGCCGCCGACAGGAGTAACGCTGCCGTTTATAAGCTACGGCGGAAATGCGCTCCTTCTGTTTATGGGATCTATGGGAATTCTGCTGAATATATCGAGGCAGTCACGAAAAAAAGAACCGGGAAGTGAACAAAAATGAAAGTAATCATGACAGGCGGAGGCACGGGCGGTCATATTTATCCGGCCATTGCCATAGCAGACAAAATAAAAGAAATGCAGGAAGATGCCGAAATCCTTTTTGTGGGAACAAAGCGCGGACTTGAAACCGAGCTTGTGCCCAAAAACGGTTATCCTCTTGAATTTGTTACGGTAAGCGGATTCAACAGAAAAAATCCGCTGAAGAATGTCCGTACAGCAAAAGATCTTGTAAAAGGAATCAAAGAAGCGGATGCAATTATTGAAAAATTCAGGCCCGATGTCGTTATAGGCACGGGAGGCTATGTCTGCGGACCGGTCGTGCGTTCGGCAAAGAAACACGGTGTGCACTGTTTCATTCACGAGCAGAACGCCTTTCCGGGAATGACAAATAAAATTCTGCAAAATTATGTAGATAAGGTATTCATCAGCTTTGATGCGGCGGCAGAATATTTCAGAAAAAAGAACAAGCTTATTCTGACCGGAAACCCTGTCAGAAAGCAGTTTTTTGAGGCTGATTACAAGGAGTGCAGACAAAAACTCGGCATCGAAGACGACAGATTTGTTCTGCTTTGCTTCGGCGGAAGCCGTGGCGCTGAAAGAATCAACGAGGCAATGCTGAGAGTGCTTGAAAAATACAACGGCAGCGACAAAATGGAAATCTATTTTGTTACGGGAAAGGTGCATTTTGATGAAGTGAAGGAGAAAACCTCCTACATTGCGTCGGAGCTTGCCGACAATATTCATATTCTGCCGTATATTGACAACATGGATGTTTATCTGGGGGCATGCGACCTGGTTATAAGCCGTGCGGGCGCTCTGACCGTTTCGGAGATTACTGTATGCCGCAAGCCTTCAATCATGATTCCGTCTCCGTATGTGACGGGAAATCATCAGTATTTCAACGCCAAGGCTGTTGCTGACGTGGGCGGCGCAATCCTGACGGAAGAAAAATATCTTACAAACGAAATTCTGCTGAGCGATATCGAAACGATGCTCACAAATCCGGAGAAACGCCAAAAAATGGGGCTTGATGCCGCAAAGGCTGCACCCGGAAACGCGACTGAAATAATTTACCGTGAGGTTATGAAGGCACTCGGAAAATAGTGCCGAACTTTTGAACTGCTTTAGGAGAGACATTTATGGAAGGAAACACCCCAAGAAAGAGAAAAAAGAGAAGAAAAAAGCATTATTTGCTCAAATTCCTGATTTTTGTGGCACTTTGCGTGGGACTTTATTTCCTTCTGACATCCGAACTGTTTGATGTTCACAAAATAGAGGTTTCGGAAAGCAGTTATTTTACAAGCTCGCAAATTATCGAAAAAGCAGGCGCAAAAAAAGGCAGAAACATATTTTTTGAAACAGATGCTGCCGAGATGAAGGAAAAGCTTCTGCGCGACCCTTATATCAGGGATGCCGATATTTCAAGGAAACTGCCTGCGACACTGAAGATTTCGGTGGACGAGAGAACCGAGGCGGCGGTAGTGCCTTATTCCGCCACATTTATAGTAATCGACGGTGACGGGATGGTGCTGAAAAAGACAAATACGCAGCCGCAGCTGCCGCTTGTCGAAGGGCTTACAATCAGGAAAATGAATCCGGGAAAGCCTCTTGAGGTCGAAGAAAATGCAGTTCTTACCGACACCCTGAAATTGCTGAATGCACTTCAGGAAAGCGATATTACATTCAAAAAAATCGACATATCGAATGTCATCATAAAGGCATATATTTATGAGCAGCTTGTCTGCCAGGGCTCACCGGAGGATATTCTTGCGAACATTAAAAACGGAAATCTTGAAGCTGTTTTATACGATCTTTACAAGAACGGAATACAAAGGGGCGTTGTGACGGTAAGCGGCAATGATTACTGTTCTTTCAGCCCGAATGTTTAAATTTCCGGGCACCGATCCCCGGTGACGTTTTGCCGGGCGGCCTGCTCCCGGGAATGTGCAAAGGCAAATAAGCGAATTATCTGCCGGCATGTGCCGGTGTCATTTATACTGTTCATGAAGTGGAGAATGAAATTTATGGAAAACGAACCTCGCGGGAAAAAGAAGGGAAACTTTGTGATTGTCGGAATACTTGCAATTCTTATCGGAATTGTCCTTGCAATACAGATTCAGACTACATCAGGCTCCGATCAGGGAGGACTTGTGCCTCTTGCAAAGCTGAAAGGCTATGAAGCGGAACTCAAAAAAGCCAGGGATGAGCGTGAAAGCGCAATGGCCCGCTATGTTGAGCTTGAAGAAAAACTGACTTCAATCGAAAAGGAAAAGGCAGAGGAGGACACCTTTGTAAAAAACCTTGTGGACGAAATAGAAAAGAACAGGATGGCAGCGGGCCTTGTGGATGTAATGGGTCCGGGTGTCATCGTTACAATTAACGACCCGAAGAATGTTGATGAATATCAGGAAGATTTCAGCGTAATTACCTTCAATTACGAACTGCTCCTCAGCCTTGTGAACAAGATGAAAGAAGCCGGGGCCGAGGCGGTTTCGATTAACGAACAGAGGATTGTCCCGACCACGGAAATAAGCCTTGCGGGAAGCCATATCAATATCAACGGCACAGCAACCGCGCCTCCTTACACGGTAAAGGCCATCGGCAATCCCGAAACACTGAAAAATGCGCTGAATATCAGGGGCGGTGTTATTCAGGACATGAAACTGAAATACGGCCTGACAGTCGGCCTTTTGGCAAAGGATGAGATGACGATACCGAGATATGCCGGCGTTATCGAATTCAAATATGCAAAGACTGTTCCGGCAGAAGACGAAAGCCGACAGGACGGGTGATGCCATGAAAAAATATGAGCATCAGATAGCCGTTTTCCTGATATGCCTTTTGATAGGGTTTGGTATTGTGGTTCAGGCACGCATCACAGACGGCCAGAAGCTGTATGTTTCTCCCGGAGTTATAAGTGATTACGGAGCAAATATCGAATCCGAAAAAATGACTGCCGGATACATCAATGAGATGTACAAGGAAGGCATGATGAAACTCGACCTGTACAATCAGATTTACGATGAGACAAATAGAAAAGACGTAAACGATATGAAGGAAAGCCTTGAAAGCGAACTGGATAAGCTCAGGATTCTCAACGGAACGGAGCGCGTTGAAGGCCCGGGCGTAATCGTAACGGTCGATGACGGTACAAGAGCTCTTCTTGACGGGGAAAGCATCAACAATCTGCTTGTGCATGACAGTGACATTCTCCTGGTTCTCAACGAACTCAGAAGAGCGGGCGCAGAGGCATTGTCCGTAAACGGTCAGAGGATTCTGCCCACAACATCGATTAACTGTTCGGGATATACGGTGCGCATAAACGGAACCACTTATGCCAGACCGTTCATGATTAAAGCAATCGGAAACGGAAGGCGCATGGCAGACTGTCTTCTTGCGCCGGAAGGAGTGGCAAACTCGCTTAAAGACTGGGGAATACAGTTTCAGGTACGCCTTACGGACCATATTATTATCGACGCTTATGAGGCAGAGCCTGAATTCAGGTATATGACAAAAAAGGAAGGAGAAGATAAGAATTGATTGTAGTAATGCTTCTTGGAATTGCAGTGGGAATCCTTATAGGTTTCGTATTTGATTTCTCTTATTCTGTGGAATACTCGTTTTATATAACCATGGGGCTTCTTGCGGCCATAGATTCGGTTGTGGGTGCAGTCCGGGCATATATGGAAGGCAAATACGACAATCTTATCTTTGTGTCGGGGTTTGTCATTAATGCAATACTTGCAGGTCTTCTGACTTTTGTGGGAGACAAACTGGGTGTTCCGCTGTATTACGCGGCCATTCTTGTGTTTGGCGGACGCATGTTTAACAATCTGGCTGTTGCAAGACATATTGTTATTGACAATATAAGAGCAAAAAAAAGTCAGAATAACGATGAAAAATAAGCGTTTATTGTGGCAAAATATTCGTTATTATGATACAATTACAAAAGATGTGTTTTACAAGAAATATTGTGGGTGTATGAGATTTCAGACAAAAGTCTGACACAGGGCACGCCCGCATGCCATATATGCTTTTGTGCAAAATAATTGACAGGAGGACTCTTTCTGATGTTACAGTTTGAGGTAAATGAAAACAATGACGCGCAGATAAAAGTTATCGGCGTGGGCGGCGCAGGCTGCAATGCAGTAAACAGAATGATAGAAGTTGGTCTTAAAGGTGTTACTTTTATGGCCATCAATACCGATAGACAGGCACTGAACAGTTCAAAAGCAGAGACAAAGCTGCAGATCGGCGAAAAGCTGACAAAAGGACTGGGAGCAGGTGCAAATCCTGAAATCGGGCAGAAAGCGGCAGAAGAAAACCTTGAAGATCTTACAAAGTTTATTACCGGCTGCGATATGATTTTTATCACGGCAGGTATGGGTGGCGGCACAGGAACGGGTGCGGCTCCTATTATTGCCAAAACGGCAAAGGATCTCGGCATTCTGACTGTCGGAGTTGTTACAAAGCCTTTTACGTTTGAGGGAAGAAAGAGAAAAGACCATGCAGAACTCGGTCTTAAATTCCTCAAGAAGTATGTTGACTCGCTTGTAGTTGTTCCAAATGACAAGATCCTTCAGATATGCGAAAAGAACACTACGATGATGGAAGCTCTTATGAAGGCGGATGATGTTCTCAGACAGGGCGTACAGGGCATTTCGGATCTTATTTCGGAGTCCGGTCTTATCAACCTCGACTTTGCCGATGTCAAGACTGTCATGAGCGATCGCGGTCTTGCACATATGGGTGTCGGCAGAGGAAAGGGCGAAAAGCGCGTTGCGGATGCAGTCAAATCCGCAATCGAAAGTCCGCTTCTTGAAACTTCAATCAAAGGAGCAAAGGCCGTTCTTCTCAACATCATGGGCGGATACGATCTTGGCATGCTCGAAATCAACGAAGCTGCACAGCAGATTGAAGAGGCGGCAGACAAGGATGCCATTGTTATCTTCGGTACTACCGTAAGGGAGGATATGTCCGATGAAATGGTTATTACCGTAATTGCCACAGGCTTTGAGGAAAGAACAAAGGATACGCAGATTATCGTTCCTCGCGAAGATGATACAATCAGAAGAAAAACAGAAGAAATCGAAGGAATCGCAAAAATCAAAAATGAAGCTGACGCAAAGGCAATCGATGAGGCTCTCGAAAGCAAAATCGCAGAAAAGAGCGCTTTAAGACCTGAAGCATCGGGAGAACAGGAACCGGAGCCGGAACCTGTATCAAAGAAAGCAGGATTATTTGACATTCCGACATTCCTTCAGAAATAAATCGAAGGAACGAAATCTTTCTGACTGTCAAAAGGGAAACAAGCCGGTGAAAGCCGGCTTTTCTAAATATTGAAAAGGATTGTTGCATGAAGGAAATCAATTCAAAGGACAACAGAATATTCAAATTTTGCAGCAAGCTTTCAGGCAAAAAATACAGAGACAGCTTTGGGGCATATCTTATTGAAGGACCGAATCTTATAGAGGAGGCACTCAGGGAAAACGAAGCAATGGATGCTTTGATATACCGAAGAGGCTACAAAGGACCTCTCTTTGAGGAAAAGGCGGCAGTAGAATTATGCACATTCGACGAGAAGCTTTTTGATGCCATAGCGCAGACGGACACATCGCAGGGAGTTATCGCTGTTGTGAAGAAGCGCAGCTACAAAGAAAGTGAATTCTTTGAGAGGTGTTCCGAAGGAAACGGCAATGTGCTTGTACTTGACAGGCTTCAGGACCCGGGAAATCTCGGAACGCTTATAAGGACGGCAGATGCTGCAGGCTACGGCGGGGTTATGCTGCTCAAGGGCAGCGGTGATGTTTTTTCCCCAAAGGTTGTAAGAGCTGCGGCGGGCTCGCTTTTTCGTGTGCCGCTTTATTTTGCGGAATCACCGGAGGAAGCGGCAGGCGTTCTTAAAAGGCATCAAAAGAAGATCGTGAGTACGTGTTTTGACACGGAGCTTTATTACAGCAACGTGGATCTCAGAAAAAATATTGCTCTCGTTATAGGGAACGAGGGAAGGGGCATCTGTGAAGAAATGATTGCCCTGTCGGATTTAAAAATCAAAATTCCGATGAGCGGCCGTATAGATTCGCTGAACGCATCGGTTGCGGGCGGGATTCTGATGTATGAATCCATGAGAAATTAAGAAAAGAAAGAGGTAAATAAATGCAAATTCAGCTTAACAATATTTTGCAGCAGGTAAAGGACGAGCTTGCAAAGGCCGCTACCGTTGCCGAAACAGACAGTATCAGAGTCAAAGCTCTGGGAAAGAAAGGCCAGCTTACGGAAATCCTCAGAGGAATGGGAAAGCTTTCGCCGGAAGAAAAGAAAGAACTCGGACAGGCTGCAAACGCAGTCAGAGCAGAGATAGAAAAACTTCTTGAAGAGAAGTTTGCGCAGGTGAAGGAATCGGCAAGAAAGGCACAGTTTAAACTTGAAACAATTGATGTGACAGAGCCGGGTGTCCCTTATAACATCGGCACAAAGCATCCTCTGACGATTACCATAGAAGAAATCTCAAGAGTTTTCAAGTCGATGGGATTCTCCATCGCAGAAGGCCCTGAAGTTGAGACGGTATTTTTTAACTTTGACGCACTCAATGCGGGACCTAATCATCCTGCACGTGATATGACAGATACATTCTACATTACGGAAAAGACACTTCTGAGAACTCAGACTTCTCCGGTTCAGGCAAGAACGCTGATGGCGCAGAAGCCTCCTATCAAGATTATTTCACCGGGACGCTGCTTCAGATGCGATACTCCCGATGCAACTCACTCACCTATGTTCCATCAGGTAGAGGGACTTGTTGTTGATGAAGGAATTACAATGGCAGATCTTAAGGGAACACTTGATACTTTTGCAAAGCAGATGTTTGGTTCTGAGGTAAGAACAAAGTTCAGACCGCATCACTTCCCGTTTACCGAACCGAGTGCCGAAATGGACGTTTCCTGCTTCAAATGCGGCGGAAAAGGCTGCAGAGTATGCAAGGGCAGCGGCTGGATTGAAATCCTCGGCTGCGGCATGGTTCATCCGAACGTTCTTGATGTCGGAAAGCTTGATACCGAAAAGTATACGGGCTTTGCGTTCGGTATGGGTGTTGAAAGAATCGCTATGTTGAAGTACGGTGTTGATGATATCAGGTTGTTCTATGACAACGATATGCGTTTCATCAACCAGTTTAAGTAGGAGGTGTCATAGATGTTAGTACCTGTTGAATGGCTGAAAGATTATACCGATGTAAAGGTAAGTGTTAATGAATTCTGTGACAGAATGATTATGTCAGGCTCAAATCTTGAGACTGTTGAATATTTCGGAGAAGGTATTGAGGGTGTTGTCGTAGGAAAAATCGAAAAGATCGAAAAGCATCCCGATGCCGACAAGCTTGTTGTATGCAGTGTGAATGTCGGACAGGAAGAGCCTGTTCAGATTGTAACCGGCGCAACAAATGTTTTTGAGGGAGCATACGTTCCGGTTGCGCTTCACGGCAGCCATATTCCGGGCCCGCTTCACGGTCAGCCTAAGACTGAAGGCGGAGTCAAGATCAAAAAAGGAAAGCTCAGAGGAGTTGAATCGTTTGGCATGCTTTGTTCTGCCGGAGAGCTCGGACTTGATGACAAAGTGGTTCCGATTGCGCACAGAGACGGTATATGGATTATGGAAGGCGAATATACGCCGGGCATGGACTTTGTTGAAGCAACGGGACTCAAAAGCGCCGTTGTTGATTTTGAAATAACCCCGAACAGACCTGACTGCCTTGCTATGATAGGAATGGCAAGAGAATCGGCAGCAACATTCGGAGAAAAGCTCAGATATCCGGATACAAAGTGCGAAAAGGAAGAAGGAAACGCAAAAGACCATATTCAGGTTGAAATAAAAAGACCTGACCTTTGCAGAAGGTATGTTGCAAGAGTTGTAACAGATGTTAAGATTGCACAGTCACCATGGTGGCTTCAGAAGAGACTTATCTTTGCGGGCATGAGACCTATCAACAATATAGTCGATATAACAAATTTCGTAATGCTCGAATACGGACAGCCTCTTCACGCTTTTGACATCCGCATGGTTGAAGGAGCAAAGATTGTGGTGGATACTGCTGAAAAGGGAGAAAAATTCACGACACTTGACGGCACCGAAAGAACTCTCAACGACAGCATGCTCCTTATCAAGGACGCCAAAAAAGGTGTTGCTCTTGCAGGCATCATGGGAGGTCTGAATTCGGAAATCGAATCAGATACAAATACTGTTCTGATTGAATCCGCAAACTTCAACGGAGACAATATCAGAGCGACTTCAAAGAAACTGACTCTTCGTACGGAAGCTTCTTCAAGATACGAAAAGGGTATCGACCCTAACCTCTGCGAGGCTGCTGCGGACAGAGTGTGCAGACTTATTGAAATGCTCGGAGCAGGAAAGGTATGCAAGGGCTCTGTTGACGTTTATCCGGCACCTGCTGTGCATAAGCCTGTGGATGTTCGTGTTGACAGAGTCAACAGCGTTCTCGGAATTAATATTTCAAGAGAGCAGATGACAGGTTATTTCGAGAGCCTTGAAATGAAGGTTGAAGGTGAAGGAAACATCATGAAGGTTACGCCTCCGACAATTCGTCAGGACCTCGAGACCGAAGTTGATTACATCGAAGAAGTTGCAAGACTTTACGGATATGATAAGATGCCTGTGACAATTCCTGCCGGAAATGTTCAGGTAACAGAGCCAAAGGTAAGAACTCTCAGAGACATGGCAAGAGAAATTCTTTGCGGACTGGGAGCAAACGAAATCCAGACTTATTCCTTTGTAAGTCCAAAGGGAGTGGACAATATCCGCATTGCCGAGGATTCATGGGAAAGAGCCTTTGTACGCATCATAAATCCTCTGGGAGAAGAAAATTCGGTTATGAGAACCGTTCTGACTCCGAATATGCTTGAAGTGCTGGGAAGAAACTACTCAAGGAATCTTCCTGCGGCAAGAGCTTTTGAAATCGGAAATACATTTATGGCAAATCTGACCGACCCGGAAGAGCTGCCAAGCGAGCAGGATGCACTTTGCGTTGCGGCATACGGTGAGGGCGAAACCTTCTATACTCTTAAGGGTATCGTTGTTGAACTCCTCAACAATCTCGGAATCCGCGACCTCGAATTTACGGCAGAGAGCGAATATGGTGTTTATCATCCGGGACGCTGCGCAAGAATCAGCTATAACGGTGAGGAACTCGGAATCATGGGCGAAATTCACCCGGACGTTGCGGATAAGTACGGTATAGGCACACGCTGCTACTGCTGTGAGATCCTCTTTGAAGCGGTAGTAAGAAATGCAAATGTCGAAAAGGCGTACAAGCCTCTTCCTAAATTCCCTGCAACATCAAGAGATATTGCCCTGCTTGTCGATGAAGACGTGCAGGTCGGCACAATCGAAAAGATCATCGCTGAAAACGGCGGAGACATCCTTGAAAATGTCAAACTGTTTGACGTATACAGAGGCAAGCAGGTTGCCGAAGGAAAGAAGAGTGTCGCATTTACGCTTACTTACAGAGCTTCGGACAGAACTCTTACCGATGAGGAGGTTTCCGGGGTTCATGCAAAGGTGCTTAAGCAGCTCGAAGAAAAGACAAAGGCAACTCTGAGAGAAATGTAGTTTCTTTCCGTGAAAACCGGGTTATTCCCGGGAACTGTAGGTTATATACCCGGGATGCCGTATATTATGCGGTGTCCCGGATAAGTTTGTTGAAGGAGCATGAATATGGGAAGCAGCAACAAAGTGAACGTAAAAATTTACGGGCAGGAGTTCACAATAGCAGGTGATACTTCCAGGGAACATATTGAACATGTTGCAGAATATGTCGATAAGAAAATGCACGAAATCAGTGCAGCGTTTACGAAGAAGAATCCTGTGACGGTAGCCATTCTTGCGGCAGTGAATGCGGCCGATGATTATTTCGAGCAGCTTGAAAAAAATCAGAGCCTGCAGGAGGTCAATGAGCAGCTGACGAAGGATACCGACCATTATGTAATGCTGTGGGAAGAATGCAAGACAAATTTTGTACAATGCAAGGAAGAAGCGGCTTCAACGGCAAAACAAAAAGAAGAATTGATGACAAAGGCCAAAGAGCAGGAGGATGAGATAGCGAAACTGAGGGCAGAGCTTGAAGACATGAAAAAGAGCATGGGCGAGAATTCAGACAGAGCTCTTTCACAGGCCGAAGAAAAATACAAAGATCTTGAAAATAATTTTTTCGAGATTCAGATGGAAAACATCAGACTCAAGAATGAAAATGAAAAAATGAAAAAGGATCTTAAGTAAAGGGATGAATCGGAAAGCGCAAAAGGTACTTGAGTACTACAAAATAATAAACATACTTAAAGAACAGGCGGCGTCGGCCATGACTAAGGAAGTTATCGAAAAACTGCAGCCTGTCAGTGATTCAAGGCGGATAAAGGACTTGTTAGCGGAAACCACGGAAGCGGTTTCCGTTATTGTGCATAAAGGCGCATTGCCTTTGGGGAATTTTTACGACATCGATAATTATCTTCATCTGGCAAGAAAAGGCGGAAGTCTGACGATGAAGCAGCTTTTGGAAATCAGATACAACCTGGCCGTTGCAAGAAATGTTGTAACCTTTCTCAAATCCGATTTGCCGCCGGTTCCCATTATTAAAAGTATTGCAGAGGTCATTTCCGTTCAGAAAAAGCTTGAGGAAGATATTGAAAGATGCATTTTGTCAGAAGATGAGATGGCAGACAATGCAAGCCCCGAGCTTCGCAGCATACGCAGAAGCATAGTGCGTCAGAACGAATCAATCAGGGCGAGAATGAACCAGATAATGAATTCTCAGGAAAACAAATCACTGCTTCAGGATTCGATAGTTACAATGCGCGACGGGCGTTATGTGATTCCTGTCAAACAGGAGCACAGAAGCAGATTTCCGGGTATTATTCATGACCAGTCGGCAAGCGGTTCCACTTTGTTTGTAGAGCCGCAGGTAATTGTGAACCTGAACAATGAACTCCGTGAGCTTGAACTTGCGGAAAAGGCCGAAATAGAGCGCATTTTGTATGAACTTTCCGGTTATGTCTCGGAGCATTATCATGAAATACTCAACAATCAGAAACTGCTTTTGCAGCTCGATTTCATCTTTGCAAAGGGAAAGCTTTCGAGCATGTGGGACGCAACGGAGCCTGTTATCAATGACGAGGGAATTCTCGAGATAAGAAAGGGACGCCACCCTCTTATCGATGCAAAAAAAGTAGTCCCGATTTCTGTCGGACTCGGCGGTGAATACAACACGCTGATTATTACGGGACCAAATACCGGAGGAAAAACGGTAACGCTCAAGACGGTCGGCCTTTTTGCGGTGCTCACGCAGTCGGGTCTTCATGTACCGGCGGCGGAAGGTACGAAAATGCCGGTTTATGCAAATATTTTTGCCGATATAGGCGACGAACAGAGTATAGAGCAGAGCCTTTCGACTTTTTCATCTCATATGAACAATATAGTTGATATCGTTTCAAAGGCGGATGAGGGAACTCTGGTTCTTATAGATGAGCTCGGCGCCGGAACAGACCCTGCAGAGGGTGCTGCTCTTGCGGTGGCGATACTCGACAATCTTTACAGGCGCGGCGCAAAAACGCTTGCGACGACACATTATACAGAACTGAAAAAATACGCAATTTCGACGCCCGGCGTTGAAAATGCCTCAATGGAATTCAACATTGAAACGCTGAGCCCGACATACAGGCTGACAACAGGTACGCCGGGGAAGTCAAATGCGTTTGAAATATCAAGAAAGCTTGGTCTTGAAGAGAAAATCATCGAACATGCAAAGACTCTTCTTGAAACAGGTGATATAGAATTTGAAAGTGTTATAGAGGCACTTGAAAAGGACAGAAGAAAGGCCGAAGAAGAAAGAGACGAGGCAATTTATCTGTCGCTTGCAATCAAAAAACAAAAGGAAGAACTTGACAAAGAACGGGCAAAGCTTGATGCCGCAAAAGAAAAAATACTGGCTCAGGCAAGGCATGAAGCACGTGAAATAATCAGAGAAACAAAGGAACTGTCCTCAGACATACAAAAGGAGCTGAGAGAGCTTTCGAAGATTGAAAGTCTGGGCGAGAGGACAAAGCGTTTTGATGAAAACAGAAGACGCATAAAAAATGCCGAATCGAAGCATCGTGACGGCATACAGGTTCCCGAAAACAGAAATCCCGTCAAAAAAGAGCAGCTTCGCGAAGGAAGCAGGGTCAAAATTCTTTCGATAGACCAAAACGGAGAAGTTATCACGCTTCCCGACGACAAAGGAGATTTGACGGTTCAGGTCGGCATTATGAAGATTAATGTCAATATAAAGGACCTCATGTCCATAGAAAACAATGCTCCGGCAAAGAAGAAGGCAAAGAATTCCGGTTACGGAAGCATGTACAGGCAAAAGTCGGCAGAGATAAGTCCGAGCATAAATGTTCAGGGCAGATATCTTGACGATGCCGTTATGGATGTTGACAAATACCTTGATGATGCATTTATGGCAGGCCTTACAACAGTTACCGTTATTCACGGAAGAGGCGAAGGAATACTCAGAAGCGGCATACAGCATATGCTCAAGAGCCATAAGCATGTCAAAAGCTTCAGAAACGGCCGCATGAACGAGGGCGGTGACGGAGTGACAATAGTACAGTTGAAAGAAGGTTGATGAAATGTATATTATTAGTGCCTGTCTTCTGGGAGAAAACTGCAAATACAGCGGTGGCAATAACGAAAACGAAAGGGTTTGCGAGTTCGCAAAGAATCACAGCGTTTTCGCGGTATGCCCGGAGGTTGAGGGAGGACTTCCCGTACCGAGGGACCCGATTGAGATAGTAAACGGAAGAGCCGTGAACCAAAAGGGAGAGGACCACACCGAGGCCTTTGAAAAGGGCCGCAGGCTGTGCTTTGAAAAGGCATGCGCGGAGGCTTCAAAGCGCGGAGAAAGCATAGACGGAGCCATACTGAAGGCAAACAGCCCGACATGCGGATGCGGCACAATATACGACGGTACATTTTCGCATGTGAAAACAGCGGGCGACGGGATGTTTACACGATATTTGAAGAAAAATGATATTTTGGTAATTACTGAGGAGGATGAAATTAAATGGTAGATTACAGGAAAAAGATTGCACAGCTTCTTTCGGGGGCTGTTGAAGGTCTTACGACGGAAGAAATTGAAAGCATGGTGGAAATCCCTTCCGACAGCAAAATGGGTGATTATGCGTTTCCGTGCTTCAGACTTGCAAAACTTCTTCGCAAGGCGCCGCCTATGATTGCAAAGGATATTGAGGAAAAAATCAGAGGAGACGCGATTTTTGAAAAGGTTGAAAATGTAAATGCATATGTGAATATGTTTCTTTCAAGAAAAGAGTTTGTTTCAACAGCAGTTACGGAGGCTGTTGAAAAAGGTGACGATTTCGGAAGAAGCGATATCGGCGCAGGCAAAAAGGTCATCGTTGAATATTCTTCGCCTAACATTGCAAAGCCGTTCCATATAGGACATATCAGAAGTACTGTTATCGGCAATTCCATATATAAGATTTATGATTTTCTGGGCTATGATACATTCCGTATCAATCATCTGGGCGATTACGGCACACAGTTCGGAAAGATGATTGTAGCATACAGAAAATGGGGAAACAAGCAGGATGTTATTGATTCACCGATCAAAACACTTCTTAGTTATTATACAAAATTCCACGTTGAGGTAGAAAACGATCCTTCGCTTGATGATGAAGCAAGAGCTGTATTTGCAAAGCTCGAGCAGGGTTCGGAGGAAGAGGTTGCACTCTGGAAGTGGTTCAGGGAAGAAAGCCTCAAGGAATTCAACAGAGTATACGATATGCTCGGAATTACCTTTGATTCATACAACGGAGAGAGCTTCTATTCCGACAAAATGCCTGCAGTCGTTCAGGAACTTAAGGACAAGAATCTTTTACAGGAATCGCAGGGTGCGCAGATTGTCGATCTTTCCGAATACGATCTTTCACCTGCCCTTATTACAAAGTCGGACGGCTCGACCTTGTACATTACAAGAGATATTGCGGCTGCTCTTTACAGAAAGAACACCTATAATTTCCACAAGAATCTTTACATCGTAGCTTCTCAGCAGAATCTGCATTTCCAGCAGTGGATCAAGATTATTGAGCTGATGGGCTATGACTGGGCCAAAGACTGTGTTCACATTCCGTTCGGTCTTGTAAGCCTTGAGGAAGGAACAATGTCGACAAGACACGGAAGAGTCGTTTTCCTGGAGGATGTTCTTAACAGAGCGGTTGAGCAGACAAAGCAGGTAATTATCGAGAAGGGTGTAAATACCGAAAACATCGACGAGACTGCAAAGATGGTCGGCATCGGCGCAGTTATGTTCAATGAACTTTCAAACAGCAGAATCAAGGATTATGTATTCTCCTGGAGCAAGGTTCTTAACTTTGAAGGAGAAACGGGACCGTATGTTCAGTACACACATGCAAGAGCGGCAAGCGTCCTCAGAAATGCGGGTGAAGCTGCGGTTGCAAAGGCTGCGTCGGCAAAGGTCGATTTTTCAAAGATATGCACAGACAGCTGCATTGAACTTGCAAAGCTTCTTTACAGATTCCCTGAAGTTATCGTGGAAGCAAGCGAAAAATACGAACCGTCTGTAGTGACAAGGCATATTGTCGATGTTGCGCAGGCATTCAATAAGTTCTACCATGAAGAACATATTCTGGTTGATGACGAAGAAGAAAAGGTCGCAAAACTGGCACTTGTAATTGCGGCAAAGAATACTATTAAAAATGGACTTGGGCTGCTTGGAATAAAAGCCCCGGAAAGGATGTAACATGAGATACGAAGGAGATATCTACAGACCGCCAAGTGAAGCATACAGCCTGCTCGTACAGGTAACAATCGGCTGCACACACAACAAATGCAGGTTTTGCAGCATGTTCAAAGAAAAGAAATTCCGTGTAAGGGATATTAATGAGGTTTTTGAGGATCTCGACTGGGCACGTGAGCATTACAGCAGTGTCGGAAGAGTATTTCTTTGTGACGGTGATGCTCTTGCGCTGACAAACAGGAAGCTCGTTCCGATTCTTGAAAGAATCGAGGAGCTTTTCCCGGAATGCGAAAGAGTTACTATTTACGGAAACGCAAAGGATGTGCTTCACAAGACTCCCGAGGATCTCGAAGAACTCAGAAGACACGGAGTTACCATTATCTATATCGGAGCGGAATCAGGAAGCGACAAGGTTCTTAAGGATATGTGCAAGGGGGCTACAAGAGAGCAGCTTATTAAGGCTGTAAGAATGATAGAGGATGCAGATATCAAGGCTTCTGTTACGTTTATTTCAGGTCTTGGCGGACTTGACGATTTCGAGGAGCATGCGCTTGAGACGGCAAGCATGATCAGCGAAATGTCGCCTTCATATGTCGGCCTTCTTACGCTTATGGTGAACAAAAGAGCTCCGATGTACGAAGATATTCAGAGCGGAAAATTCCATATTCTGACTGCTGAAGAGGTTATTAAGGAAGCGATGCTCATGATGAAAAATATTAATATCGCTCCGGGAAAGACCTGTGTGTTCAGAAGCAATCACGCTTCGAACTATGTTTCGCTCAGAGGTACGCTCCCGCAGGACAAGGACAAGCTGATACAGACACTTGAAAGGGCTGCGGCTGATACGGGACTTCTGAAGGACGAAAGACTCAGAATGTTTTAGACAGCTTGGACCCGGTCGGTTCGGGTCCGGGAGGACAGATAGAATATGAAAATTCTGCTTACAACATTAAATTCAAAATACGCACATTCAAATCCGGCTCTGAAGTGCCTGTATATGGCTTCACAGGAAAGCGGCGCGGATGTAAGTATCAGGGAATTTACAATCAATAATGACAAAGCATATATTTACAGCGAAATAGTTTTAAGCGACGCGGATATGGTCTGCTTTTCATGCTATGTCTGGAACATAGAAATGATTCTTGAGCTGTGCGCAAACCTTAAAAAGGCAAATCCGGAAATGATAATCCTTCTGGGAGGACCTGAGGTCAGCTATGATGCGATTGAGATGATGAGTTCTCACAGATATCTTGATTTCATCATTCAGGGGGAAGGCGAACAGACCTTTGCCGAACTTACTGGGGTGCTGACAAAGCGGCACAATGCGCAGCTTGCAATTTCGCCGGAAGAACAAAATGCGTTTGATTTTGGTACATATGCAATTGCGCTTACGAAAATCAGAGGTCTTATTTACAGGCAGGAGGGGAGGATATTTGTTAATCCTCTCAGAGAAAATACGGATTTTCAGGCGGTGGAATTTCCTTACAACTATTTCCCGTGCGAGGAAGACAAGGTCATTTATTACGAGTCGGCAAGAGGATGCCCTTATTCATGCAGCTACTGCATGTCATCAATAGAAAAGGGCATTCGGGCTCTTCCTGTTGACCGCGTCAGAACCGAACTCAGATATTTTCTGACAAGGAAGGTAAAGCAGGTTAAGTTTCTTGACCGCACTTTCAATTATGATTCGGCACGTGCAAAGGAAATATGGAAATATCTAATTGCATCTGACAACGAAGTTACAAATTTCCACTTTGAAATATGTGCGGAGCTTCTTGACGATGAGGCGTTATTCATTCTGAAGGATGCAAGAAAAGGCCTTTTTCAGTTTGAAATAGGCGTTCAGTCCATGAATCCGCAGACGCTGGCAGCAGTTCACAGAAATGCCGATTTTGACAGGCTGACACGCAATGTCAGGGCTCTTATGGAAATGCAGAACATACATGTTCATCTTGATTTGATAGCAGGTCTTCCGTATGAGGATTTCGAGAGCTTTGCACGCTCCTTTGATGCTGTTTTCGCATTGAGGCCGGATGCATTGCAGCTTGGCTTTCTTAAGCTTTTAAAGGGAACGCAGATTCGCGAAGAAAAAGATAAATATGATTATGTATTTCGCGATATGCCGCCGTATGAAGTAATTTCAAACCGCTTCATCTCCTCAAAGGAACTGGCGCAGCTTCGGCGCATTGAAAATGTTTTTGATTTGTACTATAATCGAAAAGGGTTTTCGGCTACAACGGATCTTCTTCTTGAAGAAACAGAATTGACACCGTTTGAATTCTTCCGGGATTTGACATCATATTACTGCCTGCAGGGATGGCAGCACAGGTCACACAGCAAGGAAGACGCATACCGGATGCTTTACAAATATGTTCTGTGGAAATCCGAAACCCTGACGGGGCTTGAGGAAAGGGCACTGCAGACGCTTGAAGCCGATATGGAAAAGACCTTGAATTTTGACGCAATTAAAAAATTTAAAAGAAAGGGATGGAACATCCTGTAGGTGATTTTATGCTGAGGAAAAAAACAGAAACAACTCCTGAGAAAAAGACTTTTCTCCAGGCTCTTGGAATTACAAGAACTGTTGTAAGACCGCCGGAGGAGGCAGATTTGAGAGTCCGCGAGGACCGTATCGGGAGGTATTTCAAGAAGTATCTTAACAAGTTCGTTTTTGCCGAATTTTCCAACGAATTTATGGAAAAACACGGTGTGACGGAAATAATGAAAGGTGTACCGGTTCCTCTCAGAAAGCAGGATGTAAAGGAATTTGCCGGCGGAAACGGCCTTAGAACACTTCATATTGCCGAAAACATGGCATGGATTATGGGATGCGATCCAAAGTTCAGATATGCACAGAATTACATTGATTTTCTGAACAAACTGTTCAATTACAAAATATACGAAGGTATGATGAAGGAAGGACGCGATATGGCGGAAGAGGGAGACCTTGATGCTGCCTGCATACATTTCAGGGCGTCTTTGTGCATGAAGCCTGATTATCTTCACTCGATGTACAGTTATGCAAGGTGCTGCCGCGCAATGTATCTTGCAAGCAAAAACGAAGAGTATATCGGCAGATTCAAGGCGGAGGCTCTTGAGTTTTTCGAACTTCTGACCGAGACTCATCCGAGATTTGCAAACGGATATTATTATCTCGGATATGCATATCTCAATATAGGACTTTATGTTAAGGCACAGCTTACATGGATGGAATTCCTGAGATTTTCGAAGAATTCCAAAGACAAGAGGGAAATCCGCAAGCGTATTGAGCAGTTGAGAGATCCTGTAGAAATAGAAAAGGGATACAATGCTGTTCTTGCGGGCAGATACCACGAAGGTATAGAAAAGCTTGAGCCTTTTATGAAGACGAATTTCAAATCCTGGTGGCCGATGTCGTATTATCTGGGCGTTGCTTATGAACGCCTCGGAAAAAAGGCAGATGCCGTAAATGCATTTAAGCGGGTTCTTACGATGAATGCAACGCATCTTGAAACGCTTCGCGAACTGGCTTCAATTTATAAGAACAGCGGAGACAAGGAAAATTACAAAAAATATTCCTCAAAGGCAGACCTTGTTGAGAAAAACATGAAGAAGGACAGAGAGGATATTGAGGCTGAAAAGGAAGCATCGGGAGTTCCCGAGGAGCTTGATACTCCGGAGAGCTTTGAACCTGAACACATCGAAGCCGAAGAAAACTACGACGCAAACGACGGCGGCGAAGATTCGGGCGCTGACGGCGGCGAAGATTTTGGCACAGAAGCAGGTATCGAGTCCGATCTTGAAGCCGATATGAAGTTTGAGGAAGACTACAGCTCTGCGGCTGAAGCGGAGGCGTCGGTTTCGGCGGTTAAGGATTCCCTGACAGCAGGAAATGTTGAGGTTGAATCTCCCGAAAAGGACAGGGAAAAGCACAAGGGCTTCAGAAAAGTCGCACGCAAGCGTATAAAGAAATAGTACAGAGAGACAATACACAGAAACAGTAAAGACACAGAAAGAAAATATATTTTTTATTTTAAATACAAAGAGCTGCCGGTTGGCAGCTCTTTGTGCTTATAGTTTCGATGCTTTCCGGTACATCGAAAATAGTACAGTCCGAAAGAAAAATAGATGGTAGTCGGACGTCATTGCTGTGTAAATTATGCGCTGTGCTGTTCTTTCAGCAGCTTCTTGAGAATTTTGCCGCTTCCGTTCTTTGGAAGTGAGTCTACAAATTCAATATTCTTTGGAAGCTTGAAAGCTGCAAGGCGCTCCTTCAGGAATGCGGAAATTTCCGAAGAGGTGCATTCTTCGCCTTCCTTAAGTACGACAAAAGCCTTGACTTTTTCGCCTCTTAGCCTGTCATGCACTCCTATAACTGCTGTTTCCTTAACCTTCGGATGCTTGAAAATTACTTCTTCGATTTCACGCGGATAAACATTCATGCCTGAGACAACAACCATGTCTTTTTTTCTGTCGACTATGAAGATATAGCCGTCTTCGTCCATGCGCGCGAGGTCTCCTGTATGCAGCCAGCCGTTTTTCAGTGCTTTTGCGGTTTCTTCAGGCTGGTTATAGTAGCCCTTCATAACGTTTTCACCGCGAAGAACAAGTTCTCCGACAACATTGCAGCCTACTTCACAATCGTTGTCATCAAAAATCTTGGCATCTATTGTAGGAAGAGGAAGTCCGATAGATCCCTCTTTCTGTTTGTCAACCGGATTGAAAGCTGCTCCCGGAGCTGCTTCTGTAAGTCCGTAGCCCTCAACGATAGGGAGCCTGAGAATTTCTTTGCACTGACGGTAAATTTCGACAGGCAGCGAAGCGCCGCCGGAAATAGCCATGCGAAGCTTAGGGAATTTGATGTTCTTCTTTCCTGCCTCAAGCAGAACTATATACATTGCCGGAACACCCATGAAAACTGTGATATCGTCGCGTACAAGAGAAGCAATAACTTCTTTTGGCTGGAATTCTTCAAGAATAACGGTTGTCGCACCCTCCCAAAGCGGCATAAGAATGCAGGCAGTAAATGCAAATACATGGAACATTGGAAGTACACACATATAGACATCATCTTCGGATACGATTGCGAGTCCGTGGTGGCACTGCGATGAATTTATAACGAGGTTTTTGTGTGTCAGCATTGCAGCCTTTTGCTTGCCGGTAGTGCCGGAAGTATAAAGAAGGGTGCATACTTCATTTTCGTCTTCAGGCTCTTTAAACTCTGCAGCATCTCCGGAAGCCATTGCAAGAGCCTCTTTCTTCATTTTTTCATCAATTACAAAGACATCAACGCCAAGTGCGGCAGAGATTTCTTCTGTGGTGCGTCCTGTTTTTTTCAGGACTGTCGGATGTATAAGCATTCTTGAAGCTTCTGAATCCTTAACAATATGAGTCAGCTCTTCGATTGTGAGCATAAGGTTTGCCGGAATGATGATTCCTCCGTTTTTAACTATTCCCAGATAGCAGTATACAAATTCCGGAGAGTTTGTGCAAAGCAGCACTGTCTTGTCATGAGGTTTGAGACCTTTGCTGCGGAAAAATGCAGCATATCCGCATACTGCTTTGTCAAGCTGCCCGTAGGTGATGTTTTCACCTTTGAATGAAATTGCAACTTTGTTTTCTTTGTAATTATTCTTGTATATACTTCCGACCAGTGTTTCCATTTTGTTTCTCCTTTTCGTTTTCAGTTAACTTATTCGGCAGTCGGCATCCTTGTGCCTTGTGTCTGTGGTTTCCTGTAATCACCACAGGTTATTTCTTCATTTTGGCACATTCTATCACAACGAAAAGCAAAATGCTATAGTTTTTTGAAAAAAACTTTTGTCATCAAACTATTTTTTCACCAAAGTATTTTTAAAACAGCGGGCGCGACATGAAGAATCGTTGAAATTTCAAGGGGAGCGAGAAAGCTAAGTAGCAGGAGATGCTGAAAAAAATTTTTGCAAAAAAATTTTCCGGAGAAAATGAGATAACTCAAATTCACCGGAAAAAGGTAAAATCTGTTAAAAGTATGATAAATATGAATAGCTGCATGCGCGAATGCGGCCGGTTTGTAAAATCCAAAGCCCGAAAGTCTGAAAATCCGAAACCCGGAAGTTCGAAAATCCGAAACCCGAAAGTTCGAAAACCCGAAACCCGAAAGTCCGGAAGTCCGAATTTATAATTTCACTGTGTCAAGCGTGTAAGCTATGGTCTTCCACAATGCAGGCGTAATTCCGAGCTTTGCGGGACCGTCCTGCGAAGTGTAAGTTACGTTGGCGCTGAGAATATCACGGCAGAATGCAAAAGTCGGAGTTTCCGCAGGTACAGGAGCCGGCGCGCTTTGCTGAGCTGCGTTTTCCTGAGTATCGGAAACCTCGGCCGGTGTCTCTGCACGGGCCCGGAGCGCTTCTTCCGTATAACCGTAATCGGCAGCCGAATCAGGCGAAGGGATCTCCGAACCAAATGCCTTTGTAAGCGGCATCAGAGTCTTGATCCATTCGTAAATCCACCTGATCTCAGGGTTAGGGTTTTCCGCACTTTTCTGATACATCAGCGAAGAAGCGACAGGAATTGTGCAAAAGCCGTATTTATAATCCTGAATGCCGTAAGCCGTTCCGGGAAGTTCCACGGCAACAGGCTGCTCTTCATTGTCGATATCCGGACGGAAGGTGACAATAACAGAATCGTATTCTCTGAAAGATTCACGCGTTTCGGCATCAAAACTTCTGACTGAAACCGAATTTTTTTCGTCGAGGAATGTAACGGGGTTATCATAAAGCTTCGGATGAACTTCAAGAACCAGTTCGCCGTTTGTCATTTTGTTCACCGTATCTGCGAATATGAACGGCATATCGTTCAGCAAATAATTCTTTTCGTTTTCCGAAAGTGAAAGAGTGCGGTGAATCGGATTTCCCGCTGCATCGGCTGCGTCCGCATCGATGCCTCCGACTACAAGCCACAGTACATCCCAGGACGGAATGTGGTCATCCTTTTTAAAATATTCAAGTGCGGCTTTAGGTGAATCAAAGCCTGCAACTTCAACAGGGACATCGGAGGAAGAATCCTGCTCGAAGCCATTTATAAATAATTTTGACTCTGTCAGTATGTTGCTCGCCTTTTGTGCGGTGTCTGTTTCGTCAGTGTCTTCCTGCTTTGAGCATGCGCAAAATGATGAAAGTATAAGCAGAAATACGCAAAACAGTGAAATATATCGTTTGTACATATTGAATAATCTCCTTATGAAAAGTCTGTATGCATGTTCCGGAATAACGCAACATACAGAAAACTAAATACCCATCACTACAATAGTATTAGCAAAACGGACAAAAGTCAATTGTTTTGGCGTGCCGGCCGTTTGCATCAGTCATCTTTCCATTTTTTATAAGCTTCAAGAAGTCCGTCAATTTCTTCTTTGTTCAGATTCATCCTTTCAAGAATCGCGAAAAGCTCCTCATCCGTCAGACTGATTTTTTCGTTGCGGCAAAGCGCTGTGAATGCGGCTTTGCTTATGCCTATGCGGCTGAAGGTGATTTCGCCGGAAAGGATTTTTTTGTCATATATTCTGAAAAACATTGCGGGAAAATTTAACTGTTCCATTTATGATTCTCCTTAAAAAGGTTTGATTTTGAACTTAACCTTATTTTACCAGAAAAACAATTTGATATACATACTCTTTTGCAGTAAAATGTTGTTTGTGGCATCTGCCAAATTTTTTAATGAAAGGATATAGAATAATGGATTCTTTACAAAATAACAGAGATGGATTCAAGAGCAGATGGGGTTTTACGCTTGCATGTGTAGGTTCTGCGGTCGGCATGGGAAACATCTGGAGATTCCCGTATATGGTTGCCGACTGGGGCGGACTGACGTTTCTTCTGCCGTATATTATTTTTGTAATTCTCATCGGAAGCACCGGAGTTGTTGAGGAAATCGCATTGGGACGCTATATGCATGCGGGACCTATAGGCGCGTTTAAAGGTTGTACCGAAAGGCGTTTCGGGAACGCTTCGGGCAGATATATAGGCTACATTCCGGTTATCGGCGCGCTTGGCCTTGCAATCGGATATACGGTAGTTGTAGGCTGGATTTTTAAGTATGCTGTTTCGGCAATCGGAGGCGAGCTTTCTTCGATGGGACAGAATATGGATGAAATCGGAGGTTATTTCGGAGGAACGGCATCTGCATGGGGTAATAACGGATGGCTCGTAACAGCCGTTATTCTTACTGCAATAATTGCAATCCTCGGAGTTTCGGCAGGTATCGAGAGAATTAACAAAATCCTTATGCCTGCGCTGTTTGTTCTGATGGTTGGACTCGGTATTTATGTGGCAACTCTTCCGGGAGCGGCAGACGGCTACAAATTTGTTTTCACAATTAATCCTGAAGGCTTTAAAGATCCGAGACTCTGGATATTTGCTTTCGGTCAGGCCTTTTTCTCACTTTCGATAGCGGGAAACGGCACGGTTATATATGGCTCGTATCTTGGAAAAGACGAGGATCTGGTGCTTTCGGCAAAGCATATTGCTATTTTTGACACATTGGCTTCATTTATTGCAACACTTGTAATTGTACCGACGATGGCAGTCGGCGGCGCAGAGCTTTCCTCAGGCGGCCCGGGACTTATGTTTATTTCACTTCTTAATGTATTTAACGGAATGCCTGCAGGACATCTTGTATGCTGCATATTCTATATATGCGTTCTTTTTGCGGGACTTACTTCACTTATCAATCTGTACGAGGTTCCGGTTGCGGCGCTTCAGGAAGTATTCGGACTTGGAAGAAAAGCAGCAGCGATTGTTGTATTTGTAATCGGAGGAGGCGTGGCGCTTTCGATTCAGGGTATCGTTTCGGGATGGATGGATGCCGTTTCAATCTATGTATGCCCGCTTGGCGCAATGCTTGCCGGCATCATGTTCTTCTGGATTCTTGACCGCAAAACCGCAATCGATGCCGTTAAACTCGGCGCAGGAAAGGAATATCCTTACATAGGAAAGTATTTCATAGGACTCGGAAAATTTGTATTCGTTCCGATGGCGCTTATCGCACTTATCGCAGGTGCTTTCCTTGGAGGAATCGGCTAAAGACAACGGAAAATCAAACGTTTTAGCAGAACGGTTTGGTGGACAATTTAAAATTATCCAAACGTTTTTGCGGACGGTTTGGTGGGGTGATTACCGATAATATCAACAAAAAAAGCAGAGGTTTTTGACTTAAAATCCAAGACCTCTGTTTTACTTTGCCTGTAGATGGAGAACTAATCTTTTGCAACGTTCTTCCATCATTCCGATGGGGATAATTATTTGTCGCGAAAGCTGATTCTCATATCGAAAACACAGCGTTCGCTTTCCTTGATTCTGATATATGTGCCGTCTTCCTTTTCGGCTTTGTAAATTCTGAGCGTTTGTCCTTCTTTGCTTTCGCCTGTGTAATGAACCTCGAGGCTGTCAACTTCATGCGTAAGCATAAATTCTTCCGAAAAGACATTGACTGCAAGTCTGATATACTCAATATTGTTGAGATGATGAGACATGTCAATCTGAGAATATCTGATTTTGTGATCGTATATTTCTTCGTAGCCCGTGTCATCAGAGCCGAACTTTCCGAACGGTTCATCAAAAATTGCTTCGGGGAAGCCTTCGTTCGGATAAGGGACTTTTGCAAGCGCAACGGGATGATGTTTTTTGAGGTCGAGAATGCAGGCTTCCTGATTTGCAATCAGAAGCGGCTCGCCTGTTGTTTTGTCCTTGAATATGCTGTTTACGCTTGTTTTCAAGCGTGTATTTTTGACTGTAAACGTAGCCGTATCAATGACCTCATGCCAGTTCGGGCGTTTGAAGAATTTTACCTTCATCTTCGTAAATACCCAGAAATAGCCTATTTCACGAAGACGTACACCGTCACATTTCAATGTATAAAAATAGTCGGTAAAATTGTCCTGCAGCATGAGAAGTGCCTGAGCAACGCCAAGCTTTACTTCCGAATCCATATATGCAGAATCTATACTTCTTTCCTTTGAAAATATCAGTTTATTGTCTGTAGCCACTGCTTTGCTCCTTTCTGTAATACCTTTATACTGTACCACAAAATGCGAAATATCGAAAGAGCTTATGCGGCCGGAATGCAGATTTGCTGTATGGCCGTATGCAGGCATGCAGATTCAGAAGGTGAGAAATGACGGGATAAGGAGAAACCAAGATAGCACCAAATATCAATCATATTCAAATATGCCTTGAATGACATCGGATATGTTCATAATATCGCTATACTCTAAAATGTCGGTTTTGGAACAGCTTCTGGCATTCGGGTCAATTGCCTTCATCTGTTCGCAAATAACCGTACCCTGTGCACCGTTTCGGCCTGCTGCGGTAATATGAATCGGACCTTCGGGAATCCCCGGTATAAACGGGCAGACGTGAAAAATCCCTGTAGCTCTGATAAAAGCATTTTTGCTGACTATAACGAATAAGCGTCTTTTGAATCCGCTGATTTTAATGATATCACCCTGAGAAAATCCGGTCATAATATTTCCTTTCCTTTTGGATCGCCCCAGTCAAAATCGCAAACAGAAATTGTTCCCCCATATGCTGCCATTCTTTCCTCGAATGTTTTATGGACAAAGTGCTTTCTGAGCACAATCGCATCGTTTTCAATACTTATATCCAGAACATCCGACGTTTTTAAATGCATAAGTTCAATTATTTCCTTTGGAATTCTTATTGCCTGGCTGTTTCCCCAAGCTTTCAATGCAACCTGCCTCATATAGCACCTCCGTCCATCGGCATGTATATATGTATAACTGTATATACATTATACATATATAGCTGCAGGATTTCAAGCATAAACATAAGACCGCTGAACATGCCGGAAATTGAGCACTGAAGCTCATGAATTCACCCGGGCGCAAACGAAAAAAGCGGGATGCATTTTGCATCCCGCTTTGAATATGTTCGGAGTTTATTTCTTTGGTTCGAAGTAATCGGCAACAGTTTTCAGATGCTCGATGACCGGCAGGTGCTGAGGACAGATTTCCTCACACTGACCGCATTCGATGCACGCGCTTGCTTTCGCAAAATTCCTCGAATACATTACATAATATGATTCCTGCGAAGTCCATGCATGGTCGCGGTTCGGATTTTCTTTTCTCTCTGCATTGTAAAGAGCAAAGAACTGTGGAATTGCAATGTTCTGAGGACAGCCGGAAGTGCAGTATGCACAGCCTGTACATGGAATGGAATTTTCTCCGTTGATAACTTCCACAACTTCATCGATAACCTTCTGTTCTTCAGGCGTAATCGGCCGGAAGTCCTTCATGTAGCTGATATTGTCTTTCATCTGTTCAATGCTGCTCATGCCGGAAAGAACCATCTTTACATTGTCAAATGATGCCGCAAAACGGACAGCCCACGATGCGATGCTTGCGCCCGGGTTGAAGGAAGTGAATTTCGCCTTTGCCTCATCGGAGAGATTTACAAGCGTGCCGCCTTTGACAGGCTCCATGACGATTACAGGCACACCGTGCGCCGTTGCCACGTCATAACAGGCTTTTGACTGAATGCCCGGGTTGTTGTAATCAAGGTAGTTGAACTGCAACTGTACAAATTCGAATTCTCCGGGATGTTCGTTCAGAAATTCCTCAAGAAGTGCGGCACTGTCGTGGAAGGAAAAACCGATATGTTTAATAAGGCCTTTTGCTTTCTTTTCATTAACGAAGTCGAATGCACCGAGGCTGTTGAATTTTTTCAGTGAGCGTGTATTGATGTCATGCAGCAGGTAATAATCGAAATATCCGGCACCCGTTTTTTCAAGCTGCGCGTTGAAATAAGTTTCGCATTCTTCTGCAGTTTTGATGAAACCAACATGCATTTTTGTTGCAAGTGTGAAGCTGTCTCTTGGGTAACGGTCGACAAGTGCTGTTTTTGTGGCAGGCTCGCTTTTGAAACCGCAATACATCCATGCCGTATCAAAATATGTGAAGCCGTTTGCCAGATATTCATCAACCATTGTCTTCATCTGTTCAATATCGATACTTCCTTCATCCGATTTGTCGAGAAGCGGAAGTCTCATCAGCCCGAAGCCGAGTTTTTTTGCTCCATTAAAAATATCGTTTCCCATAATTTCTCCTTTTTATTTAAAATAACTCTGATGACTTTATAAATGTCCGTAGAACTATTATAACAAACGAGGGTTTGCGTAACAATAAGAATGTTGGGAGAATATGCGGCGGCTTTTTCGGTGTAATGAGGGAGGTTCTGCTGACCGGTGGCGTCGGTGAAGACGGAGCGGGTGACAAGGTGAAAACAAAGCGGACATCTGTGGAGCTGACATGGCGAAATGCCTGAAAATTCAATCTGTTTCGAGACAGATACATAAAAACGGCGCTTATAAAAGGTTACAAAAAAATAATGCAAAATTGCACAAGTATTTTGTGAAAAAACTTATTTTTTTGGTTGACAAGAGTGTCACCCTTATGTATAATAATTCTTGTCGCTGAGAAGTGATGATGTTGTTGCGAAGTAGCTCAATGGTGGAGCAGGCGGCTGTTAACCGCAAGGTCGAGGGTTCGAGCCCCTCCTTCGCAGCCATTTTTTTAGACATTGCAGAGGGTGAAAAACCCTCTTTTGATGTCTGAACTTGTGCCGGAATGGCGGAATTGGCAGACGCACAGGACTTAAAATCCTGCGATCCTTACCGATCGTACCGGTTCGACCCCGGTTTCCGGCACCAACATTTAAGCCGATTACCGGTCAACCTGATATCGCGGGGTAGAGCAGCTGGTAGCTCGTCGGGCTCATAACCCGGAGGTCGGAGGTTCAAATCCTCCCTCCGCAACCAATGAATTGAAAACAGTAGTTTCGGCTACTGTTTTTTTAGTATCTCGGTATAACGCTTATGCATCGATTAAACCGGGAGCCGACTCTTGATTTAATCTGTGCTGTACATTATTTTGTTCCCGACAAAGTATAATAAAAACGCCCTTCGCATATGTACTGCGAGGGGCGTTAAAGAATCCGGCCGTTATCGCATACTGAAGTCCTTGCCGTTATCGCATACTGAAGTCCTTCCCGTTTGTTGCCTATGTGGGGCGAATATGGTAAAATATATCTGTATAGTTATTTGCTGATTTAGACAAAAGGAGGAACAACCGATGAAAAAGATTTTTGCGCATATACTGATATTTGTTCTTATTTTATGCTGCTTTACAGGCTGTGCCTCCGAGGAGAAACAGGAACCGGAAAAAGAAACATCTGCCGTTCCTTCAACGGTTACACAGCAACCGCCCAACGAGCCGAACGAAGAAACCGTTGCACTTGATGAAGCCTTCAAAAGTGCCGTTCAGGGCAATCTTACACTGGCGGAAATCAGAGGTACATATCATTTCATAGGCGAAAATATTTATATGAACAAGCACAATTACGATATGGGTACCTACAATTACGACGATGACGGAACAGGCCGTCTGCACTGCTTCGATCCGCAGTGCAGCGATGATATTTTTGCGGACTACAATCAGGAAACATCCTCGGCAGTTTTTGAAGCCTCAATGAATATGACGGTTACCTTTGCAAAGGCGCAGGACGGAAACATTTACTGTCATATGAGCGTAACGCTTTCGGGAAATCCTTACGGTGAATTCAATGCGGTTCGCTCCATAGATTAAAGAAACGACATAGAGTTTTGGGAGAAGGTAGTATTATGAAGCGGATTGTAACCGGCGTCCTTGCGCATGTGGATTCGGGCAAAACAACTTTGTCGGAAGCACTTTTGTACCTTTCCGGTACGCTCAGAAAACCCGGTCGTGTCGACCATGGGGACGCTTTTCTTGATAATTACAGACTTGAACGTGAGCGTGGCATTACGATTTTTTCCAAGCAGGCAAATCTGCAGCTGGGAAAAACTTCTGTTACGCTTCTTGATACTCCGGGGCATGTTGATTTTGGCCCGGAAATGGAGCGAACACTGCAGGTTCTTGACTGTGCAGTTCTTCTTATAAGTGCCGCAGACGGTGTGCAGAGTCATACTCAGACACTCTGGCAGCTGCTGCGCATGCACGGTATTCCCACATTTATTTTCATCAACAAAACGGATCTTGCAGGCATTCCGCGTGATGAGCTTATGGCTGAAATCAGGGAAAAACTCGGGGATGGCTGCGTAGAGTTCCGGTATAATAACAAGGCCTCACAAAAGGCCTCGGGCTCTTCCAAAGAGGAGAGTATGCTTTCGTGCTTCGATTTTAGCGAAGAAGAGGCGGCGGAATGTGATGAAAAGCTTCTTGAAAGCTTTTTTGAGGGAGCGCCGCTCAAAGACCGCGATATTATTTCGGCAGTCAGCTCCGGCAAATTATTCCCGTGTTTCAGCGGATCCGCATTGAAAATGACGGGAACGGACGGTATTGCCGCAGCACTTGACCTTTTGACGGAGGAACCGCATTATTCTGCCAAGTTCGGTGCAAAGGTGTTCAAGATTACAAGAGACAGCGCCGGAAACAGACTTACACATATGAAGATAACAGGCGGCTTTCTGAAGGTGAGAAGCACGATTAACTGCAAACCTCCGGCCCATTCTGCCGCTATGCCTTCAGCGAATGACAGCGTTATTACAGAAAAAATCAATCAGATCAGAATATATTCGGGCGAAAAATTCCAGCCTGTGGACGAGGTGCTTCCGGGAATGATCTGCGCAGTTACGGGACCGCAGTATACAAGGCCGGGTCAGGGACTCGGAGAGGAAAAGGATTCGGAATTTCCGGTGCTCACTCCGGTTCTCAATTATGAGGTAAGACTGCAGCCGGGATACGATGTGCATAAGGCCCTGACAAACCTCAGGATTCTCGAGGAAGAGGAGCCCGAGCTTCACGTAGTATGGAATGAGACTCTTTCAAAAATTTATGTGCAGCTGATGGGTGAGGTTCAGACCGAAATTCTGAAGGTTCTTCTCATGGAACGCTTTGGAATGGACGTCGAATTTGAACGCGGCAGCATACTTTACCGCGAGACGATTTCGGAGGCTTTTGAGGGCGTAGGGCATTTTGAGCCGCTCAGACATTACGCGGAGGTCCATCTTCTGCTTGAGCCGCTTCCGCGTGGCGGCGGAATCATTTTTGACAGTGACTGCAGCGAGGATGAACTTGACAGAAACTGGCAGAGACTGATTCTTACTCACCTTGAAGAGAAGGAACATATCGGCGTTATGACAGGTTCGCCGTTATGTGATATGAAAATTACGCTCGTAGCGGGGCGGGCACATGAAAAGCATACAGAAGGCGGAGATTTCCGCCAGGCAACATACAGAGCACTCAGGCAGGGGCTCAGAACTGCGCTTGAAGAGGGAAAGGTTCAGCTTCTTGAACCGTGGTACGCATTCAGGCTGTCGCTTCCTACAGAAAATGTCGGGAAGGCAATGTCGGATCTGCAGAGGATGAATGCAGAATTTGAACCTCCAAAAGCAAACGGCGGCATGTCTGAGATTTCAGGCAGCGCGCCTGTTGCATGCATGCAGGATTATCAGCTTGAAGTAAGCAATTATACTCACGGCAGCGGGAAGCTTTTCTGTACGCTGAAGGGCTACGAACTCTGCCACAATATGCAGGAGGTCGCACAGTCGTGCGGATACGACTGCGACAGGGACATCGAAAACACGGCGGATTCCGTATTTTGCACTCACGGAAGCGGAACTGCGGTGAAGTGGAATCTTGTTCCCGAGTATATGCATCTGCCGTCAATTTTTTCAAGACGCGTTTCGGATGAGGGAGAGACTGAGCTTGTAAGGAGAGCTTCTTTCACGCGCCGCGCGGCAACCGACAGCGAGCTGATGGCTATTTTTGAAAAGACCTACGGTCCGCTCAGACAGAACCTTCCGCAGAAAAAGAAGGTCAGCCGCGAAGCAACGGAAAGCACCTTCAATCCCGGCAAGAAAGCATATGCCGCGAAAGCGGAAGCAAACTCCCCGGCAGGCGATGCGTACGGTAATTACAAAGGCAAGACACCAAAGGCAACCTTTGACGGGCCGGAATTCCTTCTGGTTGACGGTTACAATATCATCTTTGCATGGGAGGAACTCAGGGAACTTGCAAAGGCAAACATAGACAGCGCAAGGGATCGCCTCATTGATATTATGTGTAATTACCAGGGGTATACACAGTGCGAGCTCATTCTTGTGTTTGACGCATACAAGGTGAGACACAATGCCGGCCGGGTGGAAAAAACGCATGGAATTTCTGTTGTTTACACGCGCGAGGCGGAAACGGCGGATATGTACATAGAAAAGGTGACGCACCGCATGGCGGGTAAACGGCGCATCAGAGTCGCAACATCGGACAATCTTGAGCAGATGATTATTTTCGGCCACGGCGCGCTGAAAATCGATTCAAAGGCCTTTCTTGCCGAGGTGAAGTCTGTAGAAGAAGCGATTCGTGATATTTTGAGCAAATTATGATTTTTGGGGGAACGGATATGAGCAAAAGAATATTGATATTTTTACTGGCGTTTACGGCAATGCTGGCAGTTTCCGTTTCGGCGGCTTATGCGGATTCGCAGCTGCCCGGCGCTTCGCTCAGCGAAAGAGAAGTCAGGAGCACAAAATCGGGAACGGTTGAAACATACAGGGAAATATTCAAATTTGAATTGGGAAAGCCTATAGGCGCTGTTTTCTATTTCCCCGGGGATGTCGACACCGAAGAAGAATTCGGATATTCGCGTTTTGATGTTTACGAATATTCCGGCACGGATCTTACTGTTACAAGATACAACAAGTACAACTTTATAGTAGGAAAGAAAGAGTTTAAATTTGATTCTTCCGGAAAAATTACATATTTTGCGGAATACGACAAGAAAGGCAGAAAAATCTATTCGGAAAAAAGGACTTTTACGAGCAGCGGCAAAGCCTACTGTGATGTTTACAGCAGCAGTGACGATGTCAGCTATTGCAGCGAAACATGGGAGAACGGACGTCTGAAGAAAGCTGTATATTATAAAGACGCAGCCGACCGCAACCTGGTTTTCACGAAGTCCGGAAAATTTACGATAACATACGGCTATGACGATAACGGAAATATTGTTTCCGAATCAAGGAGCGGGAACGGGGGATATACTGTTTCCTATCTAAATAAATATCCGGACGGTCAGACATCGGGAAGTCTTTCTGTCGGTGATGATTCGCAGACATCCACACCGGAAAAATCCGGTACTGTTGTGAGAAAGAACGGTGAAATTACAGCGGTAAAGGGAGTTGACGGAACGCTGACACAGGTTGAAAAGGTCAATGGAGACGCAATTACCGACAAAAATGGAAAAATCCTCGGTATTGTGGATGAGCAGGGAAATGTTCTTGTAGTCGGCAGCATATCCGGAGATGAAGTACTCGGAAGTGACGGAAGTGTAATTGCGAAGGTGCAGGAAGACGGAACCGTAAAATATACTCCGGCCGCAAGCGACGGCGAGGACGAAAAAGACAAAGACAAAGACAAAGACGGGACTGTAGCGGGCTTTGAGGATGTTTTTGCAGAGGATTATTATGCGAAAGCTGTTGAATGGGCCACAGCGAAGAATATTACTACAGGTGTTACAAAGGAGTCATTTGCACCTTCGGGAATCTGCACGCGTGCACAGGTTGTTACATTCCTGTGGAGATATGCGGGATGCCCCGAACCTTCATCGCAGGTAAATCCGTTCGGTGATGTGGCAGAAGGCTCATACTATGAAAAAGCGGTTTTGTGGGCGGTTGAAAAGGGAATCACAAACGGAACTTCCGAAAATGTTTTCTCGCCTGAAATGACTTGCACAAATGCTCACATACTTAAATTTATATGGAGATATGCAGGTGAACCGGCAACGACAGAAGCAAGTGTTATAGCTGCCGCAAATCCGGATAAGTGGTATACGGACGCTGCGGCATGGGCAGATTCGCAAAGCATAATTCACAGCGCCGGAGATGCTTCATACAATCTGAATGCAGGCTGCCCGAGGGCAGATGTGGTTTACGACATTTATATGGCGGAACTTTTGAAGAACGGCAAGAAGGATTAGAAAAGGGAAAATGTTTAAAATCTATGCCTTGCGCAAAGAAAATATATCTTTCAAGGCATAGATTTTGAGTCGGAAACAGATAATTTGTCTTCGGAACGGTTTGAGTTATGACTTTATACAAAAGAATAATGATCCCAGGTCATATAGCAGGAGGTCAAGAAAGGGCCGAATCAAAAAAGACGCCCCAAAATATGACTTCAGGGGCGAAGGAACTGCCGTTAAGGCATAGATTTCAAGCAGAGGGGTCAATTTGCTTTTTCAGAGGCTGTTTATATACAGCCTCTTTTTTGATCTCTGAATGAGGATATCAGTGAAAATTGCAGCTTTGTTGCGCAGCAGGGCGCGCAGCGGAGCACGCAGCAGGACGCGCAGAGGAGCACGCAGCAGGGCGCGCAGAGGAGCACGCAGCAGGACGCGCAGCAGAGCGCGCAGCAGGGCGCGCAGAGGAGCACGCAGCAGGACGCGCAGAGGAGCACGCAGCAGTTACTGTAACTGCTGCAATGCGGGGCTTGACTTCGGAATTTTGATTGTAATTTTTGTGCCTGTTCCCGGAATGCTTTCAACGAGCAGCTTTCCGCCTGACAGCTTTTCAATTCTGAGTCTGATACTGTCAAGCCCCACATGGAGCGGCGAACCGGCAGCTTTTTTGTCGAAATCAAATCCGACACCGTTGTCTTTTATGACGACATTGAAGAAGGTAGGGTCCTCATAGCTCATAATGACAAGTTCGCCGCCGTGCTCCATTTTGCAAAGACCGTGCCTTATGGCATTTTCGCAAAGCGGCTGCAGTGCAAGCGTAGGTATGCGGAAATCTTCCGTTTTTATGTCATATTTGATAATGATGTCCGGAAATCTCCTTTTTTCAAGGCTAAGATAGTGCTGTACATGTTTCAGCTCCTGTGAAAACGGTACCGGCGTGTTGACCGCAAGAGTATCGAGATTACCGCGCAGATATGCCGCAAAATCTTCCACCGCAATCCGGGCTTCTTCCGCATCTTTTGTGCATAATGAAGAAATTATGCTTAGCGAATTGAACATGAAATGCGGCTGAATCTGACTGAGCATAAGTGAAGTATGAGCCTGATGCACCTCGTTTTCCTTCTGAAGAAGAAGACGGCCTCTGTTGATATGTATATTCAGGAAAATCAAAAGGATGCTGAGCATAACCGAGGTGAAGGTCAACGCAGACAACTGATAAAAATACGATTGCAGTATAAGAGCGGCAAGAGGTGCAAACGAATATGAAAGAAGAACAGGCTTGTATCTTTTTTCAACCTGCTTTGTTTTCGTTATGACAATAGTGTTTATAATGATAATTGTGGCATCGTACAGATGTGTAAGGGCTGTCAAAGGTCCCCGTACATAACAACCGTCTTTAATGGCAAAAAAGAGTTCAAAAGGCGCAGTGACGATAAGCGCAAGTATCATCAGGGCGCAGGAGACGTCAAGTCCAAGAAGCGTAAGCCTGATAACTTCCCTTGAGGGGTTCAGAAATCCGGCAAGATAGTGTGTAAAAATTACTGAAACAAGGTATGAAAAAACAAAGGTTCCGAAGTTGCTCAGCCATACTAAAAAGCTGTATTCTTCTTTTCCTTCAAAAAACCAGCAGAACAGGTCTGACAATGAAAGAAGAATAGCGAAAGAAATCAGAAGGAAAAAAGTAAGCGAACTTTTTTCGCGGCGTTTTTTCTCTGAAAAAAAAGTTGTCAGCAGGGCAATAAGAACCAGAATACTGATAGCATCAAGTGTAATGTTGAGTTCAATAACAGCCATGGTAAATTCTCTTTCCTGTGTAATTATCAAAGTTGGTTTCAGCGGCCGTCCGCAGGGGGCAGGCGGCATGGTTTTATCGCCTTGTCCGCAAGGGGCGGGCGTTGCGTTTTGGTTTGTCTTTAGCAGGCGGACGTTGCGGTTCCGGCGGTAAGCTTTCGCTGCTTTGAGCGCGGCAGAATAATTACAGCGCTTGTCCCTTCACCCTTTATACTGTTAATCTGAAGCTTCCCACCAGAAAGATTTTCGACTCTCAGGCGTACATTTGAGACACCTACATGTGAGCGGCCGTCATTCTTTTTCTCTTCGGGATTGAATCCGACACCGTCATCTTCGACCTTTACGTAGTAATTCTCATGATCTTCATATGTGGAAATATATAGGTTTCCGGGACTTTCCTTCGGACGCAGTCCGTGCTTTATTGCATTTTCGCACAGCGGCTGAAGTGCAAGTGTAGGAATTTTAAAATCGGAAATGGTTATGTTGTATTCCACATTGAGGTCGGGAAAACGTTTTTGCTCGAGCCCTATATAGTGTTTGACATGCTTAAGCTCACGTTCAAACGTAACAGGTACATTTTCGTTCAGCGAATCAAGATTCCCCCTGAGATAAGCGGCAAAATCCTCAACGGTTTCGCGGGCCGTATCGGCATCCTTTAAGCAAAGCGCCGAAATAATGTTGAGAACATTGAAAATGAAATGGGGCTGAATCTGGCTGAGAAGCAGGGAAATGTGTGCCTGCTCGGCGGCCTTTTCCTTTTGTGTAAGCTCTTTGCCCAGCCGTATATGAACGTTAAGAAAAATAATCAGCATGCCAAGAGTAAGGCCGGTGTATGTGATTGCCGAAACACCGTAAAGAACCATCTGGAAGAAGAGCGATATCAGCGGCAGCAGTGTGTATGACAGCAGCGAAAAGCGCGTTCTTGCAGGTGCTTTTGACGAGGTCAGAATTACAATGGAATTTGCAAGAATGACTATGATTGCAAAAGCATGCGCAAGCCAGTAGTACGAACCGCGTACATATATACCGTCTTCAATCCTGAATATAAATCCGTAGACAGTGCCGAGTATCGTGCATGCGAGAGAAATAAAAAACAGAATATCTACAGCAAGCCGGAAAATATTAAGCTTTCTCCCGTAATCACTGAGGCACGCCTTCATAAAATGCGTGTACAGCGTAATTATCGAGTCCGAAAGAACATATATGGTAATATTCACAACATAATAAAAAACTGTGTTTTCGGTTCCCTCAAAAATCCATGAGAGCATGTCAAACAATGTCAGAAGTGCGGCATTCAAAAGGACGAGAAGATAAAGATGTGATTTTTTACCTTCCCGGTCTCTTTCGGAAAAAAAGCTTATCAGGATTGCCGAAAGCACGAGAATATTAAAAATGTCCAAAGTGATATTTATCTGAGATATAGCCATTATAATTTCCCTTTAGCAAGAATTTTGCGATTTTGGCAGAGTGATAAGTGAAGTCGTTCCCTTTCCTATTGTACTTGTTATATCAAGGTGTCCTTTTGAAAGGGATTCAACGCGCAGACGCACTCCGTCCACGCCGATATGTGAGCGTCCGTCGTTTTTCTTCTGGTTTACATCAAAGCCGACGCCGTCATCTTCAATACTTACATAGACATTGTGCTCGTCTTCGTAAGTACGGATTTTGAGGGTTCCTTCGCCTTCCTTTGCGCGAAGACCGTGTTTGACGGCGTTTTCAACCATCGGCTGAAGCGCAAGAGTCGGAATCAGAAAGTCCTCGGTCTGAATGTCATATATTACGTGCAGATCCGGAAAGCGGCGGAGCTCAAGTCCGAGATAATGCTTCGTATGCTGCAGCTCACGCGAAAAAGGAACCGGAATGTTTTCTGCCAGCGAATCAAGATTTCCGCGCAGATAACCGGCAAAATCTTCAACGGCATCGCGGGCCTGAAGTGGATCCTTACTGCACAGCGCGGCAATGACATTGAGCGAATTAAACATAAAATGCGGCTGTATTTTGCTCAGAACAAGGCTTAATTCCGCCTGCTGCGCCTCGGATTCCTTTTCTATGAGATATTTGTTTCTCTGAATATGTATATTCATAAAAATTAGTAGCAGTCCGAGCATTGTTGCGGCATAGGTAATGGCGGAAAAACCGAAAAAGAAAATCTGAACAATCATTGCCAGAAGCGGCAGACTTGAGTATGAAAAAAGCGATACTCTTTCGCGTGTTGTAATTCCGCTGACAAAGAGGGCAATGCCTGTGTCGCACAAAACTATAACGGCAGTGTAAATCTGAGAAACAAATGTATAAGGTCCTCTGACATAGCAGTTGTTCTCAAAGTAAAAATAGTAGTCTCCCGTGAATGAAAAAGCAAGGGCGGCGACAGCAACAATAAATGAAATATCGACTATTTTCACATATATGGCCAGCTTTCGAAGATCTCTGCCGACTACCTCCTGCAGATAATGCGTGTATATGATTGCACTCCAGTACGAAAAAATATACATCGCGGTATTTGCAATCCATCTGATTACGGAAGCGGTGGAACCGGCAGCTCCGTCAAATACCCAGCATATAAGATCCGAAAGAGTGAGCGGCATTGCGGCCAGAAGCATGAGAAGAAACAGAATCGAACGTCTGTCCCAGCGTCTCTCATAGAACCAGGTGATAAGTATAAAAAGCAGCACCAGAAGCGTAACAGCATTGAGTGCGATGTTGAGTTGCTGTAATACAGGCATCTTTACCTCCTCATACGGACTTTTAAGTGTTTGGCGGAAATTTTAAACTTCCCCATCCTTATTATACTCTGTGACACAAAAAAATGTATTAAAATTGTATCAAATTTGCAACAAATGTGTACTTTGCCAAAGTCGGAAAGAAGAAAGCAGGGAATGAACACGGGAATTTACGGTAGATATATATGAAAAAAGAGGGGAAGCGGGGTAAAATCCGTCGCAATCCGTTACAAGCCGCCGCAAGCCGCCGCAATCCTTCGCAATCCGTTACAATCCGTTACAATCCGTCGCGATTTCCTCCGGTCTGCCGCAATTTTTCCGAACCGGTCACGATTTGCGACACTTTAATACATTAACGCAGAATAGTATTGGCAAAGCACATTTTTTGTGCTAAAATGAGTTGTCTATTACGGAAATTACCTAAAAGGAGGAAATATTTTATGAGAATTTTACCTGTTAAAGGCATGAATGATTATCTGCCTGAGGAGGTTCGTATAAGGGATTACCTGCAAAACGAGATTATCAGAACCTACAGAACTTACGGTTTTGAACGTATTACAACGCCGATTATCGAAGACATAGAAAACCTTGACAAGAGCGATGGCGGAGACAATCTGAACCTTATATTCAAGATTATGAAGAGGGGCGAAAAGCTTCAGAAGGCTCTCGAAAGCTCCGATCCGAAAGGCATCGCGGATATGGGCCTGCGTTACGATCTGACGCTTCCTCTTACAAGATATTATGCCGCAAACAGGGACAAACTGGGGAAGCCTTTCAAGGTTATCCAGTCGGGAGAAGTATTCAGGGCAGAGCAGCCTCAGAAGGGAAGACTCAGACAGTTCGTACAGTGTGATATTGATATTATCGGCAGCGATGACATCTCTTCCGAAATCGAACTTATTTATGTGACTGCAAAGGCACTGCTCAATATCGACATAAACAATTTCCGCATCAAGATAAATGACAGAAGGGTTCTGAATGCGCTTTTGCTTTCGGCGGGATTTAAGAAGGAAGACCTTACAAGCGTGTGCATAACTTTCGACAAGCAGGACAAAATAGGCGTTGACGGCGTAATTACCGAGCTTACCGAAAAAGGCTTTGACGCATCGGCTGTGGCAAGGTTTAAGTCTCTTATCGAGAAAGGCGAAATTACACTTGAAAGGGCAAAGGAATTTTGCGAAGACAAAACATATGCCGAGAATCTCGCGAAAATTATAGAGGCTTCAAATGAACTTGCACGGGGAAAATACGAAACTGTCTTTGATATGTCGCTTGTACGCGGCCAGGGCTATTATACCGGCACTGTTTTTGAAATTGAGAGCATGGAATTCGGCAGTTCTGTCGGCGGTGGCGGAAGGTACGACAATCTTGTAGGGAAATTCCTCGGCGAAGATATTCCGGCAGTAGGCTTTTCGATCGGTTTTGAACGTATTTTCAGCATTCTTGCGGCAAAGAACTATAAGGCACCGGGATCGAAGGAAAAGGTGGCCGTTCTTTACAGCGAGGCCGCTACAAAGGGTGAAAACACCGAAGGCGGACTTTCCGCGGCAGAGGCGATAAGAGTTTCCGATTCTCTAAATGACAAATATGATGTAGCGCTTGTACCGACTGCAAACAAGCTCGGAAAGCTTATCAATAGGTTGGAAAAACAAGGCTTTGCAGGATTTTACAATAATGGAGAACTCAGGCTTTTTGCGGAAGACAGAAAGTAGAAAAGTAAGAGTGATACAGGTATATATTTTTATAAAAAGGCTCCCGTTTTTTCGGGAGCTTTTTTGTACGGTAGTTAATTGTTTAAATAGCAAACAAATGATATTGGTTAGCATAAAGCAACTAAGAAAGCAAAATTTTACAGTGCGCGCGAAGTCGGGAAATGATGCTGATTAGCGTTGAAATTTCAACGTTTTTCGCGAGAGAAAAATGCGAAAAATTACAACGATAATTTTGATTTTTTCTATTGAATTTTACCTCAAAAATGGTACTATAATATTGTATACAAGATAAGTGTAGAAGTGTGCGTATTTGCACCGGTCAATGCAGGCTGCAAAAAGCCGCATTATGTTAGGGGTGCATTATGTTTTCGAAAAAAATTTGTATACAAAATACAGTCAGTCAGGAATGCCTGGCATTTTTGTGTCTGTATTCATATTTTTGTTCGTTATTACTAGTATCACTTATTATTACTTATTTATTATCATGATTGAAGACACGACTGAGTCTGGCTTCGGTCAAAATTTATGGTAGGAGGAAAAGTAAATGGTTGACGGTAAGATTCAAGGGATTGTCAAGATTCTGCCGGGTGTAGATTGCGGAGGCTGCGGATATGCAACTTGCCAGGAATGTGCACAAGCGATAGCAGACGGAGAATCCATCGCACTATGTCCTGCTTTATTCCAGAAGGATGTAGACAAAATTGCTGAACTGATGGGCGTTGAAACTGTTGCCGTAGCAGATAACGTAGCATTCGTTAGATGTAACGGAAAAGCAGCCAAGAAGGAAGTTCCGGAAGGAATGAAATGCGATGACGTCGTTAAGCAGGGTTTTGAAGAGGGAACATGTCGTTATGGATGTATCGGCGGCGGAACTTGCGTAACAATGTGTAAGTTTGATGCCATGAAGCTTGAAGACGGTGTGGTTAAGATCGACAAGGAAAAGTGTAACGGATGTATGGCATGTGTAGGCGCATGCGTACAGAAGATTATCACAATGGTTCCTAGAGAAGCTACAAACTTCATCCCTTGTGCAAATCAGGAAGACGAAGATACAACAAGAGCAATCTGCGGAAGCGGATGTATCGGCTGCGGCGAATGCGAAAAGGCATGTCCTCAGGAAGCAGTTAAGGTAGTTAACAACGTGGCTGTTATTGATTATGACAAGTGCGTTGGATGCGTTGCCTGCACAGTTAAGTGCGAAAAGAAGATTATTATCGACACACTCCATGACCTGACAAAGGTTAAGGATCATGTAGCGTTTGTAGCCTGCAACGGTGGTCAGAGAACACATCACAAGCTTGAAAGCATGGGCATTACAACTTGTGAAGAAGCTGCAAAGGCAAGAACAAAGGATCTTGGTATCTGTACAGAAGGATGCTGCGGATTCGGAAGCTGCGAAAAAGTCTGTCGTTATGATGCAATCAAGGTAGTAGACGGATGTGCCAAGGTTGACCCTGACAAATGCGTCGGATGTCTCGACTGCGTACATGCATGTCCAAACAACGTAATTCAGGAAGTTCTTTACAAGGGAGCTAAGCATGTTGCATGTTCTTCCACTCTGACTCCTGCAGCCAGAGCAGAAGTATGCCTGACAGGATGTATCGGTTGCGGAGACTGTGAACGCAACTGCCCTAACGGAGCAATTAAAGTTGAAAGAGGTCATGCTGTAGTTGACGAAGATCTTTGCGAAAACTGCAACATTTGCTCATACGTGTGCACTAGAGAAGTGCTTTCAGAGCAGGTAGTTCCTGAAGAAAATTACCTCCAGAGAATAGCACTGAATATTTAATGAAAGGAAGTGACATGATATGAGAAAGTTTAAGACAATGGACGGAAATACAGCTGCTGCACATGTTGCATATGCATTTTCTGAAGTAGCTGCTATTTACCCTATCACCCCTTCCTCAGTAATGGCAGAAAATATTGATGAATGGGCTTCCGAAGGAAGAGAAAATATATTCGGAGAACAGGTTAAGGTTATCGAAATGCAGTCAGAAGGCGGTGCAGCAGGTGCTGTACACGGCGCTGTTACTGCGGGTGCATATACAAGCACATTTACAGCTTCACAGGGTCTGCTCCTGATGATTCCAAACATGTACAAGATGGCCGGTGAACAGGTTCCTGCAGTTCTGCATGTAGCTGCAAGATGTATCTCTGCTCACGCACTGTCAATTTTCGGAGATCACTCCGACGTTATGGGATGCCGTCAGACAGGTTTTGCAATGATGTGCTCAAACAACCCTCAGGAAGTTATGGACCTGGGTGCTGTTGCTCACCTTGCAACAATCGCAGGCAAGGTTCCTATGCTTCACTTCTTCGATGGTTTCAGAACAAGCCACGAACAGCAGAAGATTGAAATCTGGGACTATGATGTACTTAAGAAGATGGTTGACTGGGATGCTGTTTCAAGATTCAGAAAGCACGCAAACAACCCTAACCATCCGCATCATGTAGGTTCGGCAGAACAGCCGGAAGTTTACTTCCAGCACAGAGAAGCTTGTAACACTGCATACAATGACACTCCTGCACTTGTTGAAAAGTACATGAACATGGTCAACAAGGAACTGGGAACAGATTACAAGCTCTTCAATTATTACGGAGCAGCAGACGCTACAGAAGTTATCGTAGCAATGGGTTCGGTTTGTGATGCAGCAGAAGAAGTTGTTGATTATCTGACAAAGAAGGGCAAGAAGGTTGGTCTCCTCAAAGTTCGTCTTTACAGACCGTTTGCTCCTAAATACATGATTTCCGAACTGCCAAAGACAGTTAAGAGAATTGCTGTTCTTGACAGAACAAAGGAACCGGGTTCAATCGGAGAACCTTTATTCCTGGATGTAGTTGCAGGTCTTAAGGGAACTGAATTTGAAAACGTTATGGTAGTAGGCGGACGTTACGGTCTTGCTTCCAAGGATACTCAGCCTGGAGACATCCTCGCTGTATATGAAAACCTCTGGGCAGCAGAACCAAAGAAGGAATTCACAATTTCCATCAACGACGACGTTACACACCTTTCACTTACTCCGAGCGAATATCCTGACACAACAATCGCAGGCACAAAATCCTGTAAGTTCTGGGGTCTTGGTGCTGACGGTACTGTCGGTGCAAACAAGAACAGTGTCAAGATTATCGGTGACCATACTGACAAGAAAGTACAGGCTTACTTCCAGTATGACTCCAAGAAATCCGGTGGTATTACAATTTCCCACCTGCGTTTCGGAGATTCACTTATTAAGTCAACATACTATGTTAAGCAGGCTGATTTCGTAGCTTGCCACAATTCAGCATACATGAAGAAGTATGATATCGTTCAGGACGTTAAGCCGGGCGGATTCTTCCTTCTGAACTGTGACTGGACAGGCGACGAATTAGACAAAAACCTGCCTGCAGCAGTAAAGAAATATATTGCTGAAAACAACATCCAGTTCTACACATGCGACGCAGTTCACATTGCAAAGGATCTGGGACTCGGCGGAAGAACCAACTCCGTACTTCAGGCAGCATTCTTCAAACTGGCTGACATCATTCCTATTGACAAGGCCGTTGAATACATGAAGGACGCTATTAAGAAGACTTACGGCGCAAAGGGTGAAAAGATCGTAAACATGAACCTCCAGGCAATTGATGCCGGCGTTAAGAACGTAGTTAAGGTTGATGTACCTGCTGCATGGAAGAATGCTGTTGATGAAGCAGTAGAAACAAAGATCAATGCAAGAGACGAAGAAACAGAAAGATACGTAAAGGATATCCTTATTCCTACAAACGGAATGAGAGGAGACGAAATTCCTGTTTCCAAGTATCTCGAAACTGTAGACGGAATCATTCCATCGGGAACTTCTTCATTCGAAAAGCGCGGAATCGCTTCAGATGTTCCAAAGTGGGATTCCACAAAGTGTATGCAGTGTAACTGGTGTTCGGCTGTTTGCCCACACGGAGCTATCAGACCGTTTGTTATGACAGATGAAGAAGCTGAAGCTTGCGGCGGAGCAACTCTGAAGATGAAGGGTGCACCTGATTACCGCTTCGGAATCGCTATTTCCGCACTCGACTGCACAGGCTGCGGTTCCTGCGTAAATGTTTGCCCTGCAAGAATTAAGGCTCTGGATATGGTTCCTGCTCCTGAAGTTACTGAAGAAGAACAGAAGGTATTTGATTACTGCGTTGCAAACGTTGATGAAAAGCCTATTCCGTTCAAGGAAAACACAGTTAAGGGTTCACAGTTCAAGAAGCCGCTTCTCGAATTCTCGGGAGCTTGCCCTGGATGCGGAGAATCCCCATATGCAAAGATGGTTACACAGCTCTTCGGACACAGAATGTATCATGCAAATGCTACAGGCTGCTCGTCAATTTGGGGATGCAGTGCACCAAGCACACCTTACACAGTAAACAAGGACGGAAGAGGTCCTGCATGGGCTAACTCCCTCTTTGAAGACAATGCTGAATTTGGATTCGGTATGCACGCATGCGTTAAGGCTCGTCGTGAATCAATGCAGCATGTAGTTGAAAGACTTGCAAAGAATTCCAAGTATGCAGACGCAGCAAAGGCTTGGCTCGACAACATGAATGATGTTGAAGGTGCAGAAGCAGCTACAAAGGCTCTCGTTGCAGCTTGTGAAGGAAGCAAGGATGAAGATGCAAAATATGTTATCGACAACAAGGATATGTTACCAAAGCCATCCATGTGGATCTTCGGTGGTGACGGATGGGCATATGACATCGGTTACGGTGGATTAGACCACGTTATCGCTTCCGGCGAAAATGTAAACATCCTGGTATTCGATACAGAAGTTTACTCCAATACAGGCGGACAGGCTTCCAAGTCAACACCTGTTGGTGCTGTAGCACAGTTTGCAGCTGCCGGCAAGGCCGTTACAAAGAAGAACCTGGCTCAGATTGCAATTACTTACGGATACGTTTATGTAGCACAGGTTGCAATGGGTGCAAACCCTGAACAGACTCTGGCTGCAATCCGTGAAGCAGAAGCTTATGATGGACCTTCCCTCATTATCGCATATGCACCTTGTATCAACCACGGAGTTAAGGCCGGCATGAACAAGGCAATGCTCGAAATGAAGAAGGCAGTACGTTCAGGTTACTGGAACCTCTTCAGATACAATCCTGACGCAGTTAAGGAAGGTAAGAATCCTCTTACTGTTGACAGCGCAGCTCCAACTGAAGATTACAATGACTTCATCATGGGCGAAGTTCGTTACAATTCATTGACACTTAAGTTCCCTGAAAGAGCTAAGGAGCTGTTTGACAGAGCTGAAACATTTGCTACTGACAGATATGAAGCTTTAGTACACCAGCAGGCAAGTCTGGAACCTAAGAAGGAAAGGAGCGAACAGTAACATGTATAAGATTGTAAATAAACGTGCATTAAACAAAGACATGACCTGGATGGAAATCGAAGCACCTTATGTTGCAAGAAGTGCAAAGCCGGGTCAGTTCATCATTCTTCGTACTGATGAATACGGTGAAAGAATTCCTCTTACAATGGCAGGCTACAACAGAGAAGCGGGCACTGTTACAATTATCTTCCAGGCTATCGGAAGAACTACAATGCTGCTGAACCAGCTTGAAGAAGGGGATTCCCTTGTTGACGTTGTAGGACCTCTCGGAAAGCCGACCCATATGGAAGGCCTCAAGAGAGTCTGCGTTGTCGGCGGTGGTACAGGTAATGCCCTGGCTTACGGTCTTGTTAAGGGACTTCACGCAAACGGCATTGAAGTTGACATGGTTGCCGGCTTCAAAAACAAGGACCTCGTTATTTTGGAAGATGAGTTCAAAGCTATCTCAAAGAACGTTTACATGCTGACAGACGATGGTTCTTACGGTGAAAAAATGTTCACTACAGTAAAGATGGAAGAACTTATTGAAAAGAACGGCAAGGACTACTATGATGAAATCATCGTTGTAGGACCTCCAATCATGATGAAGTTCTGCTGCCAGATTACAAAGAAATATGACATTCCTACAGTTGTTTCCCTCACAGCTTACATGGTTGACGGAACAGGAATGTGCGGTGGTTGCCGTGTAATCGTCGGCGGTGAAAACAAGTTCGTATGCGTTGATGGACCTGAATTCGACGGACAGCTTGTTGACTGGGATGAAATCATTAAGAGAAATGGCTTCTACAAAGAACAGGAAGCTCATGACGCGGCTCACGTTTGCCGCCTGACAGGAGGTGTACGTTACAATGATTAATCTGATCAGAAAAAAGAATCCTATGCCGGAACAGGCACCGGACGTACGTAACAAGAACTTCAAGGAAGTTTGTACAGGATACACTGAGGAGATGGCTATAAACGAAGCAATGCGTTGCCTGCAGTGCCGCAAAAAGCCATGCACAACAGGATGCCCTGTTATGGTAAAGATTCCTGACTTTATTGCAAAGGTTGCAGAAGGAAAATTCGAAGAAGCTTACCAGATTATCAGTGAAACAAGCTCACTGCCTGCTATCTGCGGAAGAGTTTGCCCTCAGGAAAATCAGTGTGAAGGCAAGTGCGTTCACGCAAAGAAGGGTGAATCTGTAGGTATCGGAAGACTCGAAAGATTCGTTGCTGACTATCACAGAGCTCACAGCACTGAAGAAGAAACTGTTGACGTTGCTCCAAACGGACACAAAGTTGCAGTTGTTGGTTCAGGCCCTGCAGGTCTTGCATGCGCAGGCGACCTGATCGGTCTCGGATACGATGTAACTGTATTTGAAAGTCTTCACAAGGAAGGCGGAGTACTTGCTTATGGTATTCCTGAATTCAGACTTCCAAAGGATATCGTTGCTGCAGAAGTTTCCAAGCTCAAGGCTAAGGGCGTTAAGTTCATCACAAACGTAGTTGTTGGACGTTCCATCACTACAGACGAACTTCTCAAGGAAGGTTATGAAGCTGTATTCGTAGGAACAGGTGCAGGACTTCCTTCATTCATGAATATCCCTGGCGAAAATCTGCTTGGCGTATATTCCGCAAACGAATACCTTACAAGAATTAACCTCATGAAGGCTTACAAGGACGAATATGATACTCCTGTAGGATATGCAAAGAACATAGCAGTAGTGGGCGGCGGAAACGTTGCTATGGACGCTGCTCGTTGTGCTAAGCGTATGGGAGCAGAAAATGTTTACATCATTTATCGTCGTTCCATGGAAGAAATCCCTGCTCGTAGAGAAGAAATCCATCACGCAATGGAAGAAGGTATTGAGTTCATGCTGCTCAACAATCCTATCGCCATTGAAGGAGACGAAAATGCTCGTGTAACAGGTATCAAGTGTATCAAGATGGAACTTGGTGAAGCTGATGCTTCCGGAAGAAGAAAACCTGTTGAAATCAAGGGTTCAGAATTCGTTCTTCCTGTTGATGCGGTTATCATGTCCATCGGTACAAAGCTGAACAAGCTGATCCTGGATACTACAGAAAATCTCGAAGCAAACAAGAAGGGCGGAATCGGCACTGATGAACACGGTGCAACAAACCGTGCCGGCGTATTTGCAGGCGGAGATGCTGTAACAGGAGCTGCTACAGTTATTCTGGCAATGGGAGCAGGCAAGACTGCCGCTGCAAGCATGCATGAATATCTCAGCAAATAATAAAAACAATTAGATTATTTGTCTTAATGAAATCCGCGGATTCGAAAATCGAAGCCGCGGATTTCGTCTCTTTTTGCCATAAAATTTGGGAAAATTGGAGAAAAAAACCGATTTTTTGGCATCGAACTGCAATTTTCTTTAATAAAATCTAAAAAAACTTTCGCTTTACCTGTGCTATAATTAGAAAAATCCAAAGAAGAGGGTTTCAGGGAGCGGGCAGACATGTCGCCAAAGGAAATCCGTGAAAGGATGTTATATTTCAAAAGGGTAAACAATTTGGAAAAGGAGGTAAAGAAAATGATGACAAGAACATTATTGATGCTGTATGCTGAAATCAAAGCAGCTTTTATTGCACAGGGAAAAGCGGAAGGAAAAACAGAAGAACAACTTGCAAAGGATATCATTCTTTACATCAGAGAGAATGATGAGGCATTGGATGCAGAGGCAGTCATGGACGAATACAACAAGGGACTTATGCTGGTATCCTGATAACACAGCTTGAATCGGGGGATAAAAGCTGAAAGAGCTGCCGGTCGGGGGATGAGCAACTCGATGTTATTTAGAAGATAGTAAATCCGTTAACCTTTCACGTGGTGAAAAGCCGTCGTGAAAGGTTTTTTCGTTTTGCGGCTGCGCTCCGGAAGGGAGAACTCAGGACGAAAAGGCTGAAGCTCTTTGAAATGGGCGGCGGCAGGGAAACAAAATGGGCGGCTGAAGGGAAACGGAATGGGCGGCTGAAGGGAAACGGAATGGGCGGCGGCAGGGAAAGAGCAATATTGAAATAGCTATGTAATTATGATAAAATTAAACAAGTATGTTTATAAATGAGTAGACATTAAGGGGTATTATTAAATGAAAAGAAAAGGATTGGGAGCATTATTTTTTGTGCTTGTTTTTTGCATGTTGTTGTTTTGCGGATGTTCGGAAGAAAGCCTGAGCAAGGCGGACCCTGTCAAGATTACAATATGGCATTATTACAGCGGGGCTCAGCAGCTGTACTTCAATCAGCTGGTAAATGATTTTAATGCAACAGAAGGCGCAAAAAAGGGCATTATTGTTGAAGCAAAGTGCAAGGGAACAATTTCAGAGCTTTCCGAAAAGGTATTTGCAGCTGCTTCAGCTAATCCGGGAGCCGAAGATCTTCCGGAAATCTTTGCAGCATATCCTGAAGCTGCATATAAGCTGTACAAAGATGATGTTATTGTAAATTATCGTGACTTTTTCAGCAGTTCGGAGCTTGATGAATTTGTTCCGGCATATCTGAAGGAAGGATTTTTCAACGGCAGTGATGAGTTGATGCTTATTCCGGTCGCAAAATCAACGGAAGAACTTTTCATAAACAAGACGGCATGGGATGAGTTTTCACAGGCCACAGGTGCCGACATTAAAAAGCTCGATACGTGGGAAGGTATTGTTGAAACCGCAAAGCGGTATTACGAATGGACAGACTCAAAGACGTCTCAGCCGGGCGATGGGAAGTCGTTTTTCGGAAGGGATTCACATTCAAATTATCTGCTGGTTGGTTACAGTCAGCTGTGCGGTGATTTTTTCGAAGTGAATAACGGTGTTCCGGAGATTCATGCGGATAAAGCCGCTCTCAGAAAACTATGGGATTGTTTTTATGTACCGATGGTCGAAGGCTGGTATGGTCAGTACGGAAAATTCAGAAGTGATGATTTGATGACGGGTGATATTATCGCTTTTGTGGGTTCATCATCCGCTGCAAGTTATTTCCCGGAAAGTGTTACAAATTCCGACGGCACATTGGTAAAAATAAAGGCCGAAGTTCTTCCTGTTCCTAATTTTGAAGGCAAATCAAATCTTGCGGTGCAGCAGGGTGCAGGGCTTGCCGTTTCAAAGCAGGGAAAAAGCAGGAAGCAGCAGCTGGCTTCTATTGCATTTATAAAGTGGTTTACTTCACCTGAGCAGAACATAAAATTCACGGCATATTCAGGTTATATGCCTGTTACAAAGGAAGCTTCAGACGAGGACTTCCTCAAAAGAGTGGCAAATCAGCAGAGGAAAGCTATGGAAGATCCTGCAAGTGAAGCAGAAGTCAAAGCTGTTGATGTGGGGCTTCGTATGCTTGGTTCGTATGACTATTTTGTAAGCAAGCCTTTTGAAGAAGGAAGTGCGGCAAGAAAAATTCTTGATGCTTCGCTTATCAACAAAGCCCGTGCCGATGCGGAGAGCATCAGAAGCGCTTCGGCAGGGTCGGACAGAAGTGTTGTCGCAAAGGCATATGAGACAAACGAGAATTTTGAAAGCTGGGTGAAGGAATTTCTTTCGGCTTTTGCCGGCCTGGGAATCAAAACCGATTTAAAATAAATATCTGACGCTAATCTGCTACTGCTTTGGGGATTTAAAGGCAGGCAGTGCCGGGACCTATACACCCGATTTTACCGTTTTAAATTGCATTTAGTGTTTTATGTTTTATTATTTGTCTGACCGCAGCGACGGACGGACAGGGGAGCAGTATTGAAAATCTTAGCAAATTTATTTAAAAGAAAAACGATAATGATGCGAATTCTGATTCCGGTTTTTATTGTCATAGTGCTTCAGCCGATACTGTATGTTGCAGGCTTTGGCTTCGGAGGTGTTTTCTCTGATATCAGTTCTGACTCGATAGAAGTTTTCTGCGAAAAATCCGAGGGAAGAATGAAATACCTTGAGACGGATATGACCGGTATGTGGTCAAATTTCAGAGAAGCATATCCGGTTATTCTTGATGCTGTGAAAACTGTACTGAATCAGAAAGGCCGTTCGATTTCGGATATTTCCAAAGATGCCGATCTCAATGCCGAGATTCTTTCGGCAGCGTCTTCGCATCTGCTCAACATCCTCAGGAAGAACGGTACAACAGGCGTATTTATGATTTTGAACGGTGATGGCATAAGCGGTGATGATTCGACATATGCAGGCGTATTTCTCCGCGATATGGAGCCGTCGAATTATGCCGGTGATAACGGAGATGTTTATCTGGAAAGAGGTCTTCCCGACATTTCGCGCGAACTCGGGCTTTCTTTTGATTCCAACTGGGCTGCGACTTTCAAACTCGACAGCAGCTCCGACTATTTTTTCAAGCCGTTCAACCTTGCGAAAAACATGAAAAAGCAAGGAAATGATTCCGCTGATTACGGTTACTGGAGCCACAACTTTCTTTTGAATTCAAAGGACGGAATCAGGAGCATAACTTATTCGGTTCCGCTGATTGATGAATACGGTACGCCTTTTGGAGTGCTTGGTATAGATGTTACTGTTGACTATATTAAAAGATATCTGCATTTTGAAGAACTTGCAAAAGGCATGAAAGGCTGCTATGCTCTTGCGCTTACCGACGGTAAGGAAAAGCATTACAAGGTTATTGCCTCACAGGGACCTGATTTTGAAAAATATTTTGGCATAGATGAAACTATCAGTGTGGAAAAAAATTACGACAACAGACTTGTATTTATGCAAAATCAGGCAAACAGCAATATCCTTGCAAGTGTACAGCTTTTGAATCTGTATGGCAGGGATTCCCATTTCGCCGGTGACAGATGGGCAGTCATCGGTATAGTGCCTCAAAAGACTCTTCTTTCACCGTTGTACAATATTCAGGCGATTCTGCTTATTATTACGGTTATGTTGCTTGTAGTCAGCATTATTGTAGCTCTTTTTGTGGCGCTCGGTATTACAAGACCTATCGAAAATCTGCTGAAAGAGCTGAGAAACAGCGATCCGCACAAACCTATCAATCTCAGGCGTGTCAATATGGAAGAAATCGATCAGCTCAGCGAGTCTATCGAAAGTCTGAGCCATTCTGTGGAAGAGTCTGCCTCGAGAATATCAAAAATCATTACGATGACAGAGATTCCTCTCGGAGTATATGAATTCAAAAATACAGAGCAGCAGGTATTTTGCAGCGAAAGTCTTTTTGATGTTCTGGGCTGGGAAGGATGGAATCCGGATTCTCCTTATATCGGGATGAAGGAGTTCAGGGAACGTTTCCGCAAGGTACTGAAAAATGTTCACTCCGTTGAACAGGGCGTATATCAGGTTAACGGAATCGGAAACGAAATGCGGTGGGTTCGTATCAAGAGCCTCCAGGAAGGCGACAGAACACTCGGCGCCATTCTTGATGTTACAAATGAAATAAACGAAAAAATCAAGATAGAGTACCAGCGTGATTACGACGTTCTCACAAATCTTTACAACCGATTTGCTTTCAGCAGGGCAATGAAGGAGATAGCAAGGAAACAGCTGCACGAGATTAAGTGTGCCGCAGTTATTATGCTCGATCTTGACAACCTTAAATATGTAAACGACAGATATGGGCATGATTGCGGAGACAAGTATATTCAGGCGATAGCCAATTGCCTCAGACAGCTGTTAAGCTACAGAGCACTGGTAGGCAGGCGTTCGGGAGACGAATTTTATGCGCTGATTTACGGCTATGAAACACGTGAAGAAATCAGAAGAATCATTTCGAAGATTTGGAAAACCATCAATCAGGAATATATTCTTCTTCCAAACGGGGAAGAATACAAGCTTCGTGCTTCTGCCGGAATTGCATGGTACCCTGACGATTCGGAGGATTTTGAACAGCTTGTTCAGTATGCGGATTTTGCGATGTACAATATCAAGCATACGGTAAAGGGAAATATCGGCGAATTCAGTCTTGAAAAATACGAGAATAACGCGATACTTCTCAACGGTTATGAGGCATTGAACAGACTGATTGAACAGAATCAGGTCCGTTATGCTCTGCAGCCGATTATTTCGACAAAGGACGGAAGTATTTTCGGATATGAGATGCTTATGAGGCCGATGATTTCGGAATTTAATTCGCCTTCTGAGGTGTTGAGAATCGCGGCGGTACAGGCAAAGCTTCATGTAATAGAAGAGATGACGGTGCAGGGCGCATTTTCGACATTCAAGTCGCTTCTTGCCGCAGGGTCTGTTCATGATAATGAGCGTATTTTTATCAATTCCATAGGAAATCAGATTGTAAGTCCTATGCTTTTAAGCAAGCTTGAAAGTGAATACAAGGACCTGCTTCCTAAGATGGTTCTTGAACTTACGGAGGATGAGCGCAACAAGGAGGAAGTTCTCAACAAGAAGCTTGAAATTGTCAGAAGATGGGGAAGCATGCTCGCACTTGATGATTACGGGACAGGCTACAACAGAGAGTCGGCAATGACTTTCATAATTCCGGACATTATAAAGCTTGACATTTCGTTTGTGCGCGGCGTTGATAAAGATTTTAACAAACGCAGACTTATACAGGCTATAATGGCATATGCAAAGGAAAGGAATATATATGTTCTTGCAGAGGGTGTCGAGACAAAGGCCGAGCTTGAAGCTGTAGTTGCATTGGGCGTTGATTTCCTCCAGGGATATTATATTGCAAGACCTGAATTCGAAGGTCAGCAGATAAATCCGAAGATTATTGACGAAATGCTGCAGGCAGTCAGAAACAGGGATGCCATTCTTGAAAAACTTGAAAGAGAATCTGAATATATGGCGTCCGAAACGAAAACACAAGGCGAAGAGAGGAACATTTTTAATGCGCAACGATGAATCAAAGGATATGACACGGCAGGAGGAAAAGCAGGATGTGAGAACGCCTGAGGGCATTACAGAGAAAGCCGCGGGGACTGCTTCTGAAGGTCAAAAGCGAATGGAAGAGCACATGGAAGTGACCATGAGGGAATTAAATGTCGACCAGAAGAATATTATAAACGGAATGATGCAGTGTGAATATGTCAGCTGTAATTATGAAGAAATGTCGACGGTAATGCGTTTTCCTGTTCTTCCGTGGCAGGTAAATCGTGTGGGCGTGCTTCACGGGGGCATGTACTGTACTGCTTTTGATCTGGCGATGGCAGTTATTGCAAGATTTGCGGCACAGAGCAATTTTACGCCGACTGTCGGAATTGAAGTCAAGTTCATACGTCCCGCAAAAGAAGGGCAGCATCTTCTTGTAAAGACAAGAGCAACTGCCTGCGGACGCAGAATTTCACAGTTCTTCTGTGAAGCCGTTATAGAAGAAACAGGCAAACTTGCTGCGACTGCAACTTCTGTATATATGAATGCAGGCTCAGACAGGCAATAAAAAACGAATACAGAAAAAAGACCGGCAAATTACCGAACGTAATGCTGTGCTGATTTTAGCGGATAGAACGCTAAGGCAAGTACATATACCGAGGTGCATTTGCCGGATTTTTATTTGATTTTTCGGGCAAAAGCGAGTGTCTGCTTCAGTGCATCTTCTTTTTCGATGCCCGCAAGGCGCAGCTTATGAGAATATGCAAGCGCTTTCGAAAAAAGCGGGCCGGGGTTAAGGCCGGCGGCTATAAGGTCTGAACCGCTTACAAATGGGCGTGACATGGTTTCTTCAAAAATACGAAGCCGTTCGAACAGAAATTCGCTGTCACCTTCAAACTTTGTATCGCCTGCAAAAACCGGTCTGTCGCACATTGAAAAGTAGACAAGATCCGCCGGAGCACAGGCCAGGTCAAACATATGGTTGCTTTTTTTTACCGGTGATTTTGAAAATGCTATCATGTTTGGCCGCATATGAAGAGGTATCATATTTCTGACGTAAGCGAGCACCGCTTTTTCGCAGGTGATTCTTTTGAGAAATTTTTCGGCAATTGAAACACCGGCTGTCTCGTGTGAGTAAGCATGAATAGCCCCGTTAATCACTTCCGTCGTTGTAATTTTGCCGAAGTCGTGGGTGAGTGCAAACAGCATGAAAGAGTAAGGTACTTTTACGTTGCTGCGGAATCCGCAAGCCCGGTCAAGAACCTGCATCGTATGCATGTACACGTCTCCTTCCGGGTGAAAGAGGGGATTCTGTTCAATGCCGGCAAGCTGCCTGACTTCGGGAAACCAATCGGCAAGCTGATTTGTATTTCTAAGTATATCAAAGAAAAGAGAAGGCTTTTTCCCTTTTAGAAGGGCTTTTTTCAGCTCACCTTCGACGCGCTCCTTTGACAGCTCCGAAAGATCTATAAGACGGCAAAGTTCTTTTGTGTCTTCGGCTATTTCGAATTTAAATCTTGAAGCAAATTGTGCGGCACGCAGAACGCGCAGTGGATCCTCACAAAATGATGAATCATCGACATGTCTGATAATCCCCTTTTCGAGATCTGAGTGGCCGTTGAAATGGTCGATTATTTCTCCGGTAAGTACGTCCTGCATCATGGAATTAATCGTGAAATCTCTCCGGCGGGCGGCTTCAAGGGTTCCTATAAAGGGGTTGATAAATATTTCAAAGGCTTTATGCCCCCTGCCGGTGTTTTTTTCTTTTCTCGGCATTGCAATGTCGATTCCGGTACCTTCAAGAGAGTATATGCCAAAGCTTTTTCCTATGGAAACGGGCTTTCCGACTTCCTTCAGGATTTCGGGAAGAACTTCCGGTGCGATTCCGTGGACCTCTATATCAATATCTTTGTTTTCAATTCCAAGCAGTATGTCACGCACATAACCGCCGACAAAATATACTCTGCCGCCGGCGGCTGAAACAAGTGATGCTATTTTATATGCAGTAGTGTTCATATTTTTTCCTTTCCCAAAGCCGTGAAGGTACATCGGCGTGCTTCCGCAAAATTCTACATTATTATATCATATTGTAATTGTAACCCGCGATGCCGATATTAGAAAATCCTGCTTGTGGAGACCGGAAAATGCTGCACGGTGTAATTAAGAAAATCCGGCCCCGGATAATGAAGAAATTCAGCCGGGGGTAATTAAGAAACTGCTTGACAATTGCACGGCACAATGGTATCATCATCTAGTGTTGAAGAAGAAGTTATCCGCTTCTCACCTTGTCCGATATGTTTCGGCGGGTTGATATGGTAATTTTCACAATTGCTTTTGAATTGTGTTTAGAGCGGATATTTCTTATCCGCTTATTTTTTTTAAGGAGGTGCAGGGCAATTAGCAAAGAAAATCTGATCAACGAGGAAATTCGCGACAAGGAACTCAGAGTTATTGACAGCGACGGAACACAGCTTGGAATTATGAGTCTTGAGGCTGCTCTTGAACTGGCAAATGAGAAAAAACTTGATTTGGTAAATATCGCTCCAAATGCGAAGCCGCCGGTTTGCAAGATTCTTGATTACGGAAAGTATCGTTATGAGCTTCAAAAGCGTGAAAAGGAAGCAAAGAAAAAGCAGAAGACCATGCAAGTCAAGGAAATAAGGCTAAGTACTTTTATTGAGGAACATGATATAACAGTCAAAGCAAATACTGCCATCAAGTTCCTGAAGGAAGGCGACAAGGTTAAGGTCAGTCTGCGTTTCAGGGGAAGAGAACGTGATTATGCAAACAAAGGACTTGATGTTATGAAAACCTTTGCACAGGTTGTGGCAGAAGTCGGTACGGTGGAAAAGAAACCCGAGTTTGAAGGCAGAAGTCTGATTATGGTTGTTGCACCGAAGCTTGACAAAGACAAATAAAAAGTGTGGAGCGGTCGGGGCATCGGCCGGCTCAATGCATGTCATAAAACAAATTAACATAGGAGGATGTTATCATGGCAAAAAATAAGATGAAGTCTCACAGAGGCGCATGCAAAAGATTTAAGTTAACCGGTTCCGGAAAAGTTAAGAGAAATAAGGCATATAAGAGCCATATCCTGACTAAGAAGAGCACAAAGAGAAAGAGAGGCCTGAGAAAGGCTACTACGCTTACAAGTGCAGATCTGAAGAGAATGCTTAGATCGATGAGCAAATAGTATAGGAGGTATAGAAAATGGCAAGAGTAAAAAAAGGTGTAAATGCACATAAGAGACATAAGAAAATCCTGAAGCTGGCAAAAGGCTTCTATGGTTCAAAGAGCAAGATCTTTAAGGCAGCTAACCCTGCAGTTATGAGATCGCTTCGTTCTGCATATGCAGGAAGAAAAGCAAAGAAGAGAGATTACAGAAGACTCTGGATTGCCAGAATCAATGCTGCAGCAAGAATGAACGGAATGTCTTATTCAAGACTTATCAACGGTCTGAACAAGTCAGGAATTGAAATAAACAGAAAGATGCTTTCTGAAATGGCAATTTATGATGCGGCAGGTTTCACAACTCTTTGTGACACTGCAAAGAAAGCTTTGGAAAAATAGTGATATTGAAAATAACCAATTTAGGTTCCTCGGTTTGAGGAACCTTTTTTTTGGGAATATATGGTACAGCCTTTGCACATTCTTTGCCACTTGTCCCAGAAACTGTCCATTTGGCACAGAAGTATTGCTTAATATTCACAAAAGTTTTAAAATAAACAACGGTATCATTCAAAATGAGACTTATGTAAACCACGTGTGTTTAGAAGATGCAGCCGTGGCGTTTATACAGTGTCTGAGAAATAATTATAATAAAAGTGGAGGTACAAAAAATGACAGGCTTTTTAGAAAGCAAAAGCAGGTTCATAAGCTTTATTATGATCTTTGCGGTCCTGTTTGCTTATATGCCGGGACTCGCGGATGCAGCTTATGCCCAGGAAGATGTAAATGAGATAGTTTTAAGTGATGATGTTACTGCATCAAACGGTAATATTACCGGCGCGGGTTTAACCACGGATCAGGCTTCTTTCGAACATCATGATAACGGCAACTATGTTCTCAATTTAAAGAATATAGACGATTCTAATTTAGTATTTAAGGTAGCTGTCCCGTCGGCTGAGAAAAAGCACATTACTATCTGGTTGGGGAGCAGCTGCACAATCGGTGCAATTGAAATTGACGAAGGGTGCATTGGGAACATTTATTTAACAAAAACCGATAATGATGACTGTGTTTTAAATGTAAAAAAGGTAAATAATGCGGTTCGTTTATGCTTCACTAACAACAATATAACAGTAAATGCAGATTCTATTTCTGCAACCGGGAATATTACCCTATCCAGCGATTATAACGTGAAATCCACGCTAAACTGCAAAGAGGTTTCGGCTGGGGGAAAAGTGGAGTTTGATATGAATTCTGGGGATATGGGGCATATGAGCTTCAATATCGAAAAAATCAAATCCGATTCTCAAGATATCGGTCTTAAGCTTTCCGCAGGGACTGTAAATCTTGGACAAGTCAGCGTTCCGGACGGAACAGTACAGCTTTTCGGAGGAAAAGCTGTTATATCAGGCTCCCTGGAAGCAAAAAAGGTTGAACTTAAAGGCGGAGAACTTAAGATAGCGGCCGGAACAGACGTATCGAAGGTTAAAGATCTTTATTATTCAACCCGCGATATTGTACATGTAAATGCCACTACATCAAGCGGTGTGGTTTCCAATTTTGCAGCTGATGATGAAGGGCATGACGGTGGATTTTATGGCGTAACAGCCTTTATTATGTCTCTTGATGGTGAGGGTTATGATTACCAAAAACTGCCAAATGACAAAGACTATATTTTTAAAAGCGGTGTTACGTTAAAGCTGAATCATTTTAATGAGGATGATATTAAGGACATTAAATTTATATCTGCTCATAGCTATAATCATTCGGCAGGAAGCACTGATGTAGCAATTAACACAGGCTTTCCGGCAGGAGATTTTAATCTTGTTAAAATTAATGCAGTCGTAAAGCCCGGGAAACAGATTAAATCGGTTAAGATAGGTGACAGGGAACTTTCAAATTTCGGTAAGCAATACTTTTTCGATGTCGAAGATAGCGAAGGTAGCGGTGTCTCCCAGGAATTTATTGTATGCGTAGGAGATCTTCCTGACGGTGCTACATCTGCTGCCATAGATATTGAAACAGAAGCTGCTACTTACAAAACAATTACATTAAACTGTAATGTAGGCTTTCATCAGGGACCGTTGAGAACATATTGCCCTCTGGGAGAGAAAATCGATGCTGAATATCTCCAAGCCGTGTTCCCTGGTGTTATATGGTATGAAGATGAGGCTCACAAAAAAGCATTCAACATGGATACGGAGATAACGGAAGATATCACTCTTTATGGCTATCTTCCTATGAAAAAGGTAACCGGCTCCATGGAAGTAAAGCCGGTAGTTGCCTGCGAAGGTGAAAACTATAAAGAACTTTGCACTCGATATTCCGGTAGTTGCCGGATAAATGATGAAGGAAGCCTCGTCCTGCTTTCAAATGGAGTAGAGGACGGCATTTATACATACTATACGGCGCAGAAAAATGGCAATGCAATTGCCTGGAGTACTTTAACAAGTACAGCAATTGATGGCGAAGGAGATTATTCATTAAGCGATTCCGGGAAAGTGTATTTTATGCCGGCAGTCTCAGCTGCCAGATTTGGTTATGAGCTAGACGGCAACTTCAAGTTTAAATGGAATAATGAAGATCTTCCTATCTGCGATGACTGTGCTTTTATTCCGATTGTGAAAGAAGAGCATGACGCGAAAAAGCTTGCAACTAATGACGGCACTTACAGGATTTGCACAAAATGCGGAAAATTCTTTGAAGGTGAAACCGGTAGCACCCCTGCTTCACTTGAAGAAATTCAGTTGAAAAGTATAAATGATGATATTACTTCGGATACTGAAGGAAACAAAGTCCTTTCTCTCAGTGAAGATATCTATTATGGAAAAAATACAAAAATAGAATCCCCGCAGTCCGGTCAAGTAATCCTTGATTTAAATGGGCACAGGCTGGGCAGCACTAAAGATATCTGGGTAAACGGTGAGGCTACACTGGTTATAAAAAACGGCACCATTGATTTAAAGAGTATAATTGCTGATAATGTGGTATTTGAGAATGTCAGCGGTGCTATTGACTGTGTTACCGGTGATCAAGGCCATTTGAAATCCCTGACTTTGGCAACCGGAAGCTCTGTACACTTTAACGGGCCAATGAATCTTGGTTCCGATAGCAGTGATCTTAAGCTTGAAATTAAAGACAGTTCAAAACTTTATGCAGACTTAAAGACTCTTCCCCAGGTAGCTACCCTTGCTGTAATGTCACCGGACATGAATTTCCGCGTATTTGGAGAACCATTCAGTGCTGGTCTTTACAAGCAGTTAAGCTCTTATGCGGGCAAAAATATCTCCTTTTTAGATTATTATGATGCTTCTGGCGAGGCCGGTGGCAAAAAGGGTCAAAAATATATTGGCTTATGCAATAGCGGGACAGCGGTCTTTCAGGTTCAAAGCAGCTCAGGCGGCGGTAGCGGACACTCCGGAGGCGGACACTCCGGCGGCGGTGGCGGTGGAGCAGTTTCGGATATACCGGCAAATGCAGTTCCGACCGATAAATCTGCAGAAATAGTAAAGACTGAAGAAAAGAAGGACGCAGCAGGTAACACTGCTGTTATCACTACAGATTCAAACGGCAAGCAGGCAGCAGATGTAAAGATTTCAGAGGATGCTGCAAAGCAGGCCGCAGCTGAAAACAAGCCGATTGCGCTTCCTGTTCCTGAGGTAAAGCCTGAGAAAGACGCTACCAAGGCTACTGCCATCAAGGTATCCTTCCCTGAAGGCACCAAAAAGGCGGAAGTTTCTGTTCCTGTAACTGCAGCAACAGATACAACAGTCCTGATGAAGGTAAACGAAGACGGCACCATGACACCGGTTCCGACCAGCGTTGTTTCTGAGGACGGCAAAGGTCTTGTTGCAAACCTTGAGGCAGGAAACTACGTTGCAGTGGACAACAAGGTTACATTTAACGATGTCAAGGACGGCGCATGGTACAAAGAAGGCGCAGACTTTGCAGGATCAAGAGGCCTAATGGAAGGCGTGGGCAACGGCAACTTCGGTCAGAATATGACTCTTGGCAAGGCTCAGGTTCAGGCTGTTATAGATAGACTGGGCGGCGCAGACAAGGCTGAAAGCTGGAATAATGCAGTTGCAAAGTTTGGGACAAAGGAAAAGTGCGACCGCATGACCACACTTTCAATGCTCCATGATGCATACAAAGCTAACAAGGGTGAAGCTGCAGTAAAGCCAAACCGCGAGGTTCTTGCGAAGTTCAAAGACGCTGCAAGCATTCCTGAAGAATATGTGGATACATTCTGCTGGGCAATTGAGAAGGGCATCATCCAGGGAATGGATGACGGCACTCTCAATCCGACAGGTGAACTCACAAGAGGCCAGTTCGGACTTTTACTTGAACGTACAGTGAAGGCACTCAGCCTGTAGAATAACAAAAGGTAATTAATTACTTCTATTAAACGAAAGAGCTCCGCAAAGGGGCTCTTTCGTGTTAAAATGAGATGTTAGGATTTTATTGCCATGGCGGTGCCCGGAAATTACAAGGCAGCACTCATTGCCGGGGGATGCCGGGTTTACGCCTGTGACTGCCGAAAGGATTTTGTTTATGAAAAAGATACTTCGTTCTGTAACTGCAGAAGAACTTATACATATTCTCGACAGCATAAGTGATGCTGTTTTTATAGACGACAAAGACGGTATTTCACTATGGTGCAACAAGGCATGCGAAGAGCTTTTTAAAATCTCTCTTAACGATATAAGCGGACATCATATTTCAGAACTTGAGAAGAAGGGGATTTTCGCACCGTCGGTAGCTTCGATGGTTTTTGAGCAAAAGAAGGAAGTTACCATTGTACATGAAAACAAGGACGGAAAAAGGATCCTTTCGACAGGTACCCCTATCCTTGACGATAACGGGCAAATCAGCAAGGTGGTTACTACTTCAAGAGATATTACAGAACTTTCGACTCTTCAGAACAGATTTGAGGCGGTTGAAAGTGCTCTTAAGGATCTGAAGGACGCGGAAAAATTTTCTTACAAGGGGATTGTTGCAAACAGTCAGCAGATGTTCAATGTCATGCAGCTTACAAAAAGGCTAGCAAACCTTGATTCAACGGTTCTTATTACCGGTGAATCAGGCGTCGGAAAGGGAGTTATAGCTGAACTGCTGCATGAGAACGGTAACAGGAAAGATTTTCCGTTCATCAAGGTTAACTGCGGTGCGATACCCGAAAGTTTGATAGAATCCGAACTGTTTGGTTATGAGAGCGGAGCGTTTACGGGTTCAAGGGCTGAAGGCAAGAAGGGCCTTTTTGAAGAAGCGCAGAACGGAACTATTTTTCTTGATGAAATATCGGAATTACCGCTCAATCTGCAGGTTACACTTCTTCAGGTTATTCAGGAGAGAGAAATTAAAAGAGTAGGCGGCGTTAAAAGTATTCCGATTAATGTCCGCATAATTTCCGCGACTAACAAGGAGCTTCACAATCTTGTACAGGAGGGTAAGTTCAGAGAAGACCTTTATTACAGACTGAACGTTGTGCCGATTAACGTACCGCCGCTGCGGGAGAGGGCAGAGGATATAGTTCCGCTTATACAGCTTTCACTTGAACGTTACAATGCAAAGCTCAACGATCATAAAAGAATTGATCCGACAGCGATGGCCGTGCTGCTGAAATATAACTGGCCGGGCAACATCCGGGAGCTTCAGAATATCATAGAGCGTCTTGTAATTACGACACGCGGCGAAGATATAACATCGGAGAATCTTCCTTCATATATTCATGACGTCAGCAGGGAGCAGAAAAAAACAACCGAGGATATGACACTCAGTGAATTCCTTGAAAAATCCGAAAGGGAATTTCTCGAGAAGGCGCTGAAAAAATGCAGCTCCACGCGTGCGATGGCGAAGATGCTGGAAGTCAGCCAGCCGACTGTTGTAAGAAAACTGCAAAGATACGGACTTAAAAGCGGTGACAGGTAAACAGGAGGTCCTTTCAGGCTTAACAAATCAGCCTCCGATCGGAAGACGAAATAGGCGGATGAGGCCGTCAGCTCAAGTCAGCCTCCGACCGGAAGAAGGAAAAGGCGGATGAGGCCGTCAGATCAAACCGGATAACGGCGTACGGACGACGCAGTGAAAAGCAGCGGTTTTGCTTAAAATCCGTTTGTGAAATTTATAGTCAGAATAAAATCGCCAAATCAGGAAAATGTGCATTTTGTTTGAATTATTGAAAAAATTGTGAATACATATTTTAAGAAACTTTTATAATTCCGGGCATAAAAAACGAATAAGCTTGCGCTAACTCCGTACTAATTTGCACAATGTTCACAAATAAGAACAAAACCGAAAAAAGGAATGCCAAAAAATATACGAGGATATTGTATGCAAATAGGTACAATCTAAAAAAAAGAAAAAATGATGCGAAAATGAATCACCGATACAAAAATGCATCAGAAATAAAAAATGTTGTAAAATCAATGCAAATAGAGGGTGTCAAGCCTTTCACAAAGAAAGCGATACAAAGATGTATCGCTTTTTATTGTTAAAAAAACTACCATCGCCCGACCAAAAAGAAACAAAAATTTACATTTAATTACATGTAACTAGTACAGACGTTGAAAATCCAAGTTTCCTAAGATTACCAAATGAAAAAATAAGGAAATTAATAAAAAAAACAAACAAAACAAAAAAGTTGGCACGGGTATTGCATTTTATATTGTTGTGTGAGAAAATCACAACGAAAGACAAATAATTGTTTCTAATTAAATCTAAGGAGGATTAAAAAATGGCAATGAATAGTGAAGAATATGTAGCAAGCTTAGTAAAAAAGGCAAAGGCTGCCCAGGAAATCGCAGAAGGCTTTACTCAGGAAAAGGTTGATGAACTGACTTGTGCAGTTGCATACGCGCTGACAAAGCCGGAAGTAGCTCTTAAGTTTGGTGAAATGCTTGTTGCTGAATCCCACATGGGTGTTGCAAAAGACAAGCAGGCTAAGATGTACGGAAAGATTAAGGGCGCTTACTTCCAGATGAAGAACGGCAAGTCCGTTGGTCTTTGTGACGTAGACGAAAAGATGGGAATGGAAAAGTATGCTAAGTCCATTGGCGTTATCGGCGCTATTATCCCTGTAACTAACGGCGAAGCTACTCCTGTTGTTAAGTCCATTATGGCTCTTAAGACAAGAAACGCTATCATCCTTGCACCACATCCAAAGGCAAGAAAGGTTAACCTTGAAATAACAAACGCAATCAGAGAAGTACTGGTTAAGTTCGACGCTCCTGCAGATCTGGTACAGGCAATTGAACCTGAATATGTATCTGTAGAAACTTCACAGGCTCTTATGAAGCAGGTAGATTTCATCCTGGCTACAGGCGGAACTCCAATGGTTAGACAGGCATACTCCTCCGGAAACCCTGCTATCGGCGTTGGAACAGGTAACGTTGTATCCATGATCGACGGAACAACCGATCTTGACAAGGTTGCTGAAATGATCGTTAGATCAAAGACATTTGATAACGCAACTTCCTGCTCAACTGAAAACAACATTATCGTATTTGAAGACTGCTATGACAAGTTCATGGAAGCTATGGCTAAGGCCGGCGGATACCTTATCAAGGAAAACACAGAAGATAAGGCTAAGATGCTCAAGACTCTGTGGCCTGCATCACCTGCAAACCATGACCTCAACAGAGCTATCGTAGCTCAGCCGGCTGCTTACATTGCAGAACAGGCAGGCGTTAAGGTTCCTGAAGGCACAAAGATGATCATGGTAGAAGAAAACGGAGGATACGGCAACGAATTCCCATTCACAGGCGAAAAGCTTTCACCTATCTCCGGCGTAAGAAAGTGCAAGGACTTTGAAGACGGCGTTCAGAAGATGATGAACATCCTTAACTACCAGGGTAAGGGCCACAGCTGCGGTATCCACACTTCCATTAAGGAAAGAGTAACTGCTCTTGGCGAAAGAATTCCTGTAACAAAGGTTTGCGTAAACCAGCCACAGTCACTTACAAACTCCGGTTCATGGACTTGCGGATTCCCTATCTCCATGACTCTTGGTTGCGGAACTTGGGGACACAACTCAATTTCCCACAACGCTACTTGGAAGGATCTTCTCAACTTCACATATGTTTCAAGACCAATTCCTTCATTCCAGCCTAAGGATGAAGACCTCTTTGACGCTAAGGTTGTTGCAAAGGTTAACGCTTAATTGGCAATTGATTTAATCGGCGGATGATTCGGAAATATCATTTCGCTTACGGCAAAAAAATTTCGGGGGCAGCAGCCCTGCCCCCTCATTATGTTTTTATTATTATTAAAAACGAAAAGGAGATTAAAAATGTCAGCTATTAAAGATAAAGATAGAAAATACAACCTCCATTCATGGAGCGCACAGGCTAAGATCAGCCCAATCGTTGTAACCAAGGCTGAAGGAATTCACTTCTGGGATGAAGACGGAAAGCAGTTTACTGATATGTCTTCACAGCTTGTTAACTCAAATCTCGGGCATCACAACCAGGCAATCATCGATGCTATTAAGGCTCAGGCAGAAAAGGTTCCTTTCATCGGACCTGCTTTTGCTCTTGAATGCAGAGCTGATGCAGCTGAAGCTGTAGTTAATGCTTCCGGACTTAAGAATGCAAAGGTATTCTTCACTAATGCAGGTGCAGAATCCAATGAAAACGCAATCAAGATTGCAAGACAGTATACAAAGAAGCAGAAGATTTTCTCAATGTACAGATGCTATCACGGTTCATCCGCAGGTGCAGGCATGCTGACAGGAGAACCAAGACACTTCTTCAACGAACCGGGTGGTCCTGGCTATGTTAAGTATGACGGACCTTATGCTTACAGAGCACCAAAGGCTTGCAAGTTTGCAAACGATGACGAAGTTGCTGATTTCTATCTTGAATTACTGGAAAACCAGATTCTTTATGAAGGACCTGAAAGCATCGCAGCAATCTGGCTCGAATCAGTTGTTGGTTCAAACGGTATCCTTATTCCACCTGTAAAGTGGTACAAGGGCGTAAGAGAATTAACAAAGAAGTATGATATTCTTATGGTTGTTGACGAAGTTATGGCAGGCTGGTACAGAACAGGAAAGTGCTTCGCATTCCAGAACTTTGGTTATGAACCTGACCTCGTAACATTTGCAAAGGGCGTAACTTGCGGTTATGTTCCTCTCGGCGGCGTTATCGTAACTGAAAAGATTGCAAAATACTTTGAAGACAATTCACTCGGCTGCGGTCTTACTTACTCCGCTCATCCAATGGGTTGTGCAGCTGCAGTTGCAACTCTTAAGGAATACAAGAAGCAGGACATCGAAGGAAAGGTTGCAAAGACAGGAAAGGTTCTTGCAGAAATCCTCGACAGCTATGTAGACAAGCATGCATGCGTTGGACAGGTTAGACATATCGGTCTGTTCTCAGCTATCGAACTGGTTAAGGATAAGGCTACAAAGGAACCAATCGTTCCGTTTGGCAAGGATCCTGAAGGAACAATGAACAAGATTCTCGGAATGCTGAAGGCAGAAGGTTTCTGGACATATTCACATGAAAACATGATCATCGTAGCTCCTCCTCTTATCATCACTGAGCAGGAACTGAGAGATGAAATGGCTATCATGGACAAGGTTCTTGATTCCGTAGACAACATGATTAAATAAGAGACTTGTAATTTAATACGATTTAGAAACAATTTTTATAAGGACGGGAGTGGTACATGCTGCTCCTGTTCTTTTTTTATGATGTTTTTTAGAACACATGTGCAGCAATTCGCGATTTCAAATCGAAAGCAGGAAAAACCATGAACAAATGTTTACTTTTTGTTCGCAGTATGTTAAAATACAAGTAATTTTAAAGAATGAATGTTTCGGAAAGGAGCCGTTATGGTTGCACTGAAGGAAAGAGAACAGAAGATTATCGACTATATGAAGGAACAGATCAGACTGAAAGGTTATCCGCCGACAGTTCGTGAGATTTGCAATGCACTTGGTATCAAATCAACTTCTACAGTTCACAAAGACATCGAATCGCTTATGAAAAAAGGCTGTCTTATCAAAGATCCGTCCAAGCCAAGAGCACTTATGCTTCTTGAAAACAAGGATGAAATTCCGGCCGAAGCAGAAAGCGAAACCGGTACGGTTCAGCCGGCAGAACGCGATGATATTGTTGATGTCCCTGTTATTGGACGTATAGCCGCAGGAACACCGATTCTCGCAGAACAAAATATTGAGGATTCATTTCCGCTGCCTGCAAGGTTCATGGGACGCGGGACGAATTTTATGCTTACGGTTCACGGTGAAAGCATGATTGAGGCTGGTATTTTTGACGGTGATTATATTCTTGTCGAGCAGCAGAATACGGCAAACAACGGTGATATTGTCGTTGCAATGATAGACGGTTTTGAATCTGAGGCAACCGTGAAGACTTTCTATCGCGAAGCAGACCATATCAGACTGCAACCTGAAAATCCGACTATGAGTCCTATTATAGTCAAGGATGTCAAGATCCTCGGAAAAGTCAAAGGCGTGTTCAGATATTTCAACTAACTGAAAATGCTGAATTTGTATTTGGAGGAATGTTTATGCGAAGGAAGGCCTCGCCTGACAAGGGCTTTCTCATATCAATGCTCATAAATATGGCATTCAGGTTTGAATGGGTGATTGCAGCCGCAGCACTTGCTGCAGCACATTTCTTTCTGGACTGGCCATGGTGGTTGCCGCTTGTTCCGCTTGCAATTTGGTTTCTGCAGGCGTTTATCGTGACTGCGATGCTGAGTTTTGCACTCAGACTCGGAAACAGTCCGCAAAAGTCCGTGCCGCAAAACAAAAATCCATACTCAAAGAGCATGGATTCAGACGGCAATTTGAAATAAAAAAGAAAACGCAGAGGTTTTGGAAAAAATGATATGTACCCAGAATCCTGGACAAAGTGAAGTCCAGTAAGGAGGGTACATATCAAAAATCCAAGGCCTTTGGTTTTTTATTGGGGTAGGGCAGAGGCAACCTTCGAAGAGCGGTATTCCTTGCAGGGAATTTCAGCCCTTATCTCGCGTATCCCTTGTAGCGGAAAAATCCTTTTACTTGAATGAATGGAAGCTTATGTAAAATTTCTCTTGACACCGAAATGACTGCGATGTACAATTTAATTACTTAGTTGGAAATATATGTATTTCTAAAGATGGGCAGTTATATTTTTAAAGCAGTTATGACTTGAGAACAGGAGAAATAATAAATGTCAAAAAAGGCAAAAGGGAACAGGAAATTAGAAGAAATAAGGGAAATCAAAGAGGAGAAGGTTAATCGTAATTACAAAGACGGTATGTTCAGAATGCTGTTTAATACCAAAGAAAAGATGCTTGAGCTTTACAATGCGCTTGAGGGCGAAAATCTCGGACCGGATACGGAAATAGAAATTGTTACCCTTGATTCTGCGATATATATGGATATAAAGAATGATCTTGCGTTTTTGGTTAACGGAAGACTTATAATTTTTACTGAGCTACAGTCCACATGGTGTCCGAATATGGCACTTCGTATTCTTTTTTATGTATCAAGGACATATGAGAAGCATTATGCCGGAAAGAAACTCTACAGCACTTCAATGATAAAGATTCCGACGCCAAAGATTTACGTGTTTTATGAAGGGACAAAAGATATGCCGCCTGAGAGTACGCTTAGGCTATCAGATATGTTTCTCGAAAAAGATGTTGAAAACAGCGTTGAGGTTGTGGTAAAAATGATAAATATCAGTTATAATAAAGGTGCAGACCTTCTCAAGAGGTCAAAGACATTGGCAGATTACAGTCGATTTGTTCAGATTGCAAGGGAAGAGATAG
>JAILLO010000085.1 GCA_024693105.1 Clostridia bacterium | reverse complement strand
TACAAGAAGCTGTGATGAAGCCGTACTCATAATAGCCGCGAGTACCGATGTGAGAAGTATTCCGGCAATTACAGGATGGCAAAGCGTCGTCAGCATCTGGATAAATACATTTTCAGGGTCTGCAAGATCCGGCATAAGAGCTTTTCCGATCAGACCTATTATTACTGCCGCAGCCATGGTTACAGAAACCCATACCATAGCAACTCTTCTTGAAATCTTAACCTCTTCAGGTGAATTGATTGACATAAATCTTGCAAGAACGCCCGGATGTCCGAAGTATCCAAGACCCCATCCTAGTGCGCTTGAAAGCAGGATTCCGTTGATTTTTCCGTCTGCCATAGGGAAGAATGTAAGAACATCATCGGAAAGCTGTGAAAGCTTAAGCGAGAATTCATCAAAACCGCCAAGTGCAGCAACACCTATCATAGGAACTATGATAAGCGCAAAGAACATAATCGTTCCCTGTACCGTATCAGTCCAGCAAACAGCCGTAAAACCGCCGAGTGCAGTGTATATAAGGATAATTACTGCACCGATAATTACGCCCCACATATAAGGAATACCGAAGATTGTGGAGAAGAGCTTGCCGCCTGCCGCAAACTGCGCGGACATGTAAAGAAGGAATATTATTACGATTACAATTGAAGAAATGACTTTGAGCGCATGCCTTCTGTCTGCAAATCTGTTTTCAAAAAAGTCAGGAAGCGTAAGCGAATTGTTTGCCGCTTCAGTGTAAATTCTCAGTCTTTTTGCAACAACAAGCCAGTTGATATACGTTCCGATCCAAAGACCGACGCATGTCCATATTGCTTCGGAGGTGCCGACATAAAGCGCATACGCAAGACCCGGAAGCCCCATCAGGAGCCAGCCGCTCATGTCTGTTGCCTGCGCCGACATTGCCGCAACCCACGGATGAATCTGTCTGCCGCCGAGAACATACTGCGTCATATTCGCCGACTTACTGTAATATTTGATGCCGATGCCTACCATCACCAGCAGATAAACTGCAAAAACTATAGCTATAATTACCATTTTTTAACCTCTTTCTCTTTTTTCTCTGTAAGTTATCTTTTGTTTTGCTCTTGAATCAGAGGTCCCGACTGAAAAAATACAACAAAAAAACTGCTTCCGCGTGAAAACAGCTCCGAAACTTCCGTATGAAAAAAATACCACAGGACTTCCTGCGGACAGACATGCAAAAGCACAGCCGCCTTTGCATATTCAGACAGAGTCAGATTGTTCTTTTCTCAGTATTCAGTTCCCCCAGCAATAGGTGTGCCGGTCCGCAGCCATGCATTCTTTCGCACAGGAAAGCAGCGGACCTAGTGGGGGACAGGTGCAGATCCCCTTTCCGCTTCTGATTTCTGAGTTGTGAAGCTTGTGACTCTGACAGTCATTTTGAATCTCCTTCCGGCATATGCCGTTTTGAAATTTGGGCAGCGTGACCGGAAATGCCGGCCTCGCCGCCGTTACTTTTGAACTTCTATATTCTATTTGTTCATTTCGATTTTGTCAATACCCATATACTTGCGAAGAACTTCAGGAATTACAACACTTCCGTCTGCTTCCTGGTAATTTTCAAGAATTGCCGCAACAGTTCTTCCTACTGCAAGACCGGATCCGTTGAGTGTATGAACAAACTCAGGCTTGCCCTTTTCTTCAGGTCTGAATCTGATGTTTGCTCTTCTTGCCTGGAAGCTTTCGAAGTTTGAGCATGATGAAATTTCAACATATCTTCCGTAGCTTGGCATCCATACCTCTATGTCATAGGTCATTGCCGATGAGAATCCGAGGTCGCCTGTCGAAAGCCTTACTACTCTGTAAGGAATCTTGAGGAGCTTGAGAACTTCTTCTGCATCTGCAGTAAGCTTTTCAAGTTCATCATATGAAGTTTCTGGCTTTACAAACTTGACAAGCTCTACCTTGTTGAACTGATGCTGTCTGATAAGACCTCTTGTGTCACGGCCTGCCGAACCTGCCTCTGCTCTGAAGCACGGAGTGTATGCCGTATAGTAAACAGGAAGCTCTGACTCAGGAATAATTTCCTGTGCGCGGAGATTTGTAACAGGCACCTCTGCAGTCGGAATCAGGAAGAAGTCCTTCTGCGGTACATAGAACATGTCTTCCTCAAACTTCGGAAGCTGGCCTGTTCCTGTCATTGCAGCTCTGTTAACCATGAACGGAGGAAGAATTTCCTTGTAATCCTGGTCGATTGTGTGAAGGTCGAGCATAAAGTTAATAACGGCTCTTTCAAGTCTTGCTCCAAGACCCTTATATACTGTAAATCTTGTGCCGGAAATCTTTGCCGCTCTTTCAAAATCAAGAATATCAAGATCTGTTCCGACATCCCAATGTGCCTTGAATTCAAAATCGAAGTTTCTCGGTTCTCCTACTTTTCTGAGCTCTACATTGTCAGAATCGTCCTTGCCGACCTGAACATCCTTGTAAGGAGTGTTCGGAACGCTCAGAAGCGCGTTCCTGAGCTTTTCTTCGACTTCTGTAAGCTCTGAATCAAGAGCTTTGATATCCTCTGAAAGCTTCTTCATTTCTGCCATCAGTTCTGTAGTATCTTTGCCTTCCTTCTTCATGGCAGGAATCATCTTGGAATCCTGGTTCTGCTTGCTCTTCATAGCCTCAACCTTTGCAAGGATTTCTCTTCTTTCCTCGTCGAATTTACGGATATTGTCAATACCGAAATCGCCCTTTAATCTTGACTCCACGGAAGCCTTAACTACGTCAAATTCTTCTCTGATTCTCTTGATATCTAACATTTTCTTTCTCCTTGAATTTAAATGATTTTGCCTTCGCCGCCGTTTTCAGCCGCCTGCATCGCGCAACTGTGCCGGTTCGGGTAATATTTTGCAAAAGGCATGATTCATGCCGGTTGTGATCTTTGGTCGTTATGGCCTGCGGACAATTTAAACCATCCGCACAACTGCAACTATATCATATTTTTCTTGTATACGATATAGGTATCTATGAGCTTTTGCAGTTTTTTCTGCATTTCAATCTGCATATCGGAAGCTGCGTCATAATCCCCCTCATCAAG
>JAILLO010000081.1 GCA_024693105.1 Clostridia bacterium | reverse complement strand
TCAGGAAGTTCCGGTCTGTTTTCTTCCAGATACGCCTCGATGCTGTCGCATGTTTCCTGAGAAATAACTCCCTCGCTTACCATCGCTTCAAAATCAGGGCCCGGATGACCTTCCGGCTTTTCTCCGTCAAATTCAGGTGCTTCGCCTTCGGTCTGAGGAGGCTGTCCGTTCATTTCAGGGAGTTCCGGCTTGTTTTCTTCCAGATATGCTTCGATGCTGTCACATTCTTCCTGTGTAATAACGCCTTCACTTACAAGTGTTTCAAGGTCAAGTCCCGGATGACCGAACTGCTCATTCATAAGCGGTCTTTCTGCCGGAACCTGAGTCTCCTGTGATGTCTGTGCAGTATCTGTTGCGTATGCCGCTGTGCCAAGACTGAGAACCAGAGCTGCTGTTGTTGCAATACTAACTAATTTTTTCATAATCAATTTCCCCTTTCTTGTTTTTTAATTCTGTGTGAATCCTAAATCTCTTTCAGGACTGTCTTACCGTTACTTCCGTGAGATCTTCTCTCCCGGTTTGTATTCTAAGAATAACAGTGCTTCCTTAAAGAAAGATTGAAGTTTGAGATTTTTTTATTTTTTTCGTCAGATAAAAAAATCTCCTTTACTTTTGATGTTCTCATTGTAAAGGAGGTTTATTGAAGTTATATTGAATGTTCCTTAATTTTTATTTTTTGATTTTTATTCTTTTATTCTTTATTCTTTTATTATTTTATCTTTTGGCCGGTAAAGAAACCGTAAAGAAAATCTTTCCGTCATTACAAGAAACGCGGATATCCCCACCGTGCTTTTCAGCAACCGCTTTTGCTATTGAAAGTCCGAGACCGTAATGATGGCTCTCACTGTTTCTGGCCTCATCAACGCGGTAAAAACGTTCAAACAAATGTTGCTGTTTCTCCTGCGGAATTTCTTCCGCTTCATTAATAACATTCAGCAAAACCGTATGTCCTTTGCGTTCCAGAGAAACATTTATCTCCTTCCCCGTAGAGTGGCGGATTGCATTATCAAGAAGAACAGATACGAGCTGTGTAAGCTGCATCCTGCTTCCTGAAATACGGATATCATCATCTATATCGGTTGTAATTGTTTTGCCGTTTTCAAATGCGACACTTTCAAACGCAAGAGCCTCGCCTGCCGTAATGCGTGAAAAATCAACATCTTCTGTCGGCATATCCGCATTTTCCGCTCTTGAAAGTTCAAGAAGCTGTCTGACAAGGTCGCCCATACGCTCATTCTCATAGCGTATATTCGACAGCCATTCACTGTCTCCGGATTCCCTTGTCAGCATTTCCGCATTTGTGGCAATCACGGCAACCGGTGTCTTAAGTTCATGGCTTGCGTCGGAAATAAACTGTTTCTGGCGTCTGTCGTTTTCCTCAAGAGGCCTGATAATTTTCTTTGACAAAACGAGCGAAACAAAGAACAAAACAACTATAGCCGCTCCGCCTATGACAATAATATTGTGAAGCAGCGTTCTCATGCTTGTTTCCGTAACCGTATCATCTATAAATGCTACAAGCGTATGCTTGTGTCTGCTTTTTATAAGGTATGACAGATTGCCTGTCCTCCCTTCTGTTTTGTCTTCCTGTAATAATTCCGTTGCGAGCTCAACAAGGTCATCCTCTGTGTAAAGACCTTTGTCGGCATCGTTTACCGAAAGCACCGCGCCATCCTTTGAGAATTCAACAGAATAAAAAGTTGAAAGCTTGTAATCAGGCTTCTGTTCAGGAGGCATGTCTCCTCTTCCGGCGACAGGACCCGAAATACCGTAAGGCAGATCCGGCGGGCCTGAAGCATCGGTGTCCGCATCGGACGAAGCCGTATCAGCCGGACCTGAAGCATCGGTATCCGCACCGACCGAAGCCTTATCAGCCGGGCCTGAAGCATCGGTTTTTCCGCCCTTTGCTTCCGGAGGTTCTTCTCCCGCAGGCTTCTGCTCGTGAAAATAATAATCCACATACTGCTTCAACATCTCCGAGCTTTTGTGGCGGATTTCACTGTAGCTTGCCATCATTATCACGGAAAGCGTAATTACAAATAAAAGAATAAGCGAAAGCATTATTGAAAGTATAATCTTTTTCCTTGATTTGCTAAACATCTTTTTCCCTCAATTCATATCCGAGGCCGCGCACAGCCTTAATCTTAACCTCTGTTCCCACAAACGCGAGTTTTTTTCTGGTAAATGACATATAAACTTCAACATTATTGTATTCGGCCTCATTTTCAAATCCCCAGATTTTTACGGCAAGCTGTTCCCGCGTCATAATCTGACCCTGATTACTGAACATATATTCCAAAATGCGAAGCTCCTTCTCTGCAAGCCTTACGCTCTGCCCGTTTGAATTGCAGGTGAGTGTTGCTTTGGAAGTATCAAGCGAAAGATCTCCGAAAGTCAGGCTGCCATCCTGAAAATTTACATTTCTACGGCCGAGTGCGCGCATTCTTGCAAGCAGTTCCTTTGTCTGAAAAGGTTTCGTAAGATAATCATCTGCGCCGCTGTCGAGACCTTCGACTTTGTCGTCAAGCTGACTTTTGGCGGTCAGCATCAGAATAGGGGTTTTGACGCCCTTGCTTCTGGCTCTTCTTGCAACATCAAAGCCGTTCATTTCAGGCATCATAACATCAAGCACCGCTATATCGTAGACACCGCTTTCAAGAGCATCAAGTGCCGAGGCACCGTCTTCCATATGGTCGACATCATACTTTTCCTGTCTGAGCAGAGCAATAAGCGCCGACGCCATTCTTTTTTCATCTTCAGCCAGCAGAACACGCATTTTATCACCACCTTTTACCGTAAGTATAGCAGCAAAGCTTGAAAATAAATTGAAGCATTCATCTTTTTTCCAAAGCTTTTCCGCTGCAGTATACAAAAGTACGCGTGCGTACGCAACATATAAATTTCATGACCGGGCAGTCACAACCCCATTACCTTTAGATGATGGCAGGTGACATGGGATATCAGCCTGTCATTTTAATTTTATCATACAACATCCAAAAGAGTATAAAAAAACTCCCGGGAATAAACCCGGGAGCAAATTGTACATAATATCATGTAGTATAATTATGCGTTCATCTGAGCAGCTACTTCTGCAGCAAAGTCTTCCTGCTTCTTTTCAATGCCTTCGCCTACTTCGAAACGAACCATTCTTGTAAGTGAAAGAGCCTTGTCTACTGTAGCAAGATACTGACCAACAGTCTGCTTTCCGTCTTCTGCTCTTACATAAGTCTGATCCATAAGGCAGATGTCCTTTAACTGCTTTGATACACGGCCGTCAACAAGTCCTGTAAAGATCTTGTTTCCGGAGATTGATTCCTTGTCTGCTACAGCCAGCTCAGCAAGCTTTGTCTTTGCATCTTCTGAAAGGAAGTTTGGCAGATAGTTGAAGTTGAATCCCTTGTCTGCTCTCTTTTCAGCCAGAACAGCAGTGTCTTCTTCGCTCCATACACCTGCAACTGCCTTGTCAAGCAGAGCATTTAAGATTGGTTTTGGAAGTGTGAACGGATCGTTTAATGCACTTTCAAGAGTAATCTTTCTGATGTTTGCAAGTTCGTCAGCGGAAATTTCATTTCTGCTGATGTACTGCGGATTCATTGCTGCAACCTGCATTGCAACATTTGTAAGCGCTTCCTTTGTAGCATCGTTTTCTGTTCCGTCAGCAGCAATAATAACGCCGATTCTTCCGCCGCCGTGAATATATGAAGTCATAACTTCACCGGCAACCTTTTCGATTCTTCTGATTGAAAGGTTTTCACCAATCTTGGCAATTTTTGCTGTAAGAGCATCACCAACTGTAGCTCCTTCAAATGCCATTGCCTTGAAAGCTTCGATATCTGTATTTTCAGCAGTAAGTGCAAGATTTGCGAGATCTTCGGCAAATTTTACAAACTCTTCATTCTTGGAAACGAAGTCTGTTTCGGAATTAACTTCCACACATGCTGCGTTCTTGCGGTCTGCAGAAAATGCAATTCTTACAAGACCTTCAGCGGCGATTCTTCCGGCCTTCTTGGCTGCCTTTGCAAGTCCCTTTTCTTTAAGGAAAGCGACTGCCTTTTCAATATCTCCGTCAACTTCTACAAGTGCCTTTTTGCAGTCCATCATTCCTGCGCCTGTCATTTCACGCAGTTCTTTTACCATACCAGCAGTTACGTTTGCCATATTTTTTCCTCCTCAATACTATTCAGCGTCAGCAGCTTCTGTTTCTGCTTCTGCTTCTGTTTCTTCTGCAGCAGTTCCTTCATCAAAGCTTTCACCCTGGTTTGCTTCGATAACAGCGTCTGCCATACGACCTGCAATCAGTTTTACGGCTCTGATAGCATCGTCGTTTGCAGGGATAACATAATCAACATCGTCCGGATCACAGTTTGTATCAACGATACCGATAATAGGAATTCCGAGGATTCTTGCTTCCTTAACAGCGATTCTTTCCTTCTTCGGATCTACGATGAAGAGTGCACCCGGCATTCCCTTCATGTCCTTGATTCCGCCAAGGAACTTTTCGAGCTTTTCAGCTTCGCCTCTGAGCTTGAACACTTCTTTCTTTGAAAGCTTTTCAAAAGTTCCGTCTGATTCCATGTTCTTTATGTCATTGAGTCTCTTGATTCTTCCTGAGATAGTCTTGTAATTTGTCAGCATGCCGCCGAGCCATCTTTCGCTTACATAGTACATGCCGCATCTGTTTGCTTCATCAACGATTGCAGCCTGAGCCTGCTTCTTTGTTCCTACGAAAAGGATTGGCTTTCCTGTTGCTGCAACTTCCTTCATGAATTCATAAGCATCGTCAATCTTCTTAACTGTCTTCTGAAGGTCGATGATATAGATTCCGTTTCTTTCTGTGAAGATGTAAGGAGCCATCTTAGGGTTCCATCTTCTTGTCTGGTGACCAAAATGTACACCTGCTTCAAGTAACTGTTTCATTGAAATTACTGCCATTTTTGTTCCTCCTAATGGTTTTTTCCTCCACTCCGGCTTCTCTGAGAAAACTTTCCCTGCAGTTTTGGAAAAGCACCGTTTTCAGCCATATGAGTGTGTGTTTTTCTTAATGTCCGTATTCTTTGCACACGAACATTAAAACTATACTACAAATCACTCTCAAAATCAAGTTTTTCACTCAAAGTTTTTGGCAATTTCAACGGTTAAATGTAAAAGTAATTTCAATCCGATCTCCCGGGGAATTTCAGCCTGAGCCTGATTCCCTTGCCGAAAAATCCCTTGCCGGGAAATTCCTTTCGCAATTCCACGAAAGCCTCTTCAATGCCGCAAAGCACACGCACGCTTCAGTCCGCTTATGCCTCAGAAGCTGCTGTCACGTTCAACCCCTGACACAACCAAACAACCGGGTCCTCCGTTAGATGGTTCCTCAAGTCCAAGCTGCTGCCTGCGCTTTTTAATTATATAATTCGAAAATCTCCGTCTGAGGCTTCCGAAAAACTTGTCTCCCACAACGACTTCGATTCCGTTATCAAATTTGATTGTTCTGTCTTTCATCAGCAGTACCCTTGAGAAATTCACAATCATCCTTTCATTGACCCTGAAATAATCCTTGCCGAGATATATTTCGCAATCCCTGAGATTCTTATAGCATCTGTAATTACCCTTATCCGTGCATACAATAATATTGCGGTCGGCACTTTCAAGATACAGAATGAAGTCTGCCGGAAACGCTATGCTCTCCCGTCTTGTAACAAATGGAATAATGTCTTTTTCGTTTTTTACTGCCATTTTTGCCCTCCTAAAACGCTTTACCCTAGTTAAATAATTGCATAAGGTTCCGCGGCATCATGTGCGCTCTTTTACTGTGGGGAGCATCGTATAAGTTTTTAATTTTTTTAATATGCGGATCCCCGTTTTGTAGTTTCTTAATGATTTTCTTCGCCTTGTCATGCCGCGCAGTGTTATGTTTCTTTTTTCCAAATATAACATTTTTTGCTTGATTTGTAAATAGTTTTCTGAAAGTTTTTTAAATTTTGTTTATTCCGTTATTATATGCGCCATAAAAATCAGTGTTCCGAGGCTGTCTCTGCGTCTACGCTTGGAGGGCAAGCCTGCGGCTGTGTCTGCGGGCGGAGGGCGGGTCTGAGTCTGCGGCTGCGGCTGCGGGCGGAGGGCGGGTCTGAGTCTGCGGCTGCGGCTGCGGGCGGAGGCCGGGTCTGAGTCTGCGGCTGTGTCTGCGGGCGTAGGCCGGGTCTGAGTCTGCGGCTGTGTCTGCGGGCGGAGGCCGGGTCTGATGCGCCTTTGAGAGGCGTCTGTTTGAAATCTATGCCTTAGCGGCAGTTTCTTTGCCCGTGAAGTCATATTTGGGGACCTGTTTTTTGATTCGACCCTTTCCGGCCATCCTGATATATGCCTTCAGAGCAATATTCTTTTGTATAAGGCATATCTCAAGCTGTTCTGAATGCAAATTATCCTCTTTCCGCTCAAAATCTATGACTCAGGAGGCATATTTACCTTGTACAAGGCATAGATTTCAAACATTTGGGGAAATCCGGGCAAAAAAGAAAAAAACAGCGTGTGATAAATGAAAACTCATTTTTCACACGCCGATTAATGCCGTATTTAATTAGTTTATTAGTTTATTAGTTTAGTGTTTTAGTATTTTAGTATTATATTATTCTTTTGTTTTATTATTCTTTTGTTCTGCTGTAAGTAATCAGATCTTCAGCAATTTCATGCGCTGCAATTGAAACAGGTCTGTCGATATCAACATTCGCAAGCTTTGGCTTTCCGTCAATAATATCCCTTGCTCTCTTTGCCGCAAGAATAACCAGAGTGTATCTGCTGTCTGCCTTTTTTCTGATTTCATTGATTGATGGATATAACATTTATACTTCCTCCTTGTATGTGTCTATGAGTTTGTAAATGTCTTCTGTAACTCTTGAATGTTCCGCAACAAGGATTGCCTTTGCCCTTGTAACGGCTTCATCAAGCTCACCGTTGACTATGCAGTAATCATACTTGTCAATATAAGATATTTCTTCCAGTGCCTTTCCAAGACGTCTGTTCAGAGAATCTTCGGTTTCGGTACCTCTTCCGGTAATACGCTTCCGCAATTCGGCCATGTTCGGCGGAAGAATAAATATGAAAACGCCTTTCGGATAACGCTTTTTGACGCTCAATGCTCCCTGAATATCTATATCCAGCAGCACATCCCTGCCCGATTCGAGATTTTCAAGAATCGGTGCAAGCGGTGTTCCGTACCTGTTGCCAAAATTGCCCGCATATTCAAGAAATCCTTCTTCCTCAACAGTGCGGTCAAACTCCTCGTCAGATACAAAATAATAACTGACACCTTCGACTTCACCCGGCCTTGGCTTTCTTGTCGTCATGGAAACTGAAAAAGTAACATCGGTTTCATCGAGCAGCCGCTTAACTATTGTGCCTTTCCCCACTCCCGACGGGCCGGAAATGATAAATAACTGTCCTTTTGCCATACAAAACCTCCGTTCTATGCGAATAATTATTATAGCACGAACGTTTCGAATATGCAATACAATTCAAAAGACTTGCTGAGATTTCCGAAAAACCGAAGGCGGGGGGGCTGTTCCCGTCCGCTTCGCATGTGCGCTTTGGCGGGGGGCTGTCCTCGGCCGCTTCGCATGTGCGCTTTGGCGGGGGGCTGTCCTCATCCGCTTCGCATGTGGGCGTTGGCACGCCTCTGTTCGCTTGCAGGTGTCTGCCGGTTTTGGCACGTTTCTGCAGGCTTGCACGCTTCTGCAGACAGCCGTTTTTATTCGATATTCTGAACCTGTTCTCTGATCTTTTCGATTTCGCTCTTCAGCTCAAGCATCATGCCCGTGATTTCTATGTCATTTGCCTTTGAACCTATCGTATTGGCCTCGCGATTCATTTCCTGAACCAGGAAGTCAAGCTTCTTGCCGTCAGGCTGATTGCTCTTGCTTATAATGTTTTCGAGCTGCATAACATGGCTGTTCAGTCTGACAAGTTCCTCTGTAATATTCGACTTGTCGGCAAAAATCGCAGCCTCGACGAGAATCCTGTCTTCGGGAACATTTACATTGCTCCCTACAAGCTCGGTAATTCTCTCTTTCAGCTTTTTTGTGTATTCTTCCGTAACAAGCGGAGATCTTTCTTCTATTTTCTTCACGAGATCCCTGATAAGATTTCCTCTCATAATAAGGTCTTCCGCAAGCTTCTCTCCTTCGATTTTTCTCATGTTGTCAAGATTGCGGCATGCCTCTGAAACAGGGATTTCAAGTGCCTTTATAATTTCGGCTTCGTCTTCGACATCCGGAATGACTTTCATAACATCCGGAAGCGTTGCAAGAAACTGCAGTGAAATGTCTCCCGAAACATCAAAATCGCGCCTTATTTCCTTGAGGTTTTCAAAATACTGTCTGGCAACCGAAGTGTTCAGTCTGACATTGATATCGTCCTCCGTGACATTTTCCACCATGATAGACAGTTCCGCCTTGCCTCTTCTGACATATTCCTTAGCTTTTGCTTTCACACGCTCCTCGGCAAAGGCATATCTTCTCGGCATCTTGACGGTAATATCACTGTATCTGTGATTTACTGTCTTAATCTCAACAACGATATTTCTCTTACCGTCCGAATACTCACTTCTTCCAAAACCGGTCATACTCTTTATCATACAATTTTCTCCTATTCTTTCACAATTTATGATAATATAGTCATTATACACCAAACAAATCGTATTGTACACCGGAGGAAGATATATGGCCTTTGACGGACTTGTTACCTTTGCCGTAACGGCAGAGCTTAACAAAAAAATCCTAAATTCAAAAATAGAAAAAATTTACCAGCCCGAGCCGGAGGAGCTCGTTTTTCATCTGCACGCTTCGTCTGGTAATTACAAGCTTTACATTTCTGCCGCAAGCAGTCATGCCGGAATTCATCTTGCGCGTGAAAGTTTCTCCAATCCGCAGAATCCCATGTCATTTTGCATGCTTCTGAGGAAACATCTTCAGGGCGGACGTATAGTTTCAATTACGCAGATAAACGGTGACCGTATTATTGAATTCGGAATAGAAACTCTCAACGAACTCGGCTTCTGCGTAAATAAGAAAATGATTGTCGAAATCATGGGAAAACACAGCAATGTCATAATTACAGACGCAGAAAGCGGCAAAATCACAGACAGCATCAAAAGAGTTTCCATCGACGTCAACAGAGTCCGCCAGCTTCTGCCCGGAAAAATATATGAGTATCCTCCCGCACAGGACAAAATCCCCTTTATGCAGATTACAAAAGAGGAGCTTGCCGAAAGGCTTCCCGGCAGCGCATTGCCGTCATCAAAGCAACTTCTGTCCGTTATACGGGGAATAGCCCCTGCCGTCTCGGAGCGTCTTGCCATTGCGGCGGAGAATTCTCCCGAAAACGACCCTCTTTCGGCTGTTGCGCGCGATATTGAAGCCATGCAGAAGGAACTCGCCGAGGGAAGCTGCTTTCCGAGGATTTATTACGACGAAAACAATGTGCCGTATGATTTTCACATTTTTGATCTTCCCGCCGGCGGACTTTATAAATGCGTTGAATTTGATTCCGTCAGCGAGGCCGTTGAGCAGTATTTTCTCGGCAAAAGCAGTTCAAACCGCCTGCGTCAGCGCTCATCGGACCTTGAAAGAGCGCTGCACAATGTTCTTGACAAGCTTTATCTGAAAAAACAGCGTCTTCTCGAAGATCTTCATGCTGCCGAAAACTCTGAGAATTACAGGCTCTTTGGCGAACTTCTCACCGCCAATATCCATGCCTTCAAAACAGGCGATGCCACTGTGAAGCTGCTGAATTATTACGACGGACAGATGATAGAGATCCCTCTTGATGTCCGCTTTTCACCTTCCAAAAATGCGCAGATTTACTTCAAAAAATACGGGAAGGCCAAAACTGCCGTAAAAGAGAAAAAGCTGCAGCTTGAAGAGGCTCAGAGCGACATTGATTATCTTGAATCTGTAATGACCTTTGCGGAAAACGCGGCTTCCATTGAGGAAATGGAGGAATTGCGCAATGAGCTTGTCGAAAACGGATATATGAGGCGCAGGAAAAACAATTATGCGCCGAAGAAGAAGAAAAACAAGCCGTACGAATATACGGTTGACGGAGGTGTCAGAGTTCTTGTGGGCCGCAACAACACGGAAAACGATCTTCTGACCTTCAAAACCGCGGGGAACAGGGATATTTGGTTTCATACCAAGGATATTCCGGGTTCTCATGTCATTGCATTTACAAACGGAAACGAGCTTTCGGAAAAGGCTCTGTTTGAGGCTGCTGCGCTGGCCGCGTATTACAGCAAGGGGCGCAGTTCCGAAAATGTTCCGGTTGACTATGTACGGGTGAAGTACGTGAAGAAGCCCAACGGTGCAAAACCGGGCATGGTGATTTTTACAAACAACCGCACGCTTTACGTCAACCCAAAGCTTCCCGAAGGCGAAACAGAGTGAATACAAAGGGAGAGAACCCGAAGGTTCTCTCTTTTGATTCAAATATCAATAGCGCAAAGGCAATGGACTGTTGTCATATATTCCGCCCTTGCCTTTCTGCTACGCTTAATTCGCGTAACCCTTTCATGACCTTTTTTATAAGATTGCTTTCAAGTTTGCTTACAATTTCGCAACTTCTTCCTGAGTAAGTCCTGTAATTTCCGCAATCGATTCAACAGAAAAACCCGCAGCTTTGGCCTTTCGAGCAGTTTCTTTTTTCTCGGCTTCAATCCCCGCTTTCATTCCTTCTTCTCTTGCTTCTTCGGCAGTGTCGGATAACAATTCTTTCAATGTCATATATTCCACCCTTGCCTTTCTGCTACGCTTAATTCGCGTAACCCTTTCATGAACCTTCTTTACAAGATCACTTCCTGAGTTTGCTGCTTCTTCGTCCGTTGAATTAACAAGATATCTGAGGAAGCTCTGCATGTCACTGCTTACATTTGCAATGCTTGCTGTTGCCGAAAGAAAAATGCGGACAGTACCATCATCCAGCACAAGGTCTCTGTCTTAGTCATCCCTGTGCCTGAATACATGCTTCATCTTTCCGTCACCAAACATATCAAAGGTTGTAAAAAAGATAATACATGTCTTCGGCAGATTTCTGTAATCACCATCACCCTTGTCAAGATGTTCTATATCCATAACAGACTGATAATATCTGCTCCTGAACGAAATATCACCGGTATTCCTGTTTTGCATCTCAATATCATAGATATTTCCTTCTTTGTCCTTTACGATAACATCTATCCTGATTCCTTTGCTTTCACCGTCAGGTTCCATGGTCTTTTCAATATCGCAATACTGTAAATCAGCAATTTCAAATCCCATGATTTCTTCAAGCAGAGCTTTGCAAACGTCTTTATCGCTGAGAACCTTGCAGAACAGAAAATTGTTCGAAAGGTTCAAGTTCTTAAGTGATTCTGTCATCTCTTATCCTCCCAATTTTAATATATTAATTACTTCATTTCAATCAGAATAATAGAAATACTAGTTTCCTGTTATTTCCATAAATTGCATAATATATAATTTGGGAGATTATGTCAACATTTATTTGTAATTTTTTGTAATTGTTCTCATTGTTCTCGTTTCGATTCTATAGACGAAAATATACCCTTTCGGGTATATTTCAGACTGTAGACAAAGTCCGCGGCGACGCCGCGGATTTTTCTTGTGTAAAAGTACCACAAATCCAGTGTTTATCTGGGATTGAGGCACTTTTTCTGTTATAATAGAAGTATCAAAGTTGGGGATGGAGGACAGCCTT
>JAILLO010000080.1 GCA_024693105.1 Clostridia bacterium | reverse complement strand
AAGGCTGTCCTCCATCCCCAACTTTGATACTTCTATTATAACAGAAAAAGTGCCTCAATCCCAGATAAACACTGGATTTGTGGTACTTTTACACAAGAAAAATCCGCGGCGTCGCCGCGGACTTTGTCTACAGTCTGAAATCCCACCTTTTCGGTGGGATTTTATTTTTGTCATTGCTGACTTTTTTCGTATTCTTCCATAATTGCGACGGAAGCCGAAGCTCCGATGCGGTCCGCACCTGCTTCAATCATTTTGAGGCATGTTTCAAGATCTCTGATGCCGCCGGATGCTTTCACACGCGCAAGGTTTCCGACGGTTTTTCTCATAAGTTCTATGTCGTGGACAGTTGCTCCGCCGCCGCCAAAACCGGTACTTGTTTTCACAAACTCCGCACCTGCCGAAACCGCAAGCTCACATGCCCTGCAGATTTCTTCATCATCAAGAAGACATGTTTCAAGAATAACCTTGACATCGGCATTATATTCGTCTGCGGCCGCAACTACAGCGGAAATTTCATCTTCAACATATTCATAGCTTTTGTCCTTGAGAGCACCTACATTTATGACCATGTCGATTTCATCGGCACCGTTTTCGCATGCCGTGACAGTTTCGAAAATTTTGGTATCCATATCAGTGGCTCCGAGCGGAAAGCCGACAACGCAGCATACACGCGGCGCACAGCCTGCAAGGAGTTCCTTTGCCAGTCTGACATGGCAGCCGTTGACGCAGACAGAAAAGAAATCGTATTTGACAGCTTCGCTGCACAGCCTGGAAATTTCTTCACGTGTAGCGGCAGGCTTCAAAAGAGTATGGTCAAAATATCTGCTGAATTGTTTCATTTTGTCCTCCTTTCGGAAATAACGAAAAAATGTATTTGTTCGGACAAAGTCCGGATATATCTTTTCAAAGACGGTTTTTTTCAGTATAACACAGCCCCGGATTGAATTGAACATGGAATCATGATAAAATACCGTGTACAATTTTTTACTCGGATATAAATTTTTATATGCCGGGCAGAACGGATTTTTATCGAAACGGGGAGTTATTCCCGAGCATTATAGTTTTCAACTGAAAGGAGGCCCAAATGCAGCCAAATCCAATAGTGCCGATTGATTTTCCTTTTGGCTTCGAACTGCGCTGGTATGGCGTCCTTATAGGAATAGGGGTGCTTCTTGCTACTCTTATAGTCTATAAAAGGGCTCCAAGGCACGGTATGCCTTCTGAAAAAGTGTTTGATTATATTCTCTTCGCGCTGCCTCTCGGCGTGATCGGCGCGCGGCTTTATTACGTGATTTTTAACTGGTCCTCGTACAGCGGTGACTTCTGGAAGATTATCAATATCCGTGAGGGCGGGCTTGCAATACACGGCGGTCTGATTTTCGGTCTGGCTACGGTTGCGATTATGGCCTGGCTTCGCTTTGAAAATTTCTTTAACCTCATGGACCTTGCTGCACCTGCCATAGCGCTTGCGCAGTCTGTGGGAAGATGGGGTAATTATTTTAATTCCGAAGCTCACGGCGGCCCGACGGATTTGCCGTGGGCAATTATCGTCGATGGCCAGAGCGTCCATCCGACATTTCTGTATGAATCGCTGTGGTGCTTTTTACTTTTTATAATTCTGCTTATTCTTGATAATCACCGAAAGTTTGACGGGGAGATTATCTGCCTTTACGGCATGCTCTATTCAATCGAACGTTTCTTTGTCGAAGCTCTCAGAACAGACAGCCTTATGATTGGACTCCTGAAGCAGGCACAGGTTATCAGTGCTGTAATTTTTGTTGCGGCGCTTGTCGGATTTATAATTTTGAGAAAGAGGCAAAGGCATACTTTTAACAGCAGATACATCAGATGACACGACATTGTTACGGTCGCAGTCTGCGGCCGCTGTGCACGACCGGGCAATACATCTTCGCGTAGGCGGGCATCGGCGGCGAAGCGGGCAGAACTGTTGGCAATAAATAAAATAATGTACTTTAAAACTGAATTGATACGGGAAAGAAGGCAAAATCATGGCAAATATTTATAAGGGAACTTTGGATCTTATCGGAAACACACCGCTTGTCGAAGTGACAAACATCGAAAAGGAACTTGGGCTTGAAGCAACGATTCTTGTCAAGCTCGAATATCTCAATCCGGCGGGAAGCGTCAAAGACCGTACTGCAAAGGCAATGATTGAGGATGCCGAAAAAAAGAGCATACTAAAAGCAGGTTCTGTAATTATCGAACCGACTTCGGGAAATACAGGCATAGGTCTTGCGGCTATTTCTGCGGCAAAGGGCTACAGAATAATTCTTACAATGCCTGAAACAATGAGTGCGGAAAGAAGGAATATCCTCAAGGCATACGGTGCTGAAATCGTACTGACAAAAGGCGCAGAGGGCATGAAAGGGGCAATTGAAAAGGCAGAAGAGCTGGCAAGGGATATTCCGGGAAGCTTTATACCGGGGCAGTTTGTAAATCCTGCAAACTCCGCAATCCACAGAGAGACAACCGGCCCTGAAATCTGGAATGATACAGACGGAAAGGTTGATATTTTCATTGCCGGCGTAGGTACAGGCGGAACTCTTACAGGTACAGGAGAATATCTCAAGCAGCAGAACCCCGACATTAAGGTTGTTGCCCTTGAACCTGATGATTCTCCGGTTCTTTCAGAGGGAAGAAGCGGAAACCATGGGATTCAGGGCATAGGCGCAAATTTTGTCCCTGATGTGCTTAACACCGATATTTATGATGAAATCTTCAGAGCGACTACAAAGGATTCATTTGATACAGCAAAGCTGCTTGCAAGAAAAGAAGGAATATCGACAGGCATTTCATCCGGGGCGGCTCTTTTCGGAGCAATTCAGCTTGCAAAAAGGCCTGAGAATAAAGGAAAAGTGATTGTTGCGCTTCTCCCGGACAGCGGTGACCGTTATTATTCCACAGAACTTTTTACGGAATAAACCTCCAAGCACTCGTAACCGGTTACATTGTACGGTTTTTTACTGTATATCCATGTATAATGAAAGATATATAATGAAGGACATTATTATGCAGACACAGTTTACAAGAACACAGCGTATTCTTGGCGAAAATTCAATGAACATACTGAAGAATGCGCGCATTGCGGTTTTCGGCATAGGCGGAGTCGGCGGATTTGTCTGTGAAGCTCTTGTAAGAAGCGGTGTGGGCGCTTTTGATCTTATCGACAATGATACGGTATCCGTTACCAACATAAACAGACAGATCATTGCAACGCACAGGACGGTAGGACGATTCAAAACAGAAGTCATGCGTGAGCGGATGATTGAAATAAATCCGGATGCGGATATCAGAATCCATACGAAATTCTTTCTGCATGAAAATGCCGGCGAGTTTCCGTTTGAGGAATATGATTATGTAGTGGATGCTGTGGACACAGTGGCAGCAAAGCTTGAAATTGCAACTATATGCAGCGAAAAAGAAATACCGCTTATCAGCTCGATGGGGACGGGAAACAAGATTGAGGCCTCTGCTTTGAAAGTTGCGGATATCAAAGACACAAAGATGTGTCCGCTTGCAAAGGTCATGCGAAAGGAACTCAGAAAACGCGGAATCAGCACCCTTAAGGTCGTCTATTCAGAAGAAATCCCGATGCGCTCTAAGCAGCAGGAAGCTGAAGAAAATATTTCTTCGGTTGATGCCTGCAGCTGCGCAGGAAAACGGGATGTACCCGGAAGCGTTGCATTTGTGCCATCGACAGCAGGCATGATAATTGCCGGAGAGGTAGTAAAGGCTCTTACAGGTATGTCCGGAAGCTTTTGAGAGGGGCAGGCCTAACTTCAGGTAACTTAAGATTGCTTCAGGCGGTTTCAGATGTGTTAAGACAGCTCATGCCCGGCCTGTTCGGAAATTTTTACAGCAGGTCGGAATTTCCGAAAATGGAGATGCTGCTCGCAGTTTGCTGAAACCGGTTACAGAAATCCGAAAGGCAAATGATAAACTCAGAACATGTGAAAAACCGGCTGTATTCGCTGAAATTTCAGCGAATACAGCCGGTTTTGAATTTTTGTGGTATGGATTACGGCAATTGCCGCGTATTTTTCTATTTCTTTTCGGAAAGAATATCGCGAATCTGTGTAAGCAGTTCTTCCTGTGTAGGTGCCGCAGGAGCTTCCTCTGCAGGAGCTTCTTCTTTTTTCTTTGCAAGACCGGCAGCCTTGTTAACAGATTTGATAAGAATGAATACGCAAAGCGCAACAAGCAGGAAATTGATGACAGCCTGAATGAAATTGCCGATCAGAAGCTCTGCACTGCCGACCGTAACGGATATTCCCGAAAAATCAATACCGCCGCAGATCATTCCGATGACAGGTCCGATAACATCACCGACAAGGGAGTTGACGATTGCCGTAAAAGCACCGCCGATGATAACGCCGACAGCAAGGTCCATAACATTTCCGCGCATTATAAACTCTTTGAATTCCTTAATCATAATTACAATCCTTTCTCATATTAAATAAATGATAGATGAAATGAATGTTTCCGATGATATTTTACCACAGATTGGAATCTTTTTCTATCCGGAGATAATTACCTATGTCTGAGTGTGGAAAACGCCTCGGCGTAACCGGTTACATTAAGCGAGGAAGCTAATTACATAAATTAACTTATATTACATTCACATACGGTGCTAATACTTATTATTAATGTAATTTTGATAGTAAAATTCCTTTTCGAGGGAGAAAAAAATAAAAATCATAGAAAAAACTGATTTTTATATGATTTTTTGAATAAATAAGACCGTTTTGTGACGGGCATATAATATAGTGTTATTGTCAGAGGCAAAGCTGATAAGAAAAAGTTAAAAATACGAAGTTGAAGAGGGACTAAAGACGTGAAGAAATCAAGCTTTTTTAAAAAAATAATGGCATTTATCTGTGCAGTGGCAGTAGTTACATCATATACTCCGCTTGCATTTGCAGAACCGGAAAGCCCGCCTGAAACTGCAGCAGAAACACCTGCACCTGCAGCAGAATCGGAAAGCCAGCCTGAACCTGCAGCAGCAGAAGAAACACCTAAGGCAGAAACACCTGAAACGGAAACACCTGCACCTGCAGCAGAATCGGAAAGCCAGCCTGAACCTGCGGCACCAGTTGTAGCGTCGGAACCTGCAGCACCTGCAGAAGAAGCACCTGCACCTGCAACAGGAGCGGGAGAACCTGCAACAGAGACAATCAATGTAATTGAGAATATAATCAAGGTATTCGAAGAATATGAAGAAGATGAAGCAGAGGAAGAAACATACACAACAGACACAAATGAATCTACTGCTTTTTCACTTCTGGAAACGTTTCTCACAGCATCATTTATGGTGCAGACGCAGAATGTAAGCGTAGCAAGCAAACCTGCATTTTTCTATATCAATATAGATCCAAAGGAAAAGAAGTGGCAAGATATTGTTACGTCAAATAAAAACAACGATCTGGCACTTAAACTTGACATCGAAACGGAATTTGAAGGTGATGACGGAACAACTACTCTCAGCACCGTTAAAAAAATGCATATCAGTGAAACCGAAGCTAATGAAAGCAATGTTGAGGAAACACTTGAGTTCCTTCTGGCTGAAGGAGATTATAAAGAGCAGATTGCTGCAATTAACGAAATAGCAATAAGCACTGTAAACAGTTTCAAGGAAAACGGAACAGAATACAAAAAAGTAGCAGACAATATTTTTAAAGATAATAACGGCAGTTTTTATACGGTTAAAGTTGACTGGTGTCAGCTTCAGACCTGCAACCCTGATATCCATGTAAACGGAAAACTGGTAGCGGAAAAATGCAAAACTGCAAAACCTGCATATTTCTATATCAATATAGATCCAAAGGGATATAAGTGGAAAGATATTGTTACGTCAAATACAAACAACGATCTGGCACTTATTAAACTTGACATCGAAGAGAAATTTGACGGTGATAACGAAACAACTTCTCTTAATACAGTCAAGACAACTCATATTAAGGAAAATGAAAGTAATGGCAACAAGGTTGAGTCAACTTTGAAGAAACTTGCTGTATCTGATGATTATCAGAATTATTTAACCGACGATGAATTTGCTGCAGCAATCAAAACAATTAATCGCAAAGCTACAGATGTATATGCCGATGAAAAAAAATATAATAAAGGAAGTGGAATAAAAGTAAATGAAGACGGCTCTGTAGACGGCTCTGTAAACAGCTTTGTATATGAAAAAGATGGAAAACTCTGGAAGATTTCTGTTGACTGGTATCAGCTTGAGACTTGCGACCCTGATATTCACATTAACGGAAAGTGCAGTGCAGAACAGTATTGTGAAAAGGTAGTTTTTTCTGTTTTAGAGGACGGTAAGAAACACGATATCAAAGATTTTGTTACTAATAGTGCTATAAAGGCATGGAACTACGGTGAACTGTCGCGTGAAGAATCGTATGTAAAGAGTGTTTTCGGAGAAAAAAATATAGAAAAAATTGAAGACCTTGTCAAAGGCAAAAAATTTGTTAAAGACGGAACAATCAAAGTGGTTACCGGAATCAACTGGTATATTGTAGAGCGCCAGAAGGACGGTATTCACGTAAACGGTGAATATGAGTACAGAGATGCAGAACTTACGGACCTGCTTAACATCGACGTAATATTTTACGGAATGAAGCCTGATTTTAAAAGAACTGAACCGGGCACTGAGTACACAGAAGCACTGAACAAAGTATCTGTTCTTGAAACTCCGTTTATGAATCACTACTTAGGTGAAAACACAAATCTGTATGATGAGGGAAGTGAATACACTAATGGTGCAGAGACTAAGTTAAACGAGCAAAAGGTACCAGATGGAGCAATTGCTCTCGCAGAGAAAAACGCAATTAAATGGTTCAAGGAAAATTATAAAACAGACAGCTATTCCACAAAATACAAGGATGGTTATTTTACAAACGACGGTAACTTTGTAAACGGCGGCAGACTTTACAAAATCAGCATGGATTGGTACTTATTAAGATACAATAAGCATGACGACAATATCCATGTTGACGGAGAGTTTGTATTCAAAGATTTAGGAAATTACAATCCGGGCGGAAATGGCAATCCGGGCGGAAATGGCAATCCGAGTGAAAACAATGACCCTGTAAATCCTTCAGACGACCAGCCTGAACAGCAGGATAACTCAAGAAGAAGCAACGGCGGAAACTCAGGAAATTCCGGCAACGTAGTTCGTGAAATTTCTGAACAGCCTATTCCTGTAACGGATGTTGACAGCGAACAGGACGGACAGGTTGCAGCAGTTACTGCAAACGGCAGCGACACAGCAACAAATGACAGCAACGCCAACGTTGCAGCTCCTGCAAAGCTTCCGGCTGTTGCAGGAACGACAGCAAAGACAGCAGATTCCGATGCAATGGTTGCATCTGTTCCTGTCGGTGAGACAGCATCAATCGATGATGGAAAAACACCTCTTGCAGAGCTTCCTGAAATCGTTACGGAAGAAGCGGCAGCAAAGGATGAAGCCGCAACAGGTTCAAATATTCCTGTAATTGCAGGAATCGGAGCAGCATTACTTGCACTGCTTTCATTCTTCTTCTTCCTCATCGGAAAGAGAAGAAAAAAGGATGAATAACAGAACTAAAACTGAATCCTGACCAAATGTTTTTAACGGGGTGCGATTTCGCACCCCGTTTTGATATGTGTTTTTGGTGGTTTGCTATTGACAGCTGAAATTTAAAGGTTTATTATAATACACGTAAATGATAATTTGATTATCGATAATTAGAAAATCAATCATTTACTTTTTTAAAAAGCAGCGGTTAGCGGATGCTAACGACTTCGCGCAGCATGCCGGTCTCTGCCTGCGCAGTCTTTACGGCGTCCATAGCCCGAAAAATCCGTACTCAAAGGAGGACAAAATGTTTAACAAGGTTTTGGAGTACACGGGAGAGTATAAGAAATATACATACCGTGCAATGTTTTTTCTGGTCATCGGACTGCTGTTCAATGTAGTGCAGTTCCTGGCTGTTTACAAAATGATCGACGGTGCCATAGAAGGTGCTGACGGTGCTGCTTATTATCTTTTATGGCTTGGGGTATTTATTGCATCCGGTCTTATATATGTGATGTTTTACATACACGGACTGGTGCTGTCTCATGAGAGTGCATATCAAACACTTAAAAATCTGAGGATATCACTTCAGGGAAAGATGGAGAAACTTCCTCTGGGAATTATCCATGAGCTCGGAACGGGCTCGCTTAAGAAAGTATTTATTGATGATATTGACAATATGGAGCTGCTTCTTGCACATGCACTTCCGGAAGGATTTTCAAATGTATGTGTTCCGGTAGTTACTATGATTGCAATGTTCTTTATTGACTGGAAACTTGCGCTTTTGTCGCTTGCGGCTCTTCCTCTGGGGATAATTGCCGTGATGGCGATGTACAAGGCAGGAACCGGAAAAATGGGTGATTTTTATGCATCGGCACAGAAGATGAATGCCACTATCGTTGAATACATTAATGGTATGGAAGTTGTTAAGATTTTCGGAAGAGACGGAGAAAGCTACAGAAGATTTTCAAGTGACGTAATCAGCTACAGGGATTTTACGCTTGCGTGGTATAAAATGTGCTGGCCGTGGATGGCTCTTTACGGCAGTTTCCTTCCGTGCGTTGCACTGTTTACACTGCCGATTGGAGGATACCTTGTGTATACGGGTGCTTCGGGACTGTCTGATTTTCTGCTGATTCTTTGCATGGCATTTGCAATCGGTCCGACTATTATGAAAGCAATGTCGTTTATGAGTGTTCTGCCGCAGCTCAAATATAAAATCGAGACACTTGAAAGCATTTTATCTGCCGCGCCTCTTAAGCAGGGCAGCAGCGCTTTTAAAGGCAAAGACAACGGCATTGAATTTGAAAACGTAACTTTTTCATATGACGGAACGACTAATGTGATTAATGATGTAAGCCTTGATATTGCACCGAATTCTGTTACTGCACTTGTCGGTGAATCGGGAAGCGGCAAATCCACGCTTGCAAAATTACTGGTTCATTTTTATGATGTTTCATCCGGAAAAATTAAAATAGGAGGGCAGGACATCACAGATATGACTCTTGAAAGTCTGAACGACCGGATTTCGTTTGTATCGCAGGAGCAGTTCTTGTTCAATATGAGCCTTCTTGAGAATATACGTCTTGGCAGACCTGAAGCTTCAAGAGAAGAAGTTATTGCAGCCGCGCAGAAGGCTCAGTGTAATGAATTCCTTCAAAGACTTGAAAGCGGGATTGACTCAATGGCGGGAGATTCCGGCAAGATGCTCTCGGGCGGAGAAAGACAGAGAATTGCTCTTGCACGTGCAATTCTCAAGAATGCGCCGATTATTGTTCTGGATGAGGCAACAGCTTTTATGGATCCCGAAAATGAAGAAAAGATGAACATTGCCATTGCAGAACTGATAAGCGACAAGACTGTTATTGTAATTGCTCACAGATTATATTCAATCAAAAGTGCCGACAGCATTATAGTTATGAAAGAAGGAAGGATCGAAGCTCAGGGAACACATGAAGAACTTCTCTTCAAATCGCCGAAATACAAGGCTTTGTGGGAATTGTCAGAGGGAACAAGAAACTGGTCCGTAACAGGCGGGAATGAGCATATAAATGTAAGGGAGGAACTGGCATGATTCATTCAATCAGAAGAATACTGAATATATCCGGACAATATAAAGGACGTATTGAAATTGCATTTGTTTTTTCGTTTATTAAATCGCTGCTCCAAAATGCGGCACTGGTACTGGCTGTGTTTATGGCGGACGGTATTTTAAGGAACACTATGGAGGGAACAGATTTTATAAGATACGGTCTGATTCTTCTTTCCTGCGTGCTTCTGCAGGCACTTGCCATTAATATATCAGACAGGCTGCAGTCTGCAGCCGGATTTATGCTTATGGCGGATTTAAGAGTGAAACTCGGCGAGCACCTCAGACGCCTTCCGATGGGATATTTCACCGGTGGCAATATCGGCAAAATCAGCTCGGTACTTTCAACAGATATGGTATTTATTGAAGAAAATTCGATGATGACGCTTGCCGATACAATCAGCTACTTTTTTTCGGCGGCAATATTTGTGGTGTTCATGCTTATATTTAACCCTGTTATTGGTCTGGTAACCCTGGCAGCCTCGGTAATTATGATACTTATCGGGGAAGGCAAGTACAAAAGCGGTATATCGCTTTCTCTTGACCGTCAGCAGCAGAGCGAGAATCTTACAAGTGCTGTTCTTGACTATGTGGAGGGTATCGGAATTACAAAGACATATAATCTTCTCGGCGAGAAATCAAAAGAGATGAAAAAGAATTTCGATAAATCCTGTGAGGAAAGTCTCCGTTTTGAAAACTGCCAGGTACCGTGGGGTGTGGCAATCAATGTTGCATATGAAGTATTATCGGCAGCTATCGGCCTTGCGGCAATTGTTCTGTTCCTTAAAGGAACTCTCAGCCTGACATTTTTCATAGGCGTAATGCTTTTTATGCTGGATGTGTTTGTGCCTTTGAGGGTTCTTTATATGGATTCCGAAAAGCTCACAATTATGGACAAATGCCTGGACAGAATAGAAACTGTGATGGGGCAGGAAGAACTTCCCGACGAAAGCCGTAAAGAAGTGCCTGCCGGCAATCCGGCAGTACCTGCTGTGGAATTCAGAGATGTAAGGTTTTCATATGATTCCAAAGAGACTATTTCCGGAGTATCTTTTAAGGTTAACAAAGGAGAGACTATTGCTCTTGTCGGACCGTCCGGAAGCGGAAAGACCACGCTTGCAAATCTTATGGCAAGGTTCTGGGATATTGATTCGGGCGAAATACTGATTAACGGTACCCCGGTGAAAGATGTTGCTCTTTCTTCACTTTTGGAGCAGATTAGCATGGTATTTCAGAACGTATATCTTTTCAAGGATACAATCTACAACAATATTGCAATGGGAAGACCTGAGGCAACGAAAGAGGAAGTTATCGAAGCTGCGAAAAAAGCACGCTGCTATGACTTTATTATGAGTCTCCCCGACGGATTTGAAACGATGGTAGGAGAGGGCGGCGCCTCGCTTTCCGGAGGAGAAAAGCAACGCATTTCGATTGCAAGATGTATCCTGAAGGATTCACCGATTGTTATTCTTGATGAGGCCACAGCCAGCATAGATGCAGACAATGAGGCCGCAATTCAGCAGGCTATAAGCGAGCTTTGCAAAGGGAAGACTCTTATTATTATTGCGCACAGACTGAAGACTATTAAGGAAGCCGATTGCATCCTTGTTGTTAATTGTGGTAAAATCGTTGAAAGAGGGACGCATGATGAACTTATGTCATCCGGCGGAATCTACAAAAATTTTGTTCAAATCAAGAATTCCGATACGGGATGGTACAAAAGGAAAATCGGTTAAATATGGCAAACAGAGATACAAGTATAGATCCAAGACTTATAAAAAGCGCAAAAAAACACTTCAAAAAATATGGTTTTTTGGGCGCGCAGCTGTCTAAGATATGCAGCGATGCCGGGGTTACTACCGGCGCTGTCTACAAGAGATACAAGGGCAAGGAAGAACTGTTTGAAGCAGTGGTCAGTGATACTGTTGATAAGATGAACAGTATTCTGAGTGAGGCAAGGCAGGTTGATCCCAATACTCTCTCAGATGAGCAGCTGGTCACAGTCTGGGCCAATACTGAGGAAAATACAAAGGTATGGTACAATCGTCTCCTTGAAATGAAAGAAGGTCTTGGCATACTTCTAAACTGTTCGGACGGCACAAAGTACAGTCGGTTTCATGATGAATGGCTGGACAAAATGTCAGATATTGATTTTGCCTATCTTAAGGTCCTTCAGGACAGAGGACTGGCTGACACGTCAGTGACAAAGCTCGAGCTTCATATCATGGTCTCTGCGATGTGGCAGCTTTATACAGAACCTGTAATTCACGAAATGTCGGATGAGGAAGTTGCTCATCATTGCCGTGTGGCAGGAAGGCTTTTTAACTGGTCTGATGCTATAGGAATCAGAACAAAATAATATTGAAATAAAAATCTCATGGCATTTTCTTCGTAATTATAATAATGACGGAGGAAGCAAAATGACTTTTTTGAAAAGAAATTTACCGGGATATTTATATAGCCGGTTCAAATGATTGCCTTAGATGAACAAGGAACCTTTCAGCAATGGGAGTAAAAGTCTGATATCTGTTCCACGCAATGTATATTTTATTTTCGAGTTTAGGAGACAGTGGTCTGAAAACAAGGCCGCTGTCTTTTGATGTGTCGACAAGATGCTCATATGTAAGCAAATATCCGAGCCCTTCACGCGTAAAGATTGAGCCGTTGTAGGAAAGGCGAAATGAACCTTCAAGATGTAACTCGGAGAATCGGCTCCCTGCCCAGCTTTTGATATCGCCATTCCATGCCTGTTCGGAACAAAATAAAGGCAGACCTGCAAGGTCATCCAGGAGAATTGATTTTTTCTTTGCAAGAGGATTATCTGCCGGAACCACCAGCCCCCAGGTATCGTTCCCGGGAAATTCAAGAAAGTCATATTTTTTGCTGTCCGGAAACTCAACAAGTACCAGAAAGTCAAGAAGTCCCTTATCAAGTTTTTCGGACAACTGCTCTGTGTCACCACTGGTTATGTGATAATGCAGGTTCGGATAATCCTGTTTGAAAATTTTAATTGACTTTGCCAAGAACCTCAGCTGGTAGGATTCTGCCAGTCCAAGATAGAGATCTCCTCCGCTTATGTCGTCAAGGGATGCAAATTCTTCTTCAATCTTATCAGCCATACGCACGAGGTCTTCTGCACGATTACGTAAAAGCATACCTTCATCGGTAAGCTTGATATTGAAGCTGTGTCTGATAAAAAGCTTTTTTCCAAGTTCTTCTTCAAGTGATTTCAGTTGTTTTGAGAGCGTTGGCTGAGTAACGTGGATAGTCTCAGCTGCGCGGCTCATATTTTCTTCTCTTGCGACTGCGAGGAAGTATCTTAGTGTTCTGATTTCCATGGTTTCTCCTTGTCATTAATGATATGCCAAAAAGGAATATTATGATATTCATTATAACCATTAGCGAGGATGCACACAAGCCTTTACAATAAAAAGTGTAAAGAATAAAACCATGGTAATGATGAGGGGAGCAGATGGACAAGGAATGTTTAAGGCGATGCCTGTCAGATGCAGGATGCTGTGACGAGGTTACGGAAATCATTATTGAAAGGCTTGAATCCGGAAATAAGGACGATATGCTGCGGCTTATAAAAAAAGAACGGTGCAGGGCGATGGCTGAATACCATGAAATTGGAAGAAAAGTCGATTGTATGGATTTTGCATTAAGAAACCTGGAAAAAGAAATGAAAGAAAAGGGGGGTATCAGAAAATGATAAAAAAAGAAGAACTTAAGCTTGTAACAGAGTGGGACAAGACTTTTCCAAAGAGCGAAAAAACAGATCACAGCAAAGTAACATTTGTAAACCGTTACGGCATTACACTTGCTGCGGACATGTATGTTCCAAAAGATGCTAATGGGAAGCTTCCGGCAATCGCAGTGTGCGGGCCTTTTGGTGCAGTCAAAGAGCAGTGCAGCGGACTCTACGCCCAGGCTATGGCTGAGAGGGGTTTCCTGACACTTGCATTTGACCCTTCCTTCACAGGGGAAAGCGGCGGAAATGTAAGATACATGGCATCGCCTGATATCAATACCGAAGACTTTATGGCAGCGGTGGATTTTCTTTCACTGCACGGCAGAGTAAATCCGGACAGAATTGGAATTATCGGAATTTGCGGCTGGGGCGGCATGGGCATAAATGCGGCAGCGCTGGATACCAGAGTGAAAGCAACGGCTGCCATTACCATGTATGACATGACCAGAGTCAACGCAAACGGCTACTTCGACAGCGAAGACAGCGAAGAAGCCCGCTACCAAAAGAAGGCTGCCATGTGCGCACAGAGGCTTGAAGATCTGAGAAAAAGTGAGTATAAGCTTGGCGGTGGTGTAGTTGACCCACTTCCTGAGGATGCGCCTTTCTTTGTTGCGGATTACCATGATTACTATAAGACAGACCGCGGCTATCACGCAAGGTCACTTAATTCCAACGGCGGATGGAATGTAACAGGCTGTGAATCCTTTGTAAACCAGCCGATTCTTAAATACAGCAATGAAATAAGAAGCGCAGTACTGCTTGTCCATGGCGAGAAAGCTCATTCCTGTTACTTTTCAAAGGATGCCTACGCTGCCATGATCAAGGACAGCAAGTATGCGGATAACAAAGAGCTGATGATTATCCCGGATGCGGTACATACTGATTTATATGACGGCGGCGACAAGGGATATATTCCGTTTGAAAAGCTGGAGGCTTTCTTTACGGAATATTTGAAGTAGGAAAGGAAAAAGATGTATAAACGAAAAAATCATTTTTTCAATACACATTATTATTTCATTTGCAACGAGCTGTAAATAGCATTTTAGGTATATAACAAAAACGCTTTGGAATTTGCCCAAAGCGTTTTTGCATGTTATGTGATTCTTTTGGTCAAATCATATATCGGTTTTTTACGGCCTAATGGATTACGTTATTGCAGAAGCGTTCGATGATTGCGGATACCTGTGCGCGTGTTGCAAGACCCTGTGGATCGAGAATGAGATTTCCGTCAGCATCATAGGTTCCGGTCAAAATATCGTTTTGAACAGCCCAGATGAGTTGCTTCGTTGCCCACGATGAGATTGAAGTTTCATCTTTGAAGCCCTGAACTTCGTCTTTTACGGTAGTGTCGTAGCCCTTGAAATCAGCGTAGTTGTAAATCATAACGGAAAGCTCTTCACGAGTGATTGGCTTATTTGCACCGAAGTTATTTCCCTGCCCCTTTGCAATTCCGTTTGAAACTATCCAGTTAACGCTATTTGAGAACCAGTCTGTTGCTTTTACATCACCGAATGAAGAATTTGCGGCCGATTCAGCTTCAGCCTCAGCACCGTCAAGCTTGAAGAGGGTTTCTGTAAGCATTGAGCGGCTCATAGTGGCATTTGGCTGGAATCCCTTGCCGGTGCCTTGCATTATTTCGCGGCTGGATACCCATGATACGTTGTCTGCATACCAGCTGCCTGAAGCAACATCCGAGAAGGTCTTTGTATTGTCAACAATTTTAACTGTTGCATTACCTGTGAGTTCTACTACAACTCCGTTTTCTGAGAGAACCGAAGTCTTGATAATTTCCTCTGTGCCATCTTCTTTAACAAGAACCGCAACGGTAGCAGGGGTCTTGTCATTTACCGGAATTTCCACATCAACGGATTTAGTGTTTGAAGGAAGCGTAATTTTAATCTCTTCCGCTTTTGCAGAGGTCTCAGAAGGTGCTGCGACTGCCTCTGCCGGGAGCGTAACAGCCTCGGCCCCTGCATCGCTGACGGCTTCTTCGCTAACCTTTACTTCGGTTGAAAGCACATTGCCTTCTTTGTCTTTCTTTACGGTTAATTCTGTTTTGTCGGCAGCCGTTGTAACTTCGGTCTTGCTGCCGTCTTTTTCTGTTGTAACAGCAGTGGTACTGCCATCTTTTTCTGTTGTAACAGCAGTGGTGCTGCCATCTTTTTCTGTTGTAACAGTAGTGGTACTGCCATCAGGATTTGTGGTTGTTTCGGATTTGCTGCTTGTACTGCCGCCGCCACCGGAATGAGAAGATGACGAAGGCTGTGATGGTGAAGACGGTACGGCAAACACTGCGCTTAAAGTAACGCTTTCGCTTGGCATTGCAAATGTGGCTGTATTGTTCGATACACGAGCATTACCGGAGCTGCCTGAAGCTGTAGCATAGGTGAGGGCAGATAACGCATAGCCGCTCACCGGGGTTGCATTTACTGTTACCGTAGAGCCCTGTTTGTAGTAGTCTGTTCCCTGATAATTCACTATGCCGGCAGGTGCAGCACTAAAGGTGTATGTACCGTTTTCTGCAGTAGTGGTATATATATTGGAATAATGCTTTTGGTGTGCGGCATCGTGGATGGTTACCCATTCCGGGATCCAGAATATGGTATTATTCGCGGAGCCTTTAAATGCATCTGCGTTTGCGCTTGTCAGGGTTTTCGGAATTAGTATTTCCGTTCCGACAGCACCGCTGTTTCTGAAAACATAAGCACTATATTCCA
>JAILLO010000069.1 GCA_024693105.1 Clostridia bacterium | reverse complement strand
GCTATCACAAAAAGATATAGGCAACAGAGAAATGTTGAAATTATATCCAATATACATGTTACCATTTATAATTGAAGACCTATGAGAGGATGAGAGAACCAAAGACATGATAAAAATATTATTTGTTTGCCACGGCAATATCTGTCGTTCACCGATTGCGGAATTTGTTATGAAGGATTTAATTGAAAGACGAGGGCTTGAGAGCGGATTTTTGATTGAATCTGCGGCGACAAGCTCGGAAGAAATTTGGAGAGGCGTCGGAAACCCGGTGTATCCTCCGGCGCAAAAAACACTAAAAAAACACTTTATCGGAAACACGGCATATACCGATTTTTCGAAAAAGCGCGCAAGGCAGCTTACAAAGTCAGATTACGACCATTTTGACCTGCTTATCTGCATGGATGAAAACAACATGAGAAATACGCGCAGAATGCTCGGAATTGACATAGGTAAGGATGCAGAGCCGGCCAAAGTTATCGAGGGAAGCAAACTCAGAATGCTTCTTGAATTTGCGGACGATTCTTATGAAAGAAAAGGCTGCAGCGTTGCGGATCCGTGGTATACCGGTGATTTTTCGGCTACCTGGACCGATGTGCTCGCAGGATGTGAAGGTCTTTTGAAGCTGTTGATGTCCGAGGAATATTCTGAACATGCCGCTAAGGCCTCAAAGCCCGATGCAGGGCAGGGCTGGACGGCATTTCCGACAGACCTTCGCGTTTTTTCCGCTTTTCCGGAGCTCTTTGCCGGTTTCACGCGTGTTCCGACAATCCGAATCGAAAATCTGAAGCAATGGGTCGGGCAGTGCGGACCGGGCGAATATGTAATTAAGACAGGTCAGGTTCACGGCAAAGATATTCTGCGTGTCGATGAAGAATTTCTTCGTAATTACGAAGAGCTTCAAAGCGGCACAGTTGCTCTAAATACTTTCGGCGAAACGGATACAGAATATCCTGAAAAAACTCCGCATCTTGTTGAAAAAGAAGGGTATGATGCCATAGTGACAGATATTCCGGGAGTGCTCCTGACAACAGGCCACGGCGACTGCATTCCTGTATGGCTGTACGATCCCGTTTTGAAAGTCGCAGGCGTTGCACATGCGGGCTGGAAAGGCACCAAGCTTGGAATTGCCGGGGCACTTGCAGAAGAAATGAAGCGCGAATACGGATGCAGACCGGAGGATATAGTGGCTTATATCGGTCCGGGAATAGGCAAATGCTGTTTTGAGGTAAGCGAGGATGTGCGGGCACAATTCGCGGAAATTCCGTGGGGAATCGAATTTATAACTGATGATGTCGATAAAAGCGGCCGGATGACAGGCAAATCCCATATTGACCTAAAGGGAATTAACCGCAGATGGCTGGAAAATTCGGGTCTGAAAACCGAAAATATCGATATTTCCGATGAATGTACATGCTGCGACAGCAAGCATTATTATTCCTACAGAAGAGACAAGGATATGCGCCGTATGGCGGCATATATAGCGCTTCGAAACTAAGCATTTGGGCAACACTGCCAAAATATTAATTTACTTACAGCCAAAAGCATTTACTTAATAGGATTGATATTTGTTGACATAACGTATAAAATATCAGTGCGACAATTTAATAGAAGCGATTATGTTTCATCTGCGGTGTGTGGCTGATGTCCGTATCCGCAGGTGACTAAGATGGAAGCAGGTGAGAATCCTGCGCGGTCCCGCCGCCGTAATCGGGGAGTCCGCATTCGCGAATTTGCCTTTTGAAACCTTTAGGAGCTTTTGGATAAAAATGACCGGGGCATGAAAAGGCAATTTCAGCCACTGTGCTTAGACAGCATGGGAAGGTGAATGAAGGGCAACGATCCGAGAGCCGGAAGACATGCATAGTCGTAAAAGTAGCTGGCGGTGAACCGGTCTTGCTTTGAGAACATTTACAGTAAATCGGTGCTGTAGTTTTGCGCTGCAGCACATTTGTTTATGTGCAAATTTACGTGATAAAGGCGTTTTGCGCCATTTTTGCGTGCTCAGAATACAGCAACCCGGCAGCAGTCAGGTTGCTTTTTTTATTGAAATATTGCATGAAAAAGATTTTGCTTGTCTTTTAAAGACATCAGAGAAAGGAGAGAACAGGTTTGATTTACAAGAACAGCATGACAGGAAGGGTACTTGGGATTGTACTGGCGTTTGCCATGGTTTTCACGGGAATGTTCAGCCCTATTGCGGGTAATTTTGGGACATACGTTTATGCTGATGATACGAATCTCGCAGGAAGCCTCGGAACAGCACCGACACTCGAAGGCGAAGGAACGGAGGGAAATCCTTACCTGATCGGAACAGCCGAAGAACTTAAGGCGTTCCGTGACATGGTAAATGAAGGCGATAACAAGGCTTTGCATGCAAAGCTTACCGCGGATGTAGACCTTGAAAACGAGGACTGGGAGCCGATTGGCGGGATAACCAGTGATGCAGCCAAAGGTTATGCCGGAACTTTTGACGGAAACGGCAAAAAGGTAAAACATCTTGTAATTGACAGTGAGCCGAGTGATGCAAATGCAGGTATAGGTTTCTTCGGCATCATAAACGGAGCAACAGTCGAAAATCTTACTGTAGAAGGCGGAACTGTTGTCGGTAAAACATATTGTGTCGGAGGAATTGCAGGCAGAGTTGAAAGCACTACAACTATTAAGGACTGTCTGTATACCGGCAGTGTTACAAATGATAAAACCGGCACAAGTTCCGGAACCGGAGGAATTGTTGGGGCAATAAAAAATACTTCCGGAACAAAAATCATTAATTGCGCAAACTATGCTTCAGTTGAATCTACCGGTACGCAGGGCTGCATCGGCGGAATTATCGGTTATACCGGTGGCGGAAAGTATTATGAGATTGAAAATTGCTACAACGCCGGAACGATTAAAGGTAAAAAAGCGCCTTCAACGAAAATCGGCGGTATTGCGGGCAATGCAAACGGTGACACCAATGAACTTGCAATCATAAAGAATTCATATAACATCGGAGATATTGTTACAGAAGGCGGTTCTTCTGCACCATGCAGGGGACGTATTGCAGGTTCATGCGTATCCGCAGATATTATATCGTGTGCCGGCATTGATATAAGTGACGAAAAGTTTGCAAGGAGCAACAGCACAACGCTGGAAATAACCAAAATTGAGCAGACTGATGCCGGCAAAGCCGCACTGCTTGCAGCACTCAACAAAAATGGCAAGCAGTATTCGGCAGACTTTGCAGGCGATGATGCGATCAATAACGGATACCCAATCCTTTGCTGGCAGAAAGGTGAGACTGCGGGCGGAACCACTGTTGAACCTGATCCTGCACCGACAGAACCAACTAAGGTAAAGGCCATTGCCAATTTCTATGACGGAAGTGACAAGACGCAACTGATTGCATACGGTGAGTATGAAGCGACAGCCGGTCTGGCATTGTCATACGGTTATAGCACGGGAAGTGCCAAAACGCATGCAAAAAATAACGAAGTAACAACTCTTGACATGCTGGTGGCAATGATCGCCGAAAGTTACGGTATTACAGGACCGAAAGATGAAAATGCATCTTTGCTTACAGACACATTGAAGGTAAGTTCCACCGGAACTGTAGATAAGATTTTCGGTGAAAGCACTGCTTCAAAGCCATTTTCTTTAGTGCAGAACGGTATTATGCCAAATGACGGCGATTTCAGCAACTTATATGCAAACGGATATATGATTGACGATGCGGTGATTGCAGACGGTGATTTGCTGAATTACTTCTTCTATCAGGATACATCCTATGCCGATTATTGCGGAACTTTTACTCAAAACGGTACCGCAGTTACGAGTATTACGGTTCCGGCCGGCGAAGCATTTACTGTAGGGCTTCATGGTTATAGTTTTATGTACTATGGGGCTTGTCCACCGGAAGTAATAAAGGAAAAAACTGAAAAACTGACCGATATTCAGCTGGCTCTTTCAAATGCGGGTACGACTCTTGAAGATATCACGGGAGCAAAAACAGATGAAAACGGCAATGTAACTCTGACCTTCAATAAAGAGGGTACATATATCGTTACGGCAACGGGCAATGACAATACTCCGCTTATAGCACCTTATCTGTGTGTGCATGTCAAAACCATCACGGATGAAGAGCGCGCGAATACAGTAAATTCCGACAAAGATGCGCTTACTTTTGACACAATTAAGGGCGAGAATACAACAAGCGGCGCAGTTACGAAAAAATTAACACTTCCGCAAGCCGGTAAGAGCGGGAGGACTGCGGTAACATGGTCTTCATCAGATGAAAATGTCATAAAGACAGACGGCAGTGTAATAAGACCGGCAAATGAAGTCGGAGACAAAAAAGTAACGCTGACGGCAAAGATTAAATTTGATTCGGCAGAAGTGACAAAGACTTTTGAAATCACTGTTACCGCAATGCCGCAGGAAGATATTCCGGCTGCGAAAGACAACCTTGACGAAGCAAAGAAGCTGGCCAAGGGTATTTTCGATTACTATGCGGGCAAGGATGACGGCTGGTGGGGCAGTCAGGTAAAGTTCTGGCAGATCCTTGGAATAGAAAGCTACAGAAATTCCATTGATAAAACTGAAAAAGACATTGCGGATTCCGCAAAACAGGCGCTTACGGACAGTATTGTCAATGCTGCGTCAGTTCAAAACAGCAAGCAGCATGATAATGCAAATGCATTGGGCCAGGCAATAATAGCTCTTGCAGCCATGGGCTACAGTCCTGACAATGTACTTTCGGTAAACAGAACCGTTATTAACCTGCCGAAAAAACTTCAGTCAATGAATTTTGATGAAGTTAAGACCACGTCGTATAAGACACTGGCACCTTATGTGCAGTTTGCACTTCTTCAGGGAAACTATGGTGATACGGAATTCAAAAAGCAGAATTATGAATATATACTGAAGAATATTTCTGATGATGCAAACTATAAATTGGGATTTGATACTCCGGCTATGATTGCCTCCGGTCTGACACCTTACTATGGCAAGGAACAGGCTGCAACAGATGCACTTAATGCTTTTGTAACGAATTTCTCCGAAAAGCAGAACAATAAGGGCTCTTTCGGAAATGCAAATACTAATGCGGTTGTAGTCGTAACCCTTTGCCAGCTTGGCATAAATCCGGATACCGATGAAAGATTTATAAAGAACGGCAACAGCCTT
>JAILLO010000083.1 GCA_024693105.1 Clostridia bacterium | reverse complement strand
CCATCTCATAATTTCAAATTTAACCTTGTCTGCTCCAACCTGGATAACAAGTGTTTCGTCCTTTGTCTTAACGATTTTTCCGCAAATACCGCCGATAGTAACAACTTCATCTCCGACGGAAATATTGTTTCTCATTTCCGCAATCTGTCTTTCCTTCTTCTTCTGAGGTCTGATAAGCAGAAAATACATAACTACGATTAATAGCACTAATGGTAAAAACTGAACTACCTGTTGCATAATATCCTCCTTTTTTTAACGCCCCTGTCTGAAATACTGGTGCCGGCGATGGGAGTCGAACCCATACGGTGTTGCCACCACGGGATTTTGAGTCCCGCACGTCTACCAATTCCATCACGCCGGCACAACACAGTAATTTTAGCATATGTATGTGTTCATTTCAAGAAAAATAATGAACACCGGCACCTGCGTTTAACAGGCACGGACGGTTGTAAAACAAGCCGCGGTAAAGATTTTTAAATTCTTCCCGGCTTAATTAATCGACCCGGTCGTACTGAATCCGGCAATACGAATTTCTTGAATCCGTCAGTCTGAATTTCCATGTCCGGCGATCTGACTTTGTAAAACCTGCAATCTGATTTTCTTTAAAAAAGAAGATACAGATAAGACTGTATCTTCTAAATGGTGCGGCCGACTGGACTTGAACCAGCACGGTTGCCCACACGCCCCTCAAACGTGCGCGTCTGCCTATTCCGCCACGGCCGCATATCATATGTGAGCCCTTGCGACTCACAAATGCTATTATAGGGATATCTCGAACAAAAAGCAAGCAATTTTTTTGGGTTTTTTCAAAAAATATTTTTGCGCCGGCCTTTGAAAGCTGAAATTTCAATCAGTCGGCATTTTCTCCCCCGCTGTTTTCCGATGCATTGTCTGCGCCGTAGCCTTCATTTTCATCGTTTTTCTGCACCGCATATCTGCTTTTCCATGTTTCGCAGCCCTTATAAAAATTGTTGAACTGCGGCTTCTGTTCCCCTTCAAGTTCAGGAGATATCATAAGGCCGTACGTCGTATAAACAAGACAATAATAAGGAATATCCTTCGAAAGGACTTTTTTCATGTCGCTGTAAACAGAAAGCATCTCCTCTACTGTCAGGCCGCTTTGTAATTTTGTGAGGTATTCGTCAACCTCGGGGTTTGAATATCCGGGCAAGTTCATTCCCGTATAATACATATTTTTAAGATTGTATCTTTCGTTGAAAGTATATCCGCCTATATAAATATCAAAATTCGCCGAAGCAAGACGTGAATTGTATTCTCCTTCGGGAACAGCAATAACCTGACTTCTTATTTTGATTTTGTCAAGAGCAGTCTTAAGAAGCTGTGCAGCCGATACTCTCGACTGATTGTTGTCATTTACCAGAATTTCGATATTAATTGGGTCGCCTTTGCTGTTTTCAAGCCAGCCGTCATTGTCAGCATCCGAAAACTTAAGATCTCTGAGAAGCGCTTCTGCCTTTTTTGTGCTGTACGGATAAAGGCTTCCCTTGTTTTCCGATCCCAGATATCCCGGAAAATACAGGGAGTCCGCAAGAATTCCGCTCTTGAAATATGCAGTTTCAAGCATTTTTTCGGTATCACACGCATATGCAACAGCTCTTCTGAATCTTTTTAATTTAAGATTGTCCTTTCTCGTATTGAATCCGAGAAATTCAACTCTGTTGGCGGGACATGAAACCGTCTTGGCGTCGGGATTGTCCGCAATGAGAGTATCTCTGTCAAGCGCTCTTTCGTAAGTAACCGAAATATTGTTTACATCAATCAGATTGACTGCCGATGCCTTGTCCGGAAGAACTACAAACGTAATCGTGTTTTTCGGAACATCACCTCTGTAATATGTATTTCCGGTCAGAATCACATGCGAAAGCGGCTTGTATTCGCTTACAGAATAAGGACCGGTCCCGACAGGGATAAAATCATTGCCTGCAGCCCTCATAGTCTTCTGATTCTTGTACTGATGCTCCGGAATAATCGGGAAAACAAGATTTGCAATTGACATGTCACTGCTGCTCCTGAACTGAATAACGCAGGAAGTATCGCTTGCCTTGTCAAGCTTTACCGAAGCCACCGGTGCAACATATTCGTTGTAAAGTGTAGCGGCTCCCTGTGACTGAAGGGCCTCTACCGTAAATTTAACATCAGAAGCCGTAAGCCTTTCTCCGTCACTCCATCTGATGTCCGGATTCAGACTGATTGAAAGTGTTGCCTTTTCACTGTCAAAGGTATAGCTTTGCACAAGAGAAGGAACAGGCGTCAAATGTTCGTCAAGCTCAAAGAGACTGTCATAAACAAGCCTGCTTATATTGTATGTATCCTCATCCTTTGAAATAATCGGATTCAGCGTCCTTACCCGTTCCATAGGAATATACGCCTCGTCCCGGTATTCATATTCGATTTTTTCATCATCGGCGGAAGGTCCGAAAATCATCTCTCCCGCGCTCATCGAGCACCCCGGAAGAAGCGCGGACGAAATTATCATAAGAGCTGTAAGCAAAACGGAAATTCCCCGCTTCAAACCGGCTCTTTTGTCTGCTTCCGCCGTTTTCTCACATCCTGTATAAATCCTGATTGTCTTTTCTTTTTTCTTTCCCGCCAAAAAATTTTTCATGATTAAAAATTGTCCTCAAAATAGTTTAATTACAGCATCAATATTTTCATAAAGCTGTGAAAGTCCGTATGAATTGTCAATTACAAAATCAGCTCTTCTGCGTTTTTCCTCACTGCTCATCTGATTTCTGATTCGCGCCTTTACAAGCTCCGCGGAGGTATTGTCTCTTTCAACAACTCTGCCGATGCGGACTTCCTCGTCTGCATCGACTACAATTACAGATTCGCACAGATTGTCCATACCTGTTTCAAACAGCAGCGGCACGTCAAGAATAACGGTTTTTTCGCCTTCCCCGGCATAAGCTTCGATTTTCTGTTCAACGATCATTCGAATTCTGCCGTGCATAATTTCGTCCAGCCGCTTTTTCTTTTCTTTGTCGGAAAAAACTATAGAAGCAAGTTTTTTTCTGTCAAGCGTACCGTCATTACAAAGAACATCCTGTCCGAAGTTTTCCGCAAGAACCGGAAGAAGCGGACTTCCTTCTGCCGTAAGCTCATGTGCAATTTTGTCCGCATCCACGATTTTGCAGCCTTTTTCGCTGAGATAGCGCGAAACCGTTGATTTTCCGGTACCGATCCCGCCGGTAAGTCCTATTACGCGGCATTTTCCCGCCGGAATCACCTTTTCACTGTTTTCCATGTTCCACCCCGCCTGTAACTGTCTCCTCCGTCCGTGCGCCGGTTTATTTGAGTTCATACCAGCTGCTGCCGACGCCGCACGAAACTTCAAGACTCACAAGAAGCTCCATCGCATTCATCATCTCATCCCTGAGAAGTGCCGCTACCGCTTCCTTTTCTTCCGGAAGCGTTTCTATGATAAGTTCGTCATGAACCTGCAGAATCAGCTTTGATTTCATGCCGGCTTCATTGAGTTTTCTGTATACGCGTATCATTGCAAGCTTGATAATATCGGCGGCGCTGCCCTGAATCGGGCTGTTCATCGCAAGTCTTTCTCCAAGCTGGCGTACCATGTAATTTGAAGCGTTGATCTCGTGTATGTGGCGCTTTCTGTTCAGAAGTGTCTTCACACAGCCTGTTTTTCTGCAGTATTCAATCTGTCTGTCCATAAAAGCCTTAACTGCCGTATGTCTTGCGAAATATTCCTTGATATAACGGTCGGCCTCTTTTCTTGAAACATGTATTTCCTCTGCCAGACCGAAGCTGCTCATTCCGTAAATAACTCCGAAATTAACGGCTTTTGCATTGCTCCTCATAAGAGGCGTGACTTCATTGAGCGGAACACCGAATACGCGTGACGCCGTTGCGGCATGAATGTCGTCACCCGATCCGAATGCGCTTATAAGAGCCTCATCTGCGGACATATGCGCAAGAACGCGCAGTTCTATCTGCGAATAATCAGCGCCTGTCAAAACTGCGCCCTGCTTTGACGGAACAAACGCTTTTCTGAGCTTTCTTCCGAGTTCCTGACGAACCGGAATATTCTGAAGGTTCGGCTCTGTGCAGCTGATTCTGCCCGTTGCCGTAACCATCTGACGAAAATGCGCATGCACCTTGCCGTCATCCGCAATCAGCGGAAGCATTCCGTCAATATATGTGCTTTTGAGCTTTGAAATCGTTCTGTATTCGAGTATCAAATCGGCAATCCTGTGGGTTCCCCTGAGTTTTTCAAGGACCTCTGCGCTTGTCGAATAGCCTTTTTTCGTCTTTTTTCCCGCAGGAAGACCAAGCTTTTCAAAGAGAATATTTCCGAGCTGCACAGGTGAATTAATGTTGAATTCTTCCCCCGCAAGGCTGTAAATCTCAGCCGTGAGTTTTTCGATTCCGGAAGAAATCACAGATGCCGAAGAAGTCAGCTCCTCCCTGTCAACCATAAAGCCTTCATATTCCATTGAAGCCATTACTTCAACAAGCGGAAGCTCGGCCTCACAGTAAACCTTTGCAAGCCCTTCGGAATTGATCTTGTTTTTCTGTGCCGATGCAAGTGATGAGACTCCCCTGCACCATTTCAGCGCATATTCAGCAAGCTTCTCAGAAGAATCAGAGAAAAGGTCAAACTGTGCATTTTCCTCAAGGAATTTCTTTTCTTCCGGAAAATCTTCGTGAAAATACTCCCTGATAAGAATGTCAAGGTCGTAATTGTTTCCCGATGACGCAATAACGTATTCGGCTATTGCCGTATCAAAATATGTTTCAAAAATATACGGTTTTTCCTTTGTGACATATTCCGCAAACGGATTGCCCGCCGCATCGGATGCGGAATTTCCCCCGTTTCCCGAATTTGCGGATTTTCCGAGAATGTTCATAATTACAAAGAAATCGTTCTTGAGGTCATGCCCCAGGAGACGCGGTTTTTTCTTTGCCAGAACAGCTGCGGCTTCATACTGAATTTCACTGTCAGCACCTGCAAAATACAGCGTCCCCGCCTTCTCAGGCAGAAAAGCCATGCCGGAAATCTGCGGATATGCCCTGTGATTTCCGTCGCTGAAGGTTTTCAGATAAACATTGCCCTCAAGCGCGTTTTCGAATTCCCTAAGGTTCTCGCGCGTAAGCTTTGAAATTCCGATTTCAGAGTCGTCCGAAAGAAGTTCAAAATCAAAATCGGCCTTCGGGAAATTTTCTTCGTCTTCATCTTGTAATGACGGATTTTCGGTGCCGTATGCCGGCAGATCGTCTTTTTTTGTTTCGTCTTTGTAATTATCGTTCTTTTCATGAGATGCGGCAGATTTTTTTTCGCCGCTTTCTGCCGGTTTTCCGCTTTTGCCCAGCTTCTTCAGAAAAGTATTAAATTCGAGTTTAACATAAATATCAATCAGTTTGTCATAATCAGGTTCGCGAAGCCTGAAGTCCTCTGTTTCGAAGTCAATCGGAACTTCCGTGCAGATTGTGGCAAGTCTTTTGCTCATCATTGCAAGCTGCGCATTTTCCTGTACTTTGAGACGCATTTTTTCGTTTTTGATGCTGTCTGAGTTTGCTATCAGATTCTCCACGCTGCCGTATTCAAGCAAAAGCTTTGTTGCCGTTTTTTCTCCCACGCCCGGGATCCCCGGATAATTGTCCGACGGGTCTCCCATCAGTCCCTTGAAATCAATAAACTGCTTTGGCGTAAAGCCGTATTTGTCTATCATGGCCTGACGGTCGAAAATTTCAAATTCGGAAATGCCCTTGCGTGTAATCAGAACTCTTGTAATATCGCTTGCAAGCTGAAGTTCGTCCTTGTCACCCGTAATAATAAGAGGATAAAGACCTGCCTTTTCCGATGCGAGCGCAACCGTACCTATGATATCATCCGCCTCAAAGCCGTCTGTTTCAAGCATGCTTATATTCATCGCCGAAAGCACGTCCTTCAGAATCGGAAGCTGCATCGCAAGCTCGTCAGGCATCTTTTTTCTTCCCGCTTTGTAATCATCGTAAGCCTTGTGACGGAATGTCGGCGCTTTTCTGTCAAAGGCAATTACCATATACTCAGGCTCATAATCTTTTTTGATTTTTGTGAGCATATTAAGAAAACCGTACACTCCCTGAGTGTACAGTCCTCCTTTTGTAATCATCGGACGCTGCATTGCATAATACGCCCTGTTAATCAGGCTGTTTCCGTCTATAATAACTATTTGTTTTTCCATGTAAGTGCTCCGTCCCATCCGGTATAAACCCGCGTATTCCATGACTTTTCGCCTTCGGCATCCGCGCCGGTGCATACAGAAACCTCAAAAATCCATGCGCCTTCGCTGTTCTGATGCGTCGATACAATCGAATATTCGGTGCCGTGAAGGCTGCTGCTCAGATTGGAAAGATAATAATCTTTTGAATATGAAGAATCACCGTCTGCGCTTTGCGCTGCCGATGCCGCCTCTGTCTCAGATGAATCCGCGGCTGCCTTCATAGTCTCTTCACGACTTGGTTTTATTTTTGTTTTGTCGTTTTCCGAATATGTTTTAAGTTCATCGGTACCTGCAGTCTGAGCTTCACGTTCTGCCTGTTCATCCTCATCTGCGTTTTTTTCGTCAAGCTTCGAAGCAAATTTTGAGGCGTCAAGTCCCTTGTCGATATCGTCAAGAATACCGGCATCGCTTGTGCTTACGGAAGATGTTTTGATTTTGACTGTTTCCTGCTCAGGCATTGCACCTGTATCCGCGGCATTAAAAATATCACTGCTGTTATTATACAAAACAATGGTAAATATGCCAATCACAAAAACAGCCGCAACAGAAGCAAGCCTCTTCCATCTGAAGGCTCCGTTACGTTTTCTTTCGATTTCTTTTCTTTCTGCCCTTCTGCGTTTTCCGGCTTCTTTTTCATAAATAGGCAGACTTATAAAATCATCATCCGAAGCTTCGGCCGCAGCGGATTTCGGTGCATAAACAGGAATTGTTCTTGATGCTTCCTTCTGTTCTTGCGGCGCCGTTTCGGCCTGCGGTGTGATTGCTCCTGCAATTCTGAACGCTGCCTCGCGATCGACAACAGGTGCCGCTGCCATAACAACAGCCTGCTCATGAATAGTCCTCTTGAGTCTTTCGTCGAGCTCTTTCGGAATCGCCGGCTTTGGCATTGCATGCAAAAGATCTGTAACTGCACGCATGGATTTGTATTCCTGCATACAGATGCTGCAGCTTTTGAGATGTGATTCTATTTCGTTTCTTGTGTTTTCCTCCGGTATGCCATCAATATAATCTGACAACATGTCCTGAATCCGTCTGCACTGAGGACTTAGATTCGGCATTGTCATATCAAATTTGTCAGCCATACTTTCCCCTTTTCTTTTTAATCTTTATCTGATAACAAAAATTCTTCGCATATATACCTTTGACAGTATCAGCGAAGATTTTGTTCCGCGATTATAAACAAAAAATAAAATTTTTTAAATTCGTTTATTTTCTGTTAATATATATGTCCTTCAGGGACTGTCTTGCCCTTGAAAGTCTTGATTTAACCGTACCCATCGAGCAGTTAAGTATGCCCGCGATCTCTTCATATGAAAATTCCTGCAAATCCCTCAGCATAATAATTTCTCTGTGCTCGGGCGAAAGTCTGTTCATGCAATCATGCAGAAATTCTATTTCTTCTTTTTTCAGATACATTCCTTCAGGTCCCGGTTCAGGATCTTCAGGTTCGATTTCGTAGCTTTCTTCCTCCTGTGTTGTCAGCGTTGTGCTGAATTCAAGATGCGATTTGTTTTTTCTCATAATATCGCAGCATATATTCGACACAATTCTGTAAACCCAGGTGTCAAATCTGCTCTCACAGTTGAATTTGCCCAGATGACGAAATATCCTGATGAAACTTTCCTGAAGAGCGTCCATGGCATCTTCTTCGTTCTTCAGATACCTGAACGCAAGAGAATATGCTTTTGATTTGCAGCTTGTAATCAAAGCTTCGAAGCTTTCCTCGTCTCCTTTTGAGGCCTTTTGTATCAGTATCTTTTCCTCTTCAAAAGTATACATTTCCTGTCTTCCTGCAACAAAACAAAAATGATATAATCCAAAATGTATATTGTGCCTTTTGGCAACTGCCATATACATTTTCATTTTATCAGATATTAACAGGAGAATAAAGCAAAATATGTACGATTATCATACTCATTCGGATTTTTCGGGAGACTGTGACATCCCTCTTACCACTATGATTGAATCCGCAATATTCAAAGGACTGAAGGAAATAGCCGTAACAGATCACTACGATCCCGATTATCACGACGACAACTTTTCTTTTATTCCGGATTTTGACAAATACCACGAAGCGCTTCTTTCGTACTCTGAACGCTACAAAAACAAAATCCGCGTCGTTAAGGGAATCGAAATAGGTATCCAGGACTCCGTCATCGACGAAATAACACAAACCGCCGTTTCTTTCGAATACGATTTTATAATCGGTTCTTTTCATTCAAGCTGCGGTGTGGATGTAATGAAAGGTGATTTCTTTGAAGGAAGAGACCTCAAATCAATATACGTGGATTATTACACATATATGTATGACTGCCTCAGGAAATTCAATGACTTTGATGTGCTTGGCCATATGAATTTTTTCGAGCGTTATCTTGCAATGGGCGAAGGTCTTGCAGATGATGAATCCTTCTATTCCGATATTGTCGACGAAATACTGAAGCACCTTATCGACAACGGAAAAGGAATAGAATTCAATACATCTGTTTATCGTTATATGACACCTGTTACAATGCCGCGTGACTTTGTGCTTGCCCGCTACAGGGAGCTCGGCGGTGAAATCATAACAATCGGCTCCGATGCACATACTCCCGAAGCAATCGCCTTCGGCTTTGACAGGGCAACGGAAATTCTCAGATCTCACGGATATAAATACATCGCAACATTTGAAAACCGAAAACCGTCATTTGTTAAGCTTTAACCGGTTCTCAGTGCAACGACAAAACAAAAAAGCAGGCTGCTTTCGGTTTAACTGAAAACAGCCTGTATTTTGTAATTAATGTACTTCTCTCCTTTTGGCACATCAGCCTTCTGAAAGGAACGCTTCAAGATCAAGGTACTGCGGCTTTGAAAACTTGTAAGAAGCCTGCAATATAGTGCCCCTGTTTGCTGTCGGAACCATCTTTTCCACAAGTTTCTCAGTCGTTTTATTGAGCGTAGGGATAATGATAGTTTTCTCCGTTTCCTTCTTGTCCTCAAGTACTTTCATTGCAGCCGCAAGAAGCACCGGAAGTGCCGTAGGATGCGTTGCCCATGCGCAGCTTAATATTTCATACTTTTGCTCTGATTTTACAAGCAGAAGTCCTTTTGGAACATCGTTTGCAACAAAGATACAGCTCTTTTCCGCACTGTATTTTTCCCACTTGACCGGAACCGAAAAAGGTATTTCTCTTTCATCTTTTTCTATTTCGGTAATTACCGATTTTTTCAATGCATCCGAAGCCTCGGAAAGATATACCGTATTTTCTCTTTTGAATGCCGAATGCAGCAGTTTGTTTTCAAGAAGATCCGCTGCCGGAATGTCATACGCGCCTTCTTCGGTTTCCTCAATCACAAAGTGAAGATTTTCGAAAAAGTCTCTGCGTTTGTCCTTGTCCAAACATACAAGATCGGCATAAATACCTGTGAATGAACCGTCCCGTTTGAACTGCCGTATGATTTCCTCAAAGATATATGTCATATATTCACTTCTTCTGTAATTTTGGGCCAGCTCATACCAGACAACTTCAAGCCACCGGTCATTTGAGCGCAAAAGGATTGTTCCGATCACTTCGTCTTCGTAATAGTTATCTATATAGCCGAGTGCAAAAATTCTGCCGCTGTTAATAGAATCAATAAACAATGAAGGTATATACGGAGCATATTTGCTGAAATTTTTTGAAGTTATTGCTTCAGGAATCATTTTAGTTACCTCCTATCACGCTGACTACTGCCCTACAGGACCTCTCGGAGCCGGTTCAACCGGGTCACTCGGAGGTGGTGACATATCCGTTGGTTTTACTGTATGGTCTGTAGGCGTAGCAATTTCCTTATCCCGCATCTTTTTCTGATGTTTTGCCATAATACCGGAATAAAGTTTTTCTTTATCTGCAGTATGATATGTAAGAGCTTCGGCAAAATTCTTGTATTTATAAGCGCTTTCCGGATCCGAAAACCAGTCTTCGTATGTTTTGCCTGCGTCTGTTATTTGTGTCAATGTAAGCTGAAGATCCTGTATATAATCAAAAAGTGCAGAGCCAAAAGAATTGCACTTCCTGATTGTTTCCTGCTGTTCGGCCGTCATTAACGGATACACAGTCGCGAAGCCCTGACACACATCCCTGAGAGCCTGTCCTTTTTTGAAAACATCAAAAAGCTTCGGAACTCGTGTCATTAAGTCTTTTACGTCTCCCGGGCCGAACAGTTCCGGATGTCCGTCTACAAATCCTTTCAGATCCGCCTGTGCGGATTTCATCGGTTCAATAAGAGTAGCTGCTCTTTGTACCCTTTGTTCTTCCGAAAATTTTGTGCCGTCGCCAAAAAATTCAGTACCGTCCTTTGTAACCGTGAAACTGTTGAGCAGCGCGGTATAATATTCAGGAGTCTTTGTAGTGTCAAGTCCCGATAAAGGTTCAAACAGTCTTACAATATCACGTGTACCCGGTCCTGTTGTTCTTGTTTTGTAGACTTTGTCTCCAAATTGTACTATCGAACGTGAATATTCCGTTTCCTTTGACAGATCTCCCAATATTCTGCCGAGGGGAAGAATATCCTGATTCAGGCCCGCCTCTAAATTTCCGATTTTATCTCCGGATCTCTCTACCTGTTTCTCGGCTATTAGCACACGTAAAAGAAGGTCTTCAAACTCAGCTTCCACTGCTTTGACCGCTTCCGGATTGTCACCTGCGGCCGCTTTTCTCTGCTGATACTGCTGATACTCAGCTGAAGCAAGAAGTGCATCTCTGGCCGCCTCATCTTCCGCCTTGCGCTGTCTAGCTTTTTCCAGTGCCTGTTCATACTCCTGCCTCATTTGAGGATAAATATCATCTGCAACCTTCCTTTCGATCGGAACAGGTCCTATGTCAAGGCCCCAGGTTTTTTTGACGAACACAATCATCTCAGGCTGAACACAGATGCGGTCTTTCAAAAGAAAATCAATTGCTGCAGCTGCTGCATCCGCCTGAAATCTTGATTCCTTCATGCCAAGCATTATGGCAAGTTTTTCCTGTTCAAGTCCCAGCGGCTTGTGCATATCCTCCGTAGTTACTCTGTACAGAGTGGAAATAATATTTGAAATTTCCGTTGCAGTGACATTTGTCTGGGTATAATCCCTGATAATCCTATCTATCAAATCTCTGTTCGCCAGATACTTGTCTTTGTAGTCATCAAGTGATTCAAGAAGTGCCTTTATATCATTTAGTGCGTTTCCCGTAAGGTTGATTTTCTGATGAAGGCTCGCAAATGCGTTTGCTTCGGTTGTCCGGCGTGTTTCCTCAAATTTAGCCTTGTACTCAGGAGTCTTCCGAACAATATCAAACAAATTGCGTGCAATAATCTTTTCCGAGTTCTTTGCCAGATTATGATAGTTCTCCATTGCAAGAGCCAGATGATGCTTTGCCTTTTCAAGTTCCTTCCCCGAAACAGGCTGACCACTCTGATGATCGACACCGCTGGCTTTGAAGTAAGTTGCTATAACATCGTCCATCGAAGCAAGAAGTTCCTCGTAGAACTCTGCGCTTGCCCTGTCCTTAAACGAAGGCTCCTTCTTCTCTCTGTTTGTCTTGACTGTGGATTCAACAATGTCTCTTTTGAGCATAAGCTGAGACAGCTCCTCAGGATCCATTCCCTTCTGTTTAGGTCTGGTCGTTTCAAACTCCTCTCCGGAAAGTTTCATATTTGCGGGAGCCTTGTGTTCCTGCTTTGCCTGAAGATACCGGGCCCTTGCTTCCTCAGTCTTGGTCTTGTCGATTACCATTTCCCCCGGTCCCATACGTTTCATCGCACGTTCTTCCTGGGTTGATGTCTTTTCACCCTTTTCGCTCTCCTTTGTCAGATACAGAGCATTTTCTTCATATGCTTCAGTATCAATGCGGAGTTTTGTAAGATCACCTTCAAAGGAATAGTCTTCCGTGCTGGCATGAAGACCGATCACTGTATTGAACTTTTCATACTGTGATTTTGCACTTCTGAGCGAATGATGGTAGCGCTGTCCCATGGCAACACGCTGTTCATACGTAAACTTTTCCGACTGTTTTTTCCCCGCCATTACCTGTTTCATTGCATGTGAAACGTGGGATTCTTTGAGTTTTTTCGCATAATCCTGACTGCTCAGATTTTGCCATTGATTTGCCATTT
>JAILLO010000063.1 GCA_024693105.1 Clostridia bacterium | reverse complement strand
TAGATATGACCAAGGACGAAATCCGTGCCATCGAAGAAGCTTATGCAAAGACAGAAACACCTGTAGTTTCCAATAACAGCGCCCACAGATGGACTCCGGATGTTCCTATGGTTATACCTGAAATAAATATCGATCATTTTGATGTCATCGAATATCAGAAAAAGAGGCTCGGAACAAAAAGAGGCTTCATAGCGGTAAAACCAAACTGCTCTATCCAGGGATACGCTCCGGCACTTGCCGCATGGGCAGAATTTGAACCTTATGAGGTAATTGCAACTACGTATCAGGCAATTTCAGGTGCCGGAAAGACTTTTGCAGACTGGCCTGAAATGGTTGAGAATATTATCCCTTATATCGGAGGGGAAGAAGAAAAGAGTGAACAGGAGCCTCTGAGAATATTCGGAAAGGTTGAAAACGGAGTGATTGTAAAGGCAAAAGAGCCCGTTATCAGCAGCCAGTGCGTCAGAGTTCCGGTTCTCAACGGTCATACGGCAGCCGTATTTGTCAAGTTCAGAAAGAAACCTTCAAAAGAGCAGCTGATACAGAAGCTCAAGGATTTCAAAGGATTCCCTCAGGACGAGAAACTGCCGAGTGCACCGGAGCAGTTCATTACTTATCTTGAAGAGGACAACAGACCGCAGGTAAAGCTCGATGTTGAAATTTACGGCGGCATGGGAGTGACTGTCGGAAGACTCAGAGAAGACACCGTATATGATTTCAAGTTTATAGGCCTTGCACACAATACCGTAAGAGGCGCTGCGGGCGGAGCTGTTCTCTGCGCGGAAGCATTGAAGGCAAAAGGGTTTATTAACAAGAAATAGACGGCGGTCCGAAAGCAGGCCCGAAGCCCGCAAACTGAAGCAGGCCCGGAGCCCGCAAACTGAAGCAGGCCCGAAGCCCGCAAACTGAAGCAGGCTCGAAGCCCGCAATTAAATCAGATACATATAGAAATAAACAAATATAAACGCTACGAAAAGGCAGGCGTGTGAAAAATGAGCTTTCATTTATCACACGCTTTCTTTTTGTGTCCGGCCTTTAGGCCTTTATTTTTGAAATGTTTCAAATCTATGCCTTGTGCAAAGGAAATGCAGCTTCTAAGGCATAGATTTTGACCGGAAACCGGGCAATTTGTCTTCTGAACAGTTTGAGTTATGACTTATACAAAAGAATATTAATCTCAAGTCATACAGCAGGCCGTCTTGGAAGGGGTGGATCAAAAAAGCAGCTCCAAATTATGCCTTCACGAGCAAAGAAAGTGCCGTCAAGGCATAAATTTCAAGCAGACGGCCCTCAGGCCTGGAAGCGTCGGCCCGAAGTCCGCAGACGGCCTGCCTTTGCCTTTTTGACGGCTGTCTTCTTCACAGGTCCGGCATTTTCTTATGTTGCAGGAAAGCGGGGCGTAAGGGAAGCGTGGGGGGAAGGATTTTTCCATGCTTTTGGACATACCAAAACGGAGATTTCCGGTGCGGCCGTCAAAGCCGGCGGGGCGGAAAAATTTTTCCTTTGAAAATTCCACGGATATAGAAACGCGGATATTGAAATTTCAAACGCGGATATTGAAATTTCAATTCAAAAAGTGCAATTTTTGTGTTAGAATAAAAACAGTGTGCGATGCGGAAAAAAGCAATTTGAAAGCTTTGAAAATACAATTTCCGTATCAGGCACAGGCAAAAAATTTCAATGACATCGGAGGAACGGAGTTTTGAGTTATTTTGAAGCAGTTATATTGGGACTTGTACAGGGACTGGCAGAATTTCTGCCAATCAGCAGTTCGGGGCATCTTGCTCTTTTACAGCATTTCTTTGGTATAAAAGGAGACACTGTCCTTTTATTTACCATCATGCTGCACGTGGGTACGCTTGTCTCTGTATTTATAGTATATTGGAAAGACATCAGCGAACTTATCCTTGAGCTGTTTGCCGTAATCGCGGACATCTTCAGGGGAAGGGGACTTCGCGTCAATGCAAACGAAACAAGAAGACTTGGATTTATGATTATTGTCGCAACTATTCCGACAGGAATTATAGGCTTTCTGTTCAATGATTTCTTTGAATCGCTTTATACAACGATTATGGCAATCGGCATATGCCTTCTCATTACAGGTACGGCATTGTTTGTGGCCGAAAGATTTCCAAGCTCGGACAGACTTGTAGGTGAAATGAAATTCAGACATGCCGTTCTTGTGGGAATCTTCCAGGGAATCGCAATATGCCCGGGCATCTCAAGATCGGGCTCCACACTTGTGGGAAGCCTTTTCTGCGGCATCAAACGTGACTTTGCGGCGAAATTCATATTCCTTATATCTATTCCGTCAATTCTCGGATCGGTTGTTCTTGAAGTACCGCATGCGATGGATGCCGGACTTGATTCTTCGCTTATAGGACCTATTGCGGCCGGAGTAGCAGTTGCGGCGCTTTCCGGACTTGCGGCAATAAAAGTCATGATAAGACTTATTTCAAACAAAAAACTGATAGTATTTTCCGCATATACATGGATTGTAGGTGCGGCAGTCGTTATTTATTCGTGCATACACTGATAGAAAATTGATTTTAATATTCGGCAGGTGCTTATGAAAAGCGGAACAAAAAACAATACTACAACAAAAGGAAAAAGAAATACGCAGGCCGGCTCTTCAAAGAATACCAATGGAGGAGCCGCAAAAGCCGGTGATCCCGAAAGCAGGGCACAGCGCAGGTCGCAGAATGCTCTTGCAAAGGAAAAAACAAGCCGCGTGAAGGATGAAATACTTGCGATTGTCATCATTGCGCTCGGTATTTTCTTTGTAATATTCCTTCAGACCGATGCGGCGGGGCTTGTCGGCAATGCGGCGGCACGTTTCATGAAGGGATGCTTCGGATTAATTGCATTTGTATTCCCGTATTATATGATTTTGTACGGGATTCTTCTGCTTGCAAAAAAGACCACACATATCTCAGTCAAATCGGTGATCCTTTTTCTTATCATCTTTTTTATGATTGTTATGATAAATGCCGGAAGATTTGTTGATATTACGACATTTTCATTTGCATTTTCAAATTGGTCGAAGCTGTTTGCGGGCGGAGTTGCGCTCAAAAACGGCGGATTACTGGGAATGATGCTTTCGGCGGCGGTTATCAAGGTGGTCGGCATATGGTCACTTTATCTTTTCTGCCTTGTTGTTATCCTTATATGCCTTCTTTTG
>JAILLO010000049.1 GCA_024693105.1 Clostridia bacterium | reverse complement strand
CGAAACAAAAGCATGCTTCGGGTTATGACTGGGAAAGCCTTAAGGTCAGGGGAATTACACCATTTGATTTTAAAAAGCTAAATATCCGCGGCATTATTTTTAACACATATATAATGGCAACCGACGGCGATTCATTTTATCTGATAGATCAGCATGCGGCGCATGAAAGAATATTTTTTGAGAAGCTTTTCCGGCAGTATTCCGAACGCGAAAAGGCAGTGCAGCCGCTTTTGATTCCCTTTTCCGTAACCGTACCTCCGGGAATTGAGGATGCGCAGGAGGACTGGATGGAAATGCTCATGAATTACGGTTTTGACCTTGAAGAATTCGGACCGAGGACATACAGGGTAAACGGCATCCCGTATTTTATGGAACTTTCCGAAGCGGAAGAATTTATTAATGCATTCACAGACAGTATTTCCGACAAAACCGATTTCGCTGATTCCGGGCAGCTTGAAAAAATCATGCAGCGGTCGTGTAAAAGTGCGGTAAAAGCAGGTGATGTCCTTTCGGAAAATGAAACGGAGGCCCTTATAAAAGACCTTTCAAACTGTATGAATCCGTTTTCGTGTCCGCACGGACGGCCGACATTTATATGCATGACAAAATATGAAATCGAAAAGATGTTCAAACGCATTTTGTAATATCGCCGCAAAACGGATTACAATCAAAAGCAAAGAACAATAAACGAAAAGAAAAGCTTTACGAAGGATAAGATTATAAAGAGCTTTATAGATAAGATTATTAAGATTATATAGAGATTTATAAAAGACAGAATTTATGAAAGACAGGATTTATGAAAGATAAGGTACTGATAATCGCAGGGCCCACGGCGGTCGGAAAAACAAAATACGCGATAGAAGCGGCAAGAAGGTTTGACGGCGAAATCGTATCCGCCGATTCCATGCAGCTTTACAAATTCATGGATATAGGGAGCGCAAAGCCTACAAAAGAAGAGCGTCTGCTTGCAAAGCATCATCTTGTTGACGAAATCGATCCCCGCGAGCCGTTTTCGGTCGCGGAATATCAGAAAAGAGCAAAGGCAGCAATAAAAGACATTCTTTCGCGCCACAAGCTTCCGATAGTTTGCGGAGGAACAGGTCTTTATTTAAATTCACTGATATATGACATGAATTTTTCGGCACCGCCTTCTTCTGAAAGCGCAGCCTTCAGAAAAGAACTCGAGGATTTTGCCAAAAGAGAAGGAAACGAAGCGCTTCACCGTAAGCTTCGCGAGAAGGATGAAAAAGCAGCCGAAAGAATTCATCCAAACAATGTCAAAAAAGTCATACGCGCGCTTGAATCGGCCGCACTCGGGAAAAAAATAGCTAATTTCAGCGATTCCTTCGTCTTGACAAAGGAATTCGATCCGATCCTTGTTCTTCTTGACAGAAACCGCGATGAACTTTATGAAAGAATCAATCTTCGGACAGGTATCCTTTTCGAGAAGGGTCTTTGCGATGAAGTCAGGTCGCTCCTTGAAATGGGTCTTGTAAAAGAAAATATTTCAATGAAGGGAATCGGCTACAAGGAAGTAATTGATTACCTTGAGGGAAAATACGACCTTAAAGAAGCCAAAAGGCTGGTCAGACAAAACACACGGCGCTATGCAAAACGCCAGCTCACGTGGTTCAGGCGTTACGAAGACATGCACCGGATAGATATATCCGCTTATGAACACGACGAAGAAGCGATTGAGGAAATGATTTCATGGGTAAAAAACCGGTTGTAAAAATTCATAACAAGAGCGACAAACCGGACAATGTAGTCAGGAAGGTAAATGAAATCCTTATGGAATGCGAAGAAATCGAAAGAGAGCTTCCCGGATTTATGAGGCCGTTTTTTATGTATCTTCGCGCAAATGTTCTTCCGATGACAAGAAGAGCATACCTTCAGGATATCAGGTTTTTCTGTAATTACCTTACAGACAGCGGCTACAGCACCGCAACGGAAGCCCGGGGGATTACGGCTGATGAATTTGACAAAATCAAGGCAAGAGATATAAATACTTTTATCGATTACTGCCGCAGATATCAGAAGATAGATTCCGATACGATTACGATATACGAAAACACAAATAAAACCCTGGCAAGGAAAAAATCATCAATATCGGTGCTTTTTAAATTCCTTTTCAGAGATGAAATTATTTCAAAGAATATTACGGACGGCTTTGATCCAATCAGAGTTCCGAAGCCGGGAGAACGGGAAATCAAATCACTTTCCGATGACGAAGTAATGAAAATGCTCGACATCGTTTCAACAGGTGAAGGACTTACAAAAAAGCAGGAACAGTTCTGGAAAAAAACAAAGCTGAGGGACAAGGCAATACTGATACTTTTTCTGACTTACGGGCTCAGACTTTCAGAGCTTCAGCAGCTCAATATAAGCTCCTTTAACTTTCAGCGGGGAGAGTTTAAAATCTACAGAAAAAGAGGAAAGGAATCGGTCATGCCGATAAACCGTTCCACGGCGATAGTTATAGATGAATATGTCTCGGCCGAGAGACCTTCCGGGGATATTGTCGCTGAAGAAGACAGGGATGCTCTTTTTCTCTCACTTCAGGGAAAGAGGATGACAGAACGCCAGATACGCGAAATGGTCAAAAAATATACCGGTTATGCCATGGGGACTTCCCAAAGCGGCGGTTACAGCCCTCACAAGCTCAGGGCAACGGCAGCGACAAGCCTTATAGGGCGGGGAAACTCCATCTTTGATGTGCAGGCACTTCTTGACCATGAAAATGTAACAACAACACAGCTTTATGCCGCGCACAAGCTCAATACAAAGCGTGCGCTTGTTTCCGATATGGAATGGGAACTTGAGCGCAAAGAAGGTGAAAGGGTAGCTTCCGAAAAACCGGCAGACAACGAAAACACCGGAGAAATCGCGAAAACAGAAGAAACAGGGAAAATACCGAAGAACGGAAAAAATGAAGATACCTTAGGCTGACTATCAAAAAACTATGCAATCGCAAAGATGAACCGATTGCAGAAAACCATGGTAATTACGGGCAAAACAACACCATAAATAAAATAATTAACAACAACAAACGAAAGGAAATTACAGAAAATGCAGAACAAAACTTATGAGTTTCTTAACAAGGAGGCAGGCATTTCAACAGAAGTGCTTGATATGGTATATGAGGCTGAGAAGCAGGTAGCTCCTGTCTTTGAGGAACTTGATGACATAATGGCTTTTAATCAGTACAAGGTGCTTGGCGCTTTCCAGAAAAACCGCATCAGCGACATGCACTTTTCATGGAATACAGGTTACGGATATGACGATCCGGGACGTGCGGCAATCGAAAAGGTTTATGCGGATGTATTCAAAACAGACGGAGCTCTTGTGCGCCCGACGATAGTTAACGGAACGCATGCACTTTCGATTACACTGCTGGGAATGCTCAGGCCGGGCGATGAACTTGTTTACTGTACGGGAGGCCCTTACGATACTCTTGAAACAGTTATCGGAATCAGGGGCGAAGGCATGGGATCGCTCAAGGATTACGGTGTCAGCTATAAACATGTCGAGCTTCTTCCAGACGGAAACATCGACCTTGAGGGTGTTAAAAATGCTATTACGGAAAAGACAAAGGTAATGACGGTTCAAAGATCCACAGGCTACGGATGGCGCAAGGCAATCACCGTGCCTCAGATTGAGGAATGGGCTTCATTTGTTCACAAAATCAATCCGGATATCATATGTATGGTCGATAACTGCTACGGAGAATTCCTCGACACAAAGGAACCTACAGAGGTCGGAGCCGATGTCGTTGCAGGCTCGCTTATCAAAAATCCGGGCGGCGGTCTTGCACTTACGGGAGGATATGTTGCGGGAAGAGAAGACCTTATCGAAAAGATTTCATACCGCATGACATGCCCGGGCATCGGAGGAGAATGCGGACTGACTTTCGGACAGACAAGAGCAATGTTTCAGGGACTTTTCATCGGCCCGAAAACTGTAAACGGAGCTGTCAAGGGTTCTGTTCTGTGCGGAAAGGTATTTGAAAATCTCGGCTATAAGGTTTGTCCGCTTCCTACAGACAAAAGAAGCGATATTATCCAGGCTATTCAGCTTGGAAATCCTGAGGCTGTTGTGGCATTCTGCGAGGGCGTTCAGGCAGCAGCACCGATTGACTCGTTTGTAAAGCCTGTTCCGTGGGATATGCCCGGATATGAATCGGAAGTAGTAATGGCAGCGGGTGCTTTCGTTCAGGGCTCGTCAATCGAGCTTTCCGCCGATGCACCTATTCGTGAGCCGTACAACGTATATTTTCAGGGCGGCCTTACTTATGAGCATTCAAAGATGGGTGTCATCAGGGCACTTCAGGCACTGCTTGAAAAGGACCTTCTGAAAAAGAACAAATAAACGCAGAATCGGCACCGTATACGGAGGACAAAGATAATGTTCGAAGAAATTAACGTCTATGATGAAAATCAGATAAAACTTCAAAAGTCTCATCCGACAAGAAGCGAATGTCTTAAACTGCTTGAAGATTACAAAACTCCGGAGCATGTCAAAAGGCACTGCTTCAGTGTGACTGCAGTTGCATATGCAGTAGGACGTGAACTCAACAAAAATGGATGGAACCTGAATCTTGAAGTAATCGAAGGCGCAGGACTTATTCACGACATAGCAAGAGTTGACGACAAACACTGGGAGGTCGGAGCAAGGATTGCCGGCGAGCTTGGTTATTACCACGAGGCCAACATCATTATGAACCATATGTTCCATGATTTTTCGACCGACGGCGGAATTACGGAGCTTGACCTTGTCTGCCTTGGCGACAGGGTGGTTAAGGAAGACAGATTTGTCGGACTTCCGGCACGCATGGAATATATAAAAAACAAAGCAAGAGCTTTCGGAAATGCTGAAAATCTCAAACGTATCGAAGAAAAGGCGCGTGATGCATTTGCTTTTGCACAGAAAATCGAGAGCATTATCGGAATGAGCATCAGACAGCTTATGAAAAGAGAAGGCATAGTGAAAAATGTAACCGAAAAGCTCGACAGCATGCTGAAAAAGGTCGAAAAACCCGCAAGATACACAGGCGGAGAGCTGAACAGCGTCGTGAAAAATCCGGCTGAGGCAGAGTTACATATGGGATTTGCTTTTCCGGACACATATGAAATCGGCATGTCTTATATGGGCATGCAGATTCTTTACAATCTTTTGAACAAGGAAGAAAACATATATTGCGAGCGGATTTTCTCACCGAACAGCGATATGGAAAAGCTGCTTCGTGAGGAAGAAGTCGAACTGTTTACAATAGAAACAAAGACTCCGATTTCTGAACTTGATATAATCGGATTTACGCTGCAGTATGAGATGTCATATACAAACATTCTGAATATACTGGACCTCGGCAACATTCCGCTCAGAAGCGAAGACAGGGAAACAGATTGTCCTCTTATAGTTGCGGGCGGCCCTTGCGCATACAATCCGGAGCCTCTTGCAGACATTATCGATGTATTCCAAATCGGTGACGGCGAGGAACTGATGATAGAATTTGCGCAGATGTATGCCGATGCAAAGCGTGAGGGAATTACAAAGAGAGAATTTCTTGAAAGAGCATGCAAGCTAAAAGGCATATACGTTCCTTCGTTTTATAAGCCTGTTTATAATGAAGACGGCACTATCAGGGAAATCATAAAACTTTATGAGGGAGCACCCGACCGCGTCGAGAGGGCTCTTGTAGAAGATCTCAACAAGGCGGAATTTCCGACAAAACCGATTGTGCCGTTTGTCGAAACAGTCCATGACAGAAGCGTTGTGGAAACCTTCAGAGGCTGCACAAGAGGCTGCAGATTCTGTCAGGCCGGCATGATTTACCGTCCGGTCAGGGAAAGGTCGAAGGAAGAAATCATACGCATATGCAAGGAACAGCTTGCAAATACGGGGCATGACGAGCTGACTCTGCTGTCGCTTTCAACAAGTGACTATTCGCAGTTTGAGCCGCTTGTGGGCGTTTTGATGCCTTACTGCAAAAATCATAATGTATCGCTTTCGCTGCCATCACTCAGGCTTGACAATTTCTCGTTCAAGGTGCTGCAGGAAATTCAGGAATACAGAAAATCAGGTCTGACATTTGCACCTGAGGCGGGTACGCAAAGACTCAGAGATGTTATTAACAAGAATATTACCGAGAAGGATATATTCGATGCCGTGGAGCAGGCAATTGAACTTGGCTGGACGCACATAAAGCTTTATTTCATGATCGGTCATCCGTATGAAACTTACGAAGATCTTGACGGCATAGCAGATATTGCTTCCCGTGTAATTGCCATAAACAAAAGACTGCGGGCAGGCGGCGGCGCGGGGCGTTTTTCGGTTACTGTAAGTGCATCGAATTTTGTGCCAAAACCGTTCACACCGTTTCAGTGGGCTCCGCAGGATACGGCCGAAAGCTTTGTTGAAAAGCATAATTACCTGAGCAGTAAGCTCAAGCCTGTCAAGGGCGTTATATTTAATTACCATGATACGGAAACAAGCGGGCTGGAAGCAGTTTTCGCAAGGGGAGACAGAAGGCTCGGAGAAGTCCTCATAAGTGCATTTCATAATGGCTGTAAATTTGACAGCTGGACGGAGCATTTCAATTTTGAAGGCTGGAAAAAGGCATTTGAAGAGACGGGAATCGATCCTCTTTTCTATTCCTGCAGAGAGCGCTCCTACGATGAGGTTCTTCCGTGGTCTCTTATCGACGGTTATATCAGTGAAGAATTCCTGAAATCCGAAAACGAAAAAGCAAAGAAGGCAATAACAACACCTGACTGCAGGCATTACTGTGTCGGCTGCGGCATGAACAGGCATACAACCTGCACTATGGGAGGATATTATGGCAAGATTCGTGATTGATTACAAAAAATACGGCTATATTAAATACACATCGCACCTTGACATGCTCAGACTTTTCAAACGTGCATTCAAAAGAGCCGGAATAGAACTTGAATATTCAAATGGCTTCAATCCTCATCCGAAAATGGGTTTTGCGCTGCCGCTTTCACTCGGTTATGAAAGCCTCTGTGAAATGGTTGAATTTGAAACGGAGCAGAAAATTACAAAGGAAGAGGTTGCTGAACGCCTGAAAAAAATAATGCCTGAAGGACTTGAGATTACGGGCTGCAGAATCCTTCCGACAGAAGGAAAATCTCTTGCTGCCCTTGTTGACAAGGCCTCGTATGAGATTATACTGCCGTCTGATTTTGAGGGAATGGCAGAATGCGATTTTGCAGGACTTTCCGAAAATTTCATGCGGCAGAACGAAATTATTGTAATGAAGCTTTCAAAAAAGGACAAACGCGGAAGAAGGACAGAAAAGCCGCTTGATATCCGAAGGATGCTTCACAGCTTTGAAATTTCCTCTAAAGGCGGGCATCAGGTGATTTCAATGACAGCAGACTGCGGAAGCAATTCGAATCTGAGCCCGGAGCTTGTAATACAGGCATTTTTAAAGTTTGCGAAGCTTGAAATACCAAGGCATGAGATTGATGTGAAAAGGATAGGGATTGAATTTGTAAAATAATATTATTTATTGAAGAAAAAACAGAGGTTTTTGGATGCAAAATTTCAAAGCCTCTGTTTTGCTTTCTTTGCTTTTTATGAAATATCTGTTTACTTATGCGGAGACTTCCGGGGAAGAATGCATAATGCTGATATAGAAAGTATAACTATTATAAGTCCGATAAACATTAATATGCTCGGAAATTCCGAATAAATGACAATCCCGAAAATAAGTGCAGCTGCAGGTTCTGTGCCCGAAGCAATAACAGAAACTATTCCGGCTTCTGTTTTTATTAGTCCTATGGTAATAAAAATATACGGAAGGACAGATGTGCATAAGGAGTGGGTAAGCAGAAAAATAATATGAATAAACGGGGATGAATAAATGTAGTCCCACGTCATTTTATAATCCGCAAATGGAGCAAGAGCTAAAGTTGTAAACAGGACACTGTAAAATATTACGGTATATGTATGATATCCTTTTTCGGAAGCTTTCTTGGAAAAAACAGAGTATAAAGCATAAAAAAGTGCCGCAAGAATACCGAATATTATTCCCGTAACTGAAACATAAGCGGCTTTATTACCTTCCAATATTCCTCCTGTAAGAACACATCCGGCTATCATAAAAAGTGTACAAAGTACTTTTAAAGGTGTGATTTTTTCTTTAAAAACAAAGGCTGCAATAATCATTACAAAAACAGGAGAAATGCCAAGAAGTACTGCAGCAAAAGAAAGCGTCAGCATATTAACAGCCATATTATAAAAAATGTTGAGTGACATCATTCCCAAAAGACCTGTGCCGGCAAAAATCCATATGTCTTTTATTCTTACAAAGAGTCTGCTTTTATCTGTAAGCATTATGACAGCAAAGATTCCGGCTGAAGCAAAAAGTGTTCTCAGAAATAATACGGTGGTGGTATTTATTCCATATCCCGTAAGAACACGTACAAATATGCCGACAGCTCCAAACATAATTCCCGCAGCAAGCGGGAATATAAGAGCAGCATTATTATGTGATTTCTCCATGATATAAATATCTCCGATTAAAAATTATAATTAATTTTATTACAAAGAAGAGTTTTATTCAATTCTTCGGATAAAAACTGTTCATTAGTTGTGAATCTTATCAAAGATATGGAAAAAACACTTGATAGTATTTGACGCCGCACATTGCGTCTTCGGATACGCTCCCGCTCATTGGGGAGACCCCTGCAGCGGTACTTTGACTCAGACTTCGTCTGGCGACTCGTCTTTGTCAAGTACCGGCTTCCCCAAATGATCCTGAGCCACAATGTGCGGCGCTTAATCCAATGACATAAATTATTATTTGACAAACCATTCGCCATAATAATAAATATTATTTACTTTGATTCAAGAAAATAAAGTGATTTGGAAAATAATTGAGAGGATATTTGATTGAAAGATATTAACTGATAGAATAAAATATATTCGAAAAACTAACTGTATATTTTGTTGTGCACTATAGATTTTAAATACTATAAAGGTGTAATTATGTATGATGTAAATTTAGGATATGATCCGGCAAATCCGGAGAGTATTAAAAACTATGCCTTAAAACTTAAAAACAAATCCTTTTTAGATGTTATATTTGAAAAGGGGAATCTGTCAGGTGAAACAATAAAGGCATATGAGAATAAACTTCGGAAGGGGGGATTAGGTAATCTTCTTGAAGAAGTTTATTTTGGATATAAAGCTAATTCAAATCAAGAAGCGGATTTTGCAGACGCAGGCGTAGAATTAAAAGTTACACCATATGAGTTTACGAAAAGAGGAGAACTCCGTGCGGGTGAGCGTTTAATTCTAACTATGATTAATTATAATGGTCCGATTGAAACGGATTTTTATAAATCTCATGCTTGGGAAAAAATGCATTTGATTTTACTTATTTATTATTGGAGAAATAAAAAATTACAGAATAATCTTCAATATAAGATTGGTTATGTCAGTATGTTTACTCCACCGGATACGGATCTTGAAATTATAAAACAAGATTATGCTTATATAGTTGATATGATTAAGCAAGGGCGTGCAAATGAACTTTCAGAAAAAGATACAATGTATCTGGGAGCATGTACTAAAGGAGCTACTGCAGAAAAGAGTACCGTTCCACAGTTTTATGGTAATAATACTCCGGCCCGCAAAAGAGCCTTTTGTTTTAAAAATTCCTATATGACGTATGTTCTTAATCATTATATTGCGGGTAATGAGGCTGAAAATTCAATCCTTAAGGATTCCGAACAGTTAAAAGAAAAATCTTTTGAAGAAATATTGCATGATATCGTAAATAATTACGTTGGCTTATCTGATAAAGAACTATGTGAACGATTTGGAAGAAAATATAACAATAATAAAGCTCAGTGGAATGATTTAGCATATAAGATTTTAGGAATTAGAGACGAACACGCCGAGGAATTTGAAAAGGCTAATATTAAGATAAAGACAATTCGTGTAGAATCAGATAATAAAATTGTTGAAAGTATGTCTTTCCCGCCTTTTAAATTTATGGATTTAAAAGGCGGGAAAGACATACTTTCAACAATTTTATTATCTGATTCTACACGAATTGTCTTTATCTTAATATTAGCCTTTTCAAATTCCTCGGCGTGTTCGTC
>JAILLO010000045.1 GCA_024693105.1 Clostridia bacterium | reverse complement strand
AGGATACATGATTTTTGCTGATATGCGCATGAAGCTTGGAGAGCATCTCCGCCGCCTGCCGATGGGATATTTCACGGAGGGCAATATCGGAAAGATCAGCTCGGTTCTGTCGACCGATATGGTTTTCATTGAAGAAAACTGCATGATGGTACTGGCCGATATGATGAGCTATCTGTTTTCACAGGGGATCATGATTTTGTTCATGTTCATCTTCAACCGGTGGCTTGGAGTTGCTTCGCTTATTATCACCGGCTGTATGGTGCTGCTCGGAAGAGGAATGATGAAGAATGACCTTGTGCATTCTGATGAGAAACAGGAGGCCGCAGAAATACAGACACAGGCAGTTTTGGATTTCACAGAAGGTATCGGTATTATTAAGACCTATAACCTGCTGGGAGAAAAATCAAAAGAGTTGACGGACAGCTTCGAGACCAATGCTAAAGTCAATCTTGATTTTGAATTTTTTCACCATCCGTATAAACGCGGTGTGTTTCTTATCTACGGTATCGGAACAGCAGCTATGCTGGCACTCGCTGCATTCCTTTACAGCAAGGGTTTCATGGAGCTGAATTTCTTCTTGGGCCTGCTTCTCTGTCTGTTTGACCTGTTTGTTCCGATCAAGTCCTTCTACGATCAGGAAGCAAGACTTACGGTTATGAGCGCCTGTATGGACAGGATAGAAGCACTCTTTGCGGAAAAGGAGCTTGATGACAGCGGAATTCAGACACTTAAGGAAGGAAGCGCTCCCGAAATCGAGTACAGAAATGTCACATTTGCTTATGATAAAAAGGATGTTCTGAAAGATGTATCTTTCACTGCAGATAGGGGAACCATGACTGCGCTTGTCGGACCGTCGGGCGGTGGAAAATCGACAATCGCAAACCTGCTGACACGTTTCTGGGACGTAAAATCAGGCCAGATCCTGCTGCGCGGTTCAGATATCCAAAGTATCCCTCTTGCCACACTTATGGATAATATCAGTATGGTATTTCAGCGAGTTTATCTGTTTCAGGATACGGTTTATAACAATATCGCTCTGGGAAGACCTGATGCGACGCGCGAGGAAGTGATGGAGGCTGCAAAAAAAGCCCGCTGTTTTGACTTCATTATGGAACTTCCTGATGGTTTTGACACGGTAATTGGTGAAGGCGGTGCGTCGCTTTCCGGTGGTCAGGCACAGCGCTTGTCGATTGCGAGATGCATCCTCAAAGATTCACCGATTGTAATTCTGGATGAAGCTACTGCCAGCGTTGACGCTGACAACGAGAGTTATATTCAACAGGCAATCAGTGAGCTTTGCAAGGGAAAGACGCTGCTTGTGATCGCCCACAGATTGAATACTATAATCGGCGCAGATCATATCATGGTCATCAAGGATGGCTGTGTAGCTGAGTCCGGGAACCATGAAAGCCTCATGCAAAACGGTGGCATCTATCATTCCATGGTGAAAAAGCGTGCTGTCAACACCGGTTGGACAAACTGAAAATAAGCCGTTACCACACGGTTTATGATATGTGACATTACAAAAACAAAAACGAAAAAGGCGCCTAAAACAATGCTACAACAATGATATTACGCGGAATCGGTCTACGCACTGGAACCGAAAATTTTGGAACCAGGGAGATGGAGTAGTATCGGATAGTTTACAGGCATATAAAAATCCTGCAATATTAAAAGCTGAGAGCAAGTTACTCTCAGCTTTTTTATGCCTGTTTTTAGCTCCTGCGCCTGTCACCATGCGTTTCGTAATAAACGCGCTTGTCGTCGTACATTTCCCGGTCTGCGCGGTCGAAAACCTGGGAGTAGCTTGTGTCCGTTTCGGGGATAAATACGGCCGCGCCTTTTGCGACAGAAAGCGGAATTCCATAAGGTTGTGCTACATGGCCGGCCCTTTCAAGCTCTAAATCCAGTTGTGCAAAGCGCTGCCTCATTTCTTCCAATGTTGAATTCTTTGAGATGGCAATGAATTCGTCTCCGCCAAAACGATAGAGGTGCGCATTTTCGAATGTTTTTCCCAGCATCTTGCTCAAGTCTTTTATGGCCATATCTCCGAACTCGTGGCCGTAACTATCGTTGATATTCTTTAGACCGTTTAGGTCGAAGACAGCCACAGCGAAATCTGCTTTGCCCTCCCTGATCTTTGCCTCAAGCTGATTGGTCATATCCAGGTATGAGCGCTTGTTTCCAAAGCCCGTGAGGCTGTCTGCAAAGGCAACTTTGTGGGAGCGCCATGCAGCTGCAATCAAAGCCGCTATAATTATTACAATCAAAAGAACGCCGCCTAAATGATCTA
>JAILLO010000109.1 GCA_024693105.1 Clostridia bacterium | reverse complement strand
GGCTTTGCCAGCGAATTTCTGATAAGCTGGTTGTCCTCTGTGTCAAAGTAGATGTTCCGGATTGTGTAGACCTGTCTGTTTACATTGAACTTGTCCGGTTCCATCCTTGACTCGATTACATCCAGCACTCTTTCAAGCTGTTCCTCCGTAACAAAATACTTTTTCTCAAATCTATTGAAAACTTCTATCGCCATAAAAGACCCTCCTTTCCCGCTGCTCATATCGAGAGCAGGTCTGTTTGTTCCTTGTTATGGTCTTATTATGCGCCCTCTTGGTGATGGCTGTAAGTGCGGCATGTGAAAGATTTCGGAAAGAAAAATAAAGCCTGCGTGAAGTGAATGTGAAGAGATTGTGAAAGCGAATTTTGCACCGGCGGTGTCTATGATGTCTGAACAGTTGATTTTTGGTCTCTTTTCTACGCATATTAAAACTCCCTTCATGATTGACAGCTCTTTTCACTGTCTCTCATAAAGGGAGCGTATCTCTTGCGAAGTTTGTTTCAGTATACTAAAATCGCATGTTTTCTCTCATTATATATTCTTTCAAAGGTCTCGCCGTCAATCCAGTACCTGTACTCCTGGCCGCTGCACTTGTCGTTGTAAGGATCGCTAATGTAATATCGGTTTGAAGATGCATCATAACCGTCTACTGCAATTACATAGTTGTTGGATAACATCCTGACGGTATTTCCTTCCACGTTGTACCATCTGTAAAAGGGCTTCTCCCAGTGCATGGTCATGTACGTTGTCACCGGATCATCATAAATTCTGAAATGATGCCTTCTTCGCGTAAGGTCTTTTCGGTAACTCCATCTCCCGGAACACTACAAATAATCTGCGCGATTTTATTCTTGCCCGGGGACTTTAATTTACCTCGATACTGTCCTTCTAATCTGAACACTGCGGAGCACAAAAGGAGCAAAGCCGACCATCATCAATCGCCCTGCTCCGTATTAGAACTGTTTGTTTCATTTTACAGACACATTGTCATATATGGCGGAATACAGATTATATCATCCTTAATGCTCAGATTCTTTGTATGAATGATATAAGCACCCCCCATACGATTTCCGTACGTTTCCTTGAATTTTGTTAATGACTTGGTTGTGTATCTTTTCCCCGATTTCACTTCTATCGGGAAGGATTTATATTTCAGTTTGCTGTTATTGGATATCAGGAAGTCAATCTCTATATCATTGCGGTGCTTTCCCGCGCTGTATCGTGTATAAAAAAACAATTTATGACCGTTTGCAGTAAGCATTTGCGCTATAAGATTTTCGTAAAGCATCCCCTCATTCAGCGACAACTTATCCTGCAAAATCTGTTTATACACTTCGTTTTCCAATAATTCATTCTCATTAAAAGCATGGCTTAAAAGCAGTCCTGTATCACACATATAGCACTTGATATATGTTTCGGATGCATTTAATGCAGGCGCAATACCCGGATTATCGGTTTTTCTGCATTCGTTTACTATCATACTGTCTGTCAGCCAGAAAAAGGTCTCGGCATACTGCTCCGCGAACGTTCCTTCAACAATGTTGTTGAACACCACTCTTTTCTCGTGCTTTGACAAAAGTGCCGGAATCATATCATAAATTGCTATCACTCTTGACCTGTATTTCGCATTAATCTTCATGATATCTTCACGATACAGGCTCAATATATTTCTTTTTACACTGTCGACAGTGCCAAAATCTTTATGAGAATCAATATATGCTGAAACTGCCTGCGGCATACCGCCCACCAGCATATATTCCCTGAACAGCTGCATTGCCTTATCATGAAGTGCCATTTCCAACGGCATAGTCTTGGAAAAACAGTCCCGAATATATGACACAAGCGGTTTATTTTCAAGTGCGATGCAGAATTCCTCGAAATCCATAGGATACATCCGTATCGTTCTCTCTTCTGACGGGATTACTATATCCTTCACATTTTCTTTTATGGAAATAAGGGAGCCTGTTTCGATATAATCATATCTTCCATCAGCAACAAGGTACTTTATCATCTCCCTTGCTGTGGGATACCGCTGAACCTCATCAAATATGATTAGGCTTTTCCTTTCCTTCAGTTCTACACCATAAACATTCTGGAGCATCATAAAAAGCGTGTTTAGGTCATTATTAAACTTAACAAAATAGCTTTTTACATCCTCTGAAGTCCGGGCAAAATCTATCAACAGAAAACTCTCATACTCATTTTGCGCAAATTCCTTCACAATGGTCGATTTGCCAACTCGTCTGGCGCCCTCGATCATCAGTGCCTCGCTTCCTTCGTACTTTTTCCATTCCAGAAGCCTTTCATAAATCTTTCTCTTAAAAATCAAGGCAATGTCCTCCTTATGGCTGATTTTGCCTTGATTTTAGCACTTTTTTCAAAAAAGCGCAATATAATTTAGCAATAATCTTTGGTGTATGCGCAGTTTCACACAACCTTGATCTTTGGTGTATGCGCAGTAATGTATTGTTAACTTGAAGTCGAAACAATCGGAGAAAGCCTTCGTTTTATCCTAAAAACACAGAAGCCCCGGATGCGATTTTGGGCCCGAAGCCTCTGCGTTTTTATCACTTTTTATCATTTTCAATATCATGACCACCGGCTCAGCCGGTGGTTTGTTTATGCCCCTATAAGGGGCCTTTACCTGCGACACCTTAAGATGTATGAAAAAATTTGCCAATCGCACGGCGTTTACGCAGAGACGCTAAAGCGTCGCCGTCTTATTTTTTTACTCTTTCTCCCGTGAAAGAATCGATGTATTCTTTTAAGCTTATTTGATCTTCAGCAATATCCTCTTGCAATTGTGTCGCGATATAGTCTTTAATCTTTGCTGTATTCTTTCCAACGGTATCTACATAGTACCCTCTACACCAAAAGTGTCGATTTCCGTATTTGTACTTCATATTTGCATGCCGATCAAAAATCATCAAAGAACTTTTCCCTTTCAAATATCCTACTATCTCTGAAACTCTGTACTTTGGTGGGATTTTGACAAGCATATGTATGTGAT
>JAILLO010000074.1 GCA_024693105.1 Clostridia bacterium | reverse complement strand
TGTTATGCGCAAAACCGCCGCCGGTACCGCCAAGCGTATATGCCGGTCTGATAATTACAGGATAGCCCGTTTTTTCAACAAAAGCATAACACTCATCCATATGAGTTGCTATTGTACTTGCAGGAATAGGTTCGCCTATTTCAAGCATAAGTTCTTTAAATGCTTCTCTGTCTTCCGCTTTTTTAATGCTCTCCTTGTTAACTCCAAGAAGCTTCACTCCCAGGTTTTCAAGAATTCCTTTTCTGTCAAGCTCCATCGCAAGGTTAAGGCCGGTCTGGCCGCCGAAGCCGGCAAGCATTCCGTCCGGTCTTTCTTTTTTGAGTATCGTTTCAAGCGCTTCCTCCGTCAGAGGTTCCATATATACACGGTCTGCAATTCCCGTATCCGTCATTATAGTGGCAGGATTGCTGTTAACAAGAACAGTCTCGATGCCCTCTTCTCTGATTGCCTTGCATGCCTGTGTTCCGGCATAGTCAAATTCCGCAGCCTGGCCGATAATGATAGGACCGGAGCCAATAATAAGTATCTTTTTCAGGTTTGGATTCTTTGGCATTACTTTTCACCGCCTTTCATCATGGCGATGAATTTGTCGTAAAGGTACGCACTGTCCTCGCCGCTTGTTTTCGGATAGAACTGCACGGAAAATACAGGATGGCTTCTGTGAACCATTCCCTCAACGCTTCCGTCGTTAAGATTCATATGTGTAATTTCCATACCCTTGATAATTACGCTCTCCGATTTAACCGTAAAGCTGTGGCTCTGGGTTACAACATATGACTTGTCAAGATTCTTGTCATAAACGCCGTGATTTGCTCCGCGATGACCGTAAGGGAGCTTGTAGGTCTGCCCTCCCATTGCCAGCGCGATTAATTCATGGCCAAGGCCTATTCCAAATACAGGTACTATTCCCACAAGTTTTTTCAGCTGCTCAAGAGCCTCGACAGCCTTTTCCGGATTTCCCGGACCGTTCGGAAGAAATACTCCGTCAGGGTTAATTGCAAGAATTTCCTCGGCTGTTGAAGCATACGGGAAAAGATGAAGCTCACATCCCTTGCCCGCAAGATGTGCAATCACGCTTTTTTTGCATCCGAAATCAAGCACCGCAACCTTTAAATCTCCCTTTCCGATGATTTTCTTCGCGGAGATTCCTGCAGTTTTCATCATTTCATCCGGTGTGCCGGCATTCTTAAGTATTTCCTTTGCCTCGGCAACGCTTATACCCTCGTTGCTGATTACGCATTTCATGATGCCTTCGTTTCTGAGTTTTTTGGTGATTTTGCGGGTATCCACGTCACATACGCCGGGAGTCTTTCCCTTTTTCATCCACTCGTCAAGCGTCATAATGCTCTTGTAATTCGAAGGTCTGAGAGATATATCCTTTGCAACAAGTCCAAAAGCCTGAATTTTGTCAGACTCGTCTGCAGTGGCGCTGATTCCGTAATTTCCTATAAGCGGATAAGTCATATTAATAATCTGACCTGCAAAAGACGGGTCCGTCATCATTTCCTGATAGCCCGTCATCGAGGTGTTAAAAATCAGTTCCCCCGCTTTTGTTGCAGGATAACCGAATCCGCTGCCTTTAAATACTGTTCCGTCTTCCAGATAAAGCAGTCCTTCCATATACATTCCTTCTTTCTCTTATCTTTTTCTTATCTTTTTCTTCGCTTTTGTTGTCGTTCTCTTATCTTTTTCTGTTCCGGCTTTTCGGGATGCGCTTTTGTGAGCTCTTTTCCCGTTTTTCCTGCGCCCCTCAGTTCTTTCCGGCCGGCGCAGTTTCACATCTGCTTTTTTACTGTCTCCCGATAGTTGCCACCATAACTGCTTTTATAGTATGCATTCTGTTTTCGGCTTCATCAAAAACTTTTGAATGGCTGCCTCTGAACACCTCATCCGTTACTTCTCTGATGTCGTATCCGAGTTCCTTTTGCTCCTTTGCCATCTTTGTTTCAAAATCATGGAACGAAGGCAGGCAGTGCAGGAAAATAACATCTTCGTTTTCGGTCGAATCAAGCATCTGCTGTGTCACCTTGTATGGCGTGAGCAATTTGACGCGGTTTGGGATTTCAGCCTCTTCTCCCATGGAAGCCCAGATATCGGTGTAAATGACATCTGCCCCCAAAAGACACGCGGAATCGCTTGAAATCTCGATTTTTCCGCCGGTTTCCGCACAGACACCTGCAGCCTTTTCAATGACTTCCTTGTCCATTTCCTTTGCGAGCTCATCCGGTCCGTAAGCAACAAAATGCATGCCCATCTTCGCACATCCATACATCCACGCATACGACATATTGTTTCTGATATCGCCGCAGAAAACAACTTTAATCTTGTTAAGCGGCTTGCTGATATGTTCTTCTATCGTAAGAAGGTCTGCGAGGATCTGTGTCGGATGATCTGTATCGGTAAGGCCGTTCCAGACAGGAACACCTGAATATTTCGCCAGCATTTCAACAGTTTTCTGTTCAAATCCCCGATATTCAATTCCGTCAAAAAAGCGCCCCAGCACCTTCGCCGAATCTTCAAGAGATTCTTTTTTGCCTATCTGCGAAGATGCCGAATCCAGGAATACCGCATGGCCTCCCTCGTCAAGACACGCCGTCTCAAATGAGCATCTCGTTCTTGTAGAGGTCTTTTCAAATAATAATACGATGTTCTTGCCCTTGAGAGTTTCTCCCGTTATTCCCGCTCTCTTCTTCGCCTTCAAATCATGTGCCAGGTCAAGCATATATCTGATTTCCTCCGGGGTGAAATCCATAAGTGTCAAAAAACTTCTGCCTTTTAAATTAACTGCCATTTTTTGCTCCTCTCTTTTTCAAATGCTTCAATAATTATAGCCCGGTGCCTGGCGGCTCCCGGGACGTAAAATCTTTTTCCTGACATAGCATACTACACTTTCCTCAAAAATGAAAGTATATTTTTAATATTTTTTGTATATTTACTCACTTTTTTACGCTTTTAGGCTGTTTTTATACATAAAATGTATATTTATCGTACTTTTATGCATTTTATCCCTTATTTTTCCAATTGTGTTTCGCACCTTTTTCTTCCCCCGAAATTTCTGCCCGCTTATGCTCCCCCTACCCGCCTATGCTCACATAAAACAAAAGACCGAAGCTTTGCACTGCCTCCGACCGTCAGCTTTTGCTCTGACTTTTGGAGGCGGCACATTAATCCGGTCCTTTTACAGAAATATTTATTTTTTTTCGGGCTTCCTTCCGTGATACTGATAATAGCAAGTTTCAAGTCTGCCGTTATACAGCTTCCTTCGTCTGTCAGCCGGTCTTCCCATTGCTTTCTTTTCAAAATCCTTGTCGGTTGTAATAAGGAAAAGCGACCATGTGGGATCTTCTTTGCAAATTCGCGCAATTGCCGCGTAGATTGCTTCTATCTGATCTTTTTCCCCAATACGCTCACCGTACGGAGGATTCATAATTATGATGCCGCTGTTTTCCCTGACTTTGTAATTTGCAACATCGTCGATACGAAATGTAATGCAGTCATCCACACCGGCCTCAATGGCATTTTCCCTTGCTGCCTCTACGGCTCTTTTGTCTATATCCGAGGCTTCAATACGAACCTCCGCATCATAATCGATAGCTTCAAATGCCGCTTTTCGTTCTTCCTTCCAAAGCGTTTGAGGCACTGCCTCCCAGCCTTCGCTTGCGAACTTTCTGCTTAGTCCCGGAGCAATATTTCTTCCTGCCATAGCAGCCTCTATTGCAATTGTTCCCGAACCGCAGCACGGGTCAAGCATAAGCCTTCCGCTCCTCCAAAACGAAAGCTGCACCATTGCAGCAGCAAGTGTTTCCTTTACAGGCGCCGCCACGTCGCGTACTCTGTAGCCTCTTTTGTGAAGTCCTGCGCCGCTTGTATCTATCGTAATCGTGACCCTGTCTTTAAGTATTGTTGCTTTTACTGTATATTCCGCGCCTGTTTCCTCAAAAGTTTCTACAGCATAAGTTTCGCGCAGCTTCTCTACGATTGCTTTTTTAACGATACTCTGACAGGCAGGCACACTGTGAAGCTTCGATTTGACAGACGTTGCATTTACCGTAAATTTCCCGTCAATCGGAATCCATTCTTCCCACGCAAGAGCCTTTGTCTGCTGAAAGAGATCTTCAAATTCAAGTGCCGTGAATTCACCCATTTTCAGAAGCACCCTGTCGGCGCAGCGCAGCCACAAATTGGAACGAACTATAGCTCTTTCATCTCCCAAAAATGTGATTTTTGCGTCCTCAGACTTCAGTATTTTGTAACCGAGGTGTTCTATTTCCCTCTTGACGACCGCCTCCAGTCCAAAGGTAGCCGTTGCAATAAGTTCAAGTTTCATTTCTTCTCCTTTGCAGCTTATGCAATTATTTTGAAACGGGCTGTTTCCTTGCAAAAATAAAAGCGCAGTCAGAAACGCTGCGCTTCTCTTCTTTAAATGTAAGGTCTTCTCTGGTTAAGGCTGTTCTTTTCAATCATGTCAAACTCATTGAGTGCCTTTCCGGTGCCGATTGCAACGCAGGATTTCGGATCCTCCGCAACTGTGACCCTGATGCCGGTTCTTTCTTCAATACGCTTGTCAATACCGTGAAGAAGCGCACCGCCACCTGTAATAACAATGCCGGCATTGCTGATATCCGCCGAAAGCTCAGGCGGAGTCCTTTCAAGAACCGAATGTGCCGCATCGCATATTACCTGAAGAGGTTCATCGAGTGCCTCCATCATTTCCCTTGAAGTGATTTCAATTGACTTAGGCAGACCTGTCACAAGGTCTCTTCCTCTGCATTCCTGAGTGATGATTTCTTCTCTCGGATATGCCGTTCCTATTGTCATCTTCATTTCTTCGGCAGTACGTTCGCCGATATAAAGTTTGTGCTCTTTTCTCATATATTTGATGATTGCGTCATCAAATTTGTCACCTGCAACCTTAACAGAAGCACTTGTAACAATACCTCCCAGCGAAATAACAGCTATGTCTGTTGTGCCGCCGCCGATATCGATAACCATAATTCCGTCAGGCTTTGAAATATCAAGGCCGGCGCCTATTGCTGCCGCAACCGGTTCTTCCATCAGATAAACCGCTTTGCCTCCGGCCATCGTTGCGGCCTCACGGACAGCTCTCTTTTCCACTTCGGTAACACCGCTTGGAACACAGACCATGATTCTTGGTTTGAAGAATCTGCTCTGTCCGCAAGTCTTCCTGATAAAATATTTGAGCATTCTCTCGGTAATATCGTAATCGGAAATAACACCGTCGCGTAAAGGTCTTACCGCGATAATATTCGCCGGGGTTCTTCCGAGCATCTGTCTGGCTTCCTCTCCTACCGCAAGGATTTCATTTGTATCTTTGTTTACGGCCACGACTGACGGCTCATTCAACACAACGCCCTTGCCTTTAATATATACAAGAACATTGGCAGTACCAAGGTCAATGCCAACTTCCGTAAATGCCATGTCACTCACTCCTATTCTATATTCTGTATTCTAAGTTTTCTTTAGTGTCACGTTCATTATGCAAACTTGCATTCACTAGAGTATTATATAAAAGTTTCATGCATATTTCAATTCAAATATAAAGTTTTGTGAATATGAAATTCGGGCAGACGACGTTTTGTTATATCGGGTATTCCGAAGTTTCCCAGCTGTGGTCCTTTTTCATTTTTGCGGAGGATGCATTGAAATATTCCGCCAGATATCTGCCTGCTCTGTCCGGAACGGGATCTGCATATGTAACATCCGTATGTGACCATTCTCCGTCAAGCATCGTAAGCGACCACATATGATCTTCTGTCGTTCCTCCTCCTTGCCCTTCTCCGGTAATTCCCGAGACAACAAGTCCGCATTTTTTGCAGATCATATTAAACATGGCTGCATATCCCTGGCATACCGAAGTTCCGTTGTGTGTTGCTCCATAACCCGTATAGCTTGCGGGTGCCAGCGAAAGGTCGTATTTGTTGTTGCAGGCAACATAGGCAAAAATGGCTTTTGCTTTTTCAACATCACTCATTCCGCCTCTGATGCTGCCTCCGGCAATCAGTTTCCCGGCTATACCGTCGCAGTCCGACTCAAAAGTATTCTGCATATATATCATTTCTTCCTGCGAGAAATCGTGGTTTCCAAGCTCCAACGTCAAAGAAACTCTGCCTGATGACGAACTCATACTCATGTGGATTTTTCCCGTAACCGCAAAATATTCGGGGTATCTTGAAAAAACATAACCATAGGCCTCTTCAACATTTCCCATAACATTGTTTCGTATTGTCGCATCGGTTGAAAGGCCGTATGATTTCGGATAAATAAAAGTATGTGTGTAGTCTTTATTTTTGGCCATATTCAAAAGTGCCTTGGCAAAATCATCTGCACTGAGAGGCTGTTCCTTCATAAAGCACTCCGGATCCTTCAAAGGGTCTTTAACAGTATATGCCGTCTGTCCGGTTCTCTCCTTCTGCGCTCCGCTGAGCCGCACTATAATAGTGCTCAGTTCTGCTCTTGTAATCTGATTGCGGGGATAAAAATAATATCCGTCACTTTCTTTTGATCCTGTCACGATATCCTTTGTGTAAAGTATATTGACATTTGTGTCATTTGTATCCGCAAAAATACTCTCTTTGAAAGAAGCATGCGTCCAGTCCATCGCCCTCACAATATAGCCCGCAATCTCTTCTCTTGTTGCGGCCTGCGCACCGTCAGCCGCGCTCTCTGAAGTAATCCCTCTCTCAAATGCCGCTTCAAATATGCCTGCCGCCCAGTATTCGTTTTCGTCTGTTTCCCTGACAGGAATCTCCGCCGCCTGCAGAATCATCTTCAGAGCTTCCGCCTTTGTAACACTGTTCCCGGGAAGATATGTGCCGTCGGCATAGCCGTTAACTATGCCTTCGCCTGCGAGTGTCATTACAGGTTCATAAAACCAGTCGGACCTGTTAACATCCGAAAAACTTACTGCAGCCGAAAAAGCCTGTGAAGATGTTGCAAACAGCATAACAGTCATGATTGCGGCAAGGAACGGCAATGTCAGAAATCTTCCGAAGATCTTCTTTTTTTTCGCATTTATCTTTGGGGGATTAATCTGTGTATCAAAAGTCCTTGCGGCATCATTCTTTGCAGCATTATTCTCTGCAGCTTCAGTCTTTGTATCATTGATCCGAGTCATACCTTTTTCCTTTCGTATGAAGTGATTTACATGCTGCGAAGGTCTTCCCGCAGCACCTGAATACCCTTGTTAACAACTTGACTCAAGTATAACACATCTCGCAGCGGATAAACGGTTTCATGTGACTTTTTTAATCAAAAAACATGTGTCTGACGCCTTGTAATTAAAGAAAAGTTAAAGAAAATGCAATTCAATTGAAATTGATTTTTTCTTCATGTAGAATTAACTTGTCATCAGGGATGAATAATTTTTTCCCCTGAACATCATGATTGCGTACGAGGCAGCTTTGAAAATTTGCCCGTTTTCTGGAGCTGCGTAACCTTCAAAGAACCGTTTTCCCTGAAACGGTTCTTTGCTATTTATTCAACTTTTACACTTGTAAAATATTATCCCTTGTGTTATACTAAACTTGGTATTGATATGTTATTATTTCAATGTTATACACAGAGGTGCACAGGGATGATTAAAAGATCGGGAGAAAATCCTTCGGCAGTCAGGTCAAAGACTGCTCTCAAAGAGGCGCTCCTTGAGCTTTTGAAAGAAAAAAGCTTCGAAGAAGTCGCGATTTGGGATATTACAAAAAAAGCCGGCCTTTCAAGGCAGACTTTTTACACAAACTTTTCCAGGAAGGAAGATATTCTGGATTATTCGCTTTTGCAGTTATTTAACAAATTCGCCGAGCTTTCTTCAAAGCTGGATCCGGTTCCTTATGACATAGTTTCTAACTACTTTATTTACTGGGGGCGCTATAAGGAATTTCTTCAGGTATTGTTCGAAAAGAATCTCGGTCATCTGTTTCTTGACAGGAACAGGGAGCTCTTCTCAAAAGAGCTTGCCGCAATATCCGAAAATGCAGCAAACAATCCGGCACAGGTTGAATATATCAAGGCATACCTTGGTGCCCTTTCATACGAACTGCTGCGTGTTTGGATTTCAAACGGTGCAAATATAAGCATTTCCGAGCTCACAACAACCATGGACGACCTGATGAGCGGAAAATTGTTTGCAACAAGATAAACCATAAAAATTAAAGAGATTGACATATAAACATATATATTAAAGGCGGAAATTTCTTTCCGCCTTTTTTTCTGTGCAGTTTCGCCGGTTGTCTGTCATTCATCAGGCAAAATAACGCTTCTAAAACGCCCTTTCGCGCTTATCCTCCTGCTCCGGAACAAAAATTGTAACCGTCGTTCCTATTCCCTCAACGCTGAAAACATCAAGCGTCCCGCCGCACATACTTTCGATCCTGTTGCGCACGCTTGTCAAGCCGACTCTCGGCTTTTTCTCGTCAATTTTGTGGGCTACATTCTGGTACATTTTGTTCACATCAAAACCAATGCCCGTATCCTCAATAAGAACCTGATGGCCGCCATCCACCTTCTTTGCGGTAACTGTAATTGTACCGCCGCCGCCCTTTTGTGTGATTCCGTGCCTTATTGCATTTTCAACAATAGGCTGTATAGTCAGAGGCGGCAGGCAAAAGTCATCACTTTCGATATTGTAGACAACCTCGATATTTTCTCCAAAGCGGATTCTTTCAAGGAATGCATAGCTTTGCAGATGCTTAAGCTCCTGTGAAAACGGAATCGGATAATCTATCCTCAGTGATTCTATATTGGCACGCAGACATTTTGCAAAACTCTCGATACCCATTTTTGCCTTTTCGGTATTCACGCCGCAAAGATACTTTATAACATTCAGAGCATTAAACAGGAAATGCGGCTGAAGCTGACTCATCATAATCAGAATTCTGTTCCTCATTCTCTCATTTTCGCTTTCACGCAGGTCGCGAAGCATACTTGCGTTTGAGCGCACAACTCTCAGAACTATAACAAACTGCGAAACTACAGCAAGCATAATTCCAAGCGAGAACCAGCTTTTAAATTCTGTCTGTATCTCAAAGAGATAAAGCGATATCTGAAACAGTGCCCCCACCATTCCCGGAGAAAGCGTCAGAAGTACTATAAGATTTATGCGTTTTCTCGTAATTATCGTGTCGACCACAAAAATCACAATCGATGCAAACATAACCGCTGCCGCTGCTGTAGCCATAAGCTGTATTTCATACAAATGCCGTATTCCTGTCACATGCAGTAAAACTGCCGTAAGTGTAATGAGTTCCACAAATACGCAAAGAATCATCATTATCGTTTTTCTGTGGCGCTCGTTTACAAAGGTGGTTAAATATACGGTAACAGCCGTTGAAAGAACATAAGCAAGAATGTAACGCAAAAATATATGCGCCGCATGGTTCGGTACAATGATAGAATTGTATGTAATGTTTTCATCAAACATGAACCAGAGTGCTCCCGCAATAACCATGAACGAAATAGGAAGCACGCGCCTCATATATGCGAAATTTCCCGCAAGAGTCGCAAGCGAAAAAAGCATAAGCAAAAGCCCGCCGCAAACAAGAAAGAGCGACAAAGCAATGACAAAGCCCTTTTCCGCAAACATTTTGGAATAAAGGCCGAAGGTATTGCCGACATAAAGGGTTGAGAGCATCTGGCTGACGCTTGTTCTTTGGATATCTCCCGAAATCGGTGTCATAATAAATTCAAGTTTGTCAGTCGTTTTGATGCCGGGCGATTTAAAAGATATCCACTCTTCTCCGAGGGCATTCTCTCCGCTGAACATACCGTTAAGAGTATTCGGTGTAAGAATTATGCGTCCGTTCATCTTAACTTCAACAGCACAATCCCTTGCAAAGAACATAATATTCTCATTGATTGGAATGACAGTATTCGGGCAGCCCGCAACAACCACTCTTGAAGCCGTTTTAAAATTCGGCACATCTTTACCCGAAACAGGAACAGGCTCCCCATTGTCGCATATAATTTCGGCATTAAGCCCGATTTGAGTAAGCCGTGTGGTGTTACTGTTTTCCGATTCAACAAATATTTTTCCGATAATGGGCAGCATTGCCATAACACACAGCACCGCAATGCATATCACTATTACCCTGAAAGTAAAGAGCGTTTTGTCCTCTGAAGTATTTCGCATAATTACACCTGATCCCCACTGTTTATTTGTTTAATTCCGCTTATTCTGCAAACTACTATATTTTAACATCTTTTCGCCGCTATTTGATAAAAGATACTTAAAATTTTCAGGTTGACATTTACGTAACGTTATGGTTTATCCTTGTTTCATAGATATAAATCAAAATCCACGGAGGTATGCAAAATGGAATACACGATTTTAAAGCTTGCGGACCTGGCCGGCGTCAGCACCAGAACGCTCCGTTATTACGACGAAATAGGCCTTTTAAAACCTTCAAGAATCAATTCTTCGGGTTACAGAATATACAGTGAAAATGAGGTGAACCTTCTTCAGCAGATTTTATGCTACAGAGAGATAGGCATTGAGCTTTCCGAAATAAAAAAAATTATGCTTGATGAGGACTATGATGTCCTGACTGCCCTAAAAGACCATCTTGGAATAATGGAAGGGCGTCAGGCACTTTTGAAGCAGCAGATTAAAACAATAAAAAAGACGATTAACTCTCTTGAGACGAATATTCCGATGCCGGATTCCGAAAAATTCGAGGGCTTCCGTCAGCAGTTTATCGAGGAGAATGAGCGCCGCTACGGCAAAGAGGCCCGCAGAAAATACGGAAGTGAAGCTGCAGAGACAAGCAGTGCAAAGATTATGAGCCTTTCACCTCAGGATTACAAGAAAATGCAAAAGCTCGAAAGCGAGATACTTTCAAGTCTCGAAAAAGCAGTTCTTGCCGGTGAGGATCCAAAAGGTCCCGAAGGCGTTCGGATTGCCAAAATGCACAAAGAATGGCTTTCTTTCTCGTGGCTCGTATATATCAAAGAAGCCCACTCCGGCGTTGTTCAGATGTACACCGAAGATGAGCGTTTCCTCAAATATTACGACAGAAATGTAAAAGGCTGCGCCGCATTTCTCCGCGAGGCCGTTCTTTCATGGCTGGCAGGCTGACGGCTGCAGGCCGTGTTTCGGCCGCTGCGCCTTTTGCGGATTTCGCCTTGTGAATTCTTGCCGTGAAAACCGGGAAATCATGGAAATCATTATAAAAAAAAGAAACCGCCCGTATGCCTTCTTTCGAAAGGTTCTTAGGCGGTTTTTCATTTTTTGCTTCCCTGTAATTATGTTTTGCCTCAATCTTTGTCCGAAGCATCGTATGCCGTTTCTTTTTTCAGCCATTCCCTTTCTTCTTCACAAAGATGCGGTGCGATTCTTTCGTATACCGTGTTGTTATATTCTTTCAGCCAGTTCTTTTCTTCGGATGAAAGAAGTGTTTCATCCACAGCCCCAAGATCGATCGGCACACAGGTGAGCTGCTCAAACTTCAGGAAACGTCCGTATTCATTCTGAAAAGCAGGCTTTACTACAAGCTGGTTTTCAATACGTATTCCGAATTTCCCGTCCGCATAAACACCCGGCTCGTCTGTCAGAACCATGCCCGGCTTCAGCTTTTCGAGTTCGCCCCTGTCCTGCGACTGTTTCCATCTGATACTCTGCGGCCCTTCATGAACGCTAAGCAGATGTCCTACGCCGTGACCTGTCCCGCAGCGGTAATCAATCCCCTGATTCCAAAGTGCCGACCTTGCAAGAATGTCAAGATTCAGCCCGCAGCAGCCCTCCGGGAAGCACTGGTTTGCAAGCCTGAGCATTCCTTTGAGCGTCAGTGTATAGCAGATTTTTTCCTCCTGCGTAACCTCGCCAAGCACAATGGTTCTTGTAACATCCGTAGTTCCGAAAAGATACTGCCCTCCGCTGTCAACAAGAAGCATTCCTTCAGCTTTGAGCTCCGCGTTGGATCTTTTCCCTGCACTGTAATGAAGCATCGCCGCATTTTCTTTGTAAGCTGCAATAGTATCAAAGCTCGTTTCTATGAAGCTTTCTTCTTTTTTCCTGAGTCTGAGAAGGTTTTCCGTAACCGAAAGTTCGGTCATCGGGACCGTTCCGATATCACGTTTCAACTGATAAATGAAGCGTGTCACCGCTATTCCGTCAAAGAGATGCGCTCTTCTGAGGCCTTCGATTTCAGTTTCGTTTTTGCAGGCCTTTGCCGCTGCTAAAGGGTTTCTTTTTTCGCAGAGTGTATTCTGCTGCTTGAGAGCGCCGTAAAGCTCCGAATTGAGGTTCTTCACATCAACCCAGACTCTCTCTCCCGAAATTCTGTAAACATCTTCGTAAATGTCAAAGTATTCCTTGCATACGATGTGGCTCGCATTGAGGTAATTTGTAAGCCCCGGTCCCAGTTTCCCTCCGTCAACGTAAAGAATCGTATCTTTTTCCGTAATTACAAGGTACGACAAAAAAACGGGATTTGATCTGATATCGCTCCCCCGGATATTCAAAAGCCATGCAATATTGTCAAGACTGCTCTCAACAAATACCGTGACCTTGTTTCTTTTCATTTCGCTCAGGAGGCCTTCCATTTTTTCTTTGTAGCTTTTGCCGCTGTATTCTTCGGGAAGAAGATACATTTTGCCCCTTGGAAGCTGGGGACGGTCTTTCCAGACCGAATCCGCAAGATCGATTGCCGTTCTGAAGGTCACGTTTTTGCCTGCAAGTTTTTCCTTCCACCGCGCTGCCTGAAATGCTGTGACTGTTCTTCCGTCAAAAGCAAGAACGCCGCCCTCCGGCATTTTTTCCGCGAGATAATCATCTATTTCCGGAACGCCGGGATTGCCGCTTTTCATAAGCCTGATACCTGTCCCCTGCAGTTCTTTTTCGGCCTGCAGAAAATATCTTCCGTCAGTCCAAAGAAGCGCTTCTTCCTTTGCAATCAGAAGGACTCCGGCGGAGCCTGTAAATCCCGATATAAACTGTCTCAGCTTAAAATAATCACCGACAAATTCACTGTTGTGAAAGTCTGCTGTAGGTACTACAAAATAATCGATATTCTTTTCTTCAAGCAGTTTCCTGCATTTTTTAATCAGTCCCTGTGGCATGCGTTTACCCTCCTTCGTCAAGCACATTATAACATATTATCGGAAAATGCCTATACTTTTAAGTCGCGGAGGTTTGCCTCTTTATAAAAACTATTCTGAACGCTTTGTGCGGAGTTTAAGTAAAGCAGGTTTGAAAGGCAGTTAGAATTATCTTGACAACTATTTAATCCTTATGGTAACATAATAACGTTGTCGACAGAGTCGCAACCAAGTCCATAAGCGGATATGGCGGAATTGGCAGACGCGCACGGTTCAGGTCCGTGTGAAGGTTCCTTCATGGGGGTTCGAATCCCTTTATCCGCACCAGAGAAAAGCCATCGGCCAAACGGTCGATGGCTTTTTTATGTGATTTAAAAGGGATTCGAACCCGAAAGGGCCGAAAGCTCCGGTGGAGCTTTCGGGTCCGAGCACGCCCAAGGCGGCGCAGGACGGGCGGATTGCATGGCAATACGCCAAAATCCCTTTATCCGCACCAAAGAAAAGCCATCGGCCAAACGGTCGATGGCTTTTTTATGTGATTTAAAAGGGATTCGAACCCGAAAGGGCCGAAAGCTCCGAATCAAGTCCAAAGCCTCCGTTATTTTAATATCGGGAATGTTTAAATTCAGTTCTTCTTTCCGTACTTTTCAGCAAGAATACGCGCTACATGAACGCCGCATGCCGAAGCCTGCGAAAGCGAATGTGTCACGCCGGAACCGTCTCCGAGTGCGTAAAGACCCTTTACCTTCGTCTCAAGGTGTTCGTCTACTTCTACCTTTGAATTGTAGAATTTAACCTCGACGCCGTAAAGAAGCGTATCTTCATTTGCCGTACCCGGTGCAATCTTGTCAAGTGCATAAATCATTTCAATGATACTGTCGAGCTGACGCTTAGGAATAACAAGCGCAAGATCTCCCGGTGTAGCCTTCAGAGTAGGTCTTGTGAAGCACTTTGCCATACGTCTTTCACTGCTTCTTCTTCCCTTGACAAGGTCTCCGAACCTCTGCAGGAGAACGCCTCCGCCGAGCATATTCGAAAGTCTTGCTATGGATTCACCATACTCGTTGCTGTCTCTGAACGGCTCGGTGAAATTGTTTGAAACAAGCAGGGCAAAGTTTGTATTTTCGGTATGAAGCGAAGGATCCGAATAGCTGTGACCGTTAACAGTTACAATTCCATTAGTGTTTTCAGCTACAACTTCTCCGTAAGGATTCATACAGAATGTCCTTACAAGGTCGTTTGTCTTGTCGGTCTTGTACACGATTTTACTTTCGTACACATCATCCGTAATATGTTTGAAAATAACAGCCGGAAGTTCCACACGAACACCTATATCGACTCTGTTACTGATATGCTCAATGCCGAGTTTGTCGCAAAGCGTGGAGATGAATTTTGAGCCGGATCTTCCCATTGCAAGAACCAGATCTTCGCATGCATACTTTTCTCCGCCTTCAATCGTAACTTCAAATCCGCCGTCTGCGAGCTTCTCTACATCGACGATATTTGTCTTGAATTTCATTTCTATTTTCTGTTCTGTATATTCACAAATACGCTGCAGAATTTTTCTGTTTCTGTCGGTGCCAAGGTGTCTTACCTTCGCATCAAGAAGATTCAAATTGCAACGCAGCGCTGTTGTTTTCAGTTCCGAGCTTCCCGTGGAATAAAGCTTTGCCTCTGCTCCGCCCATTTCGCAAAGCACCTGGTCAACATATTCCATAAGGCTTGTAGCCTCATCGACCCCAACATATGTATGAAGGTCTCCGCCGAATTTTGTCGTAATATTGTATTTTCCGTCAGAAAGTGTACCTGCACCGCCGTAACCGTTCATGATATGACAGATTGGACACTTCACGCATGTCTTTGTCTTTCCAAGGCTGATAGGGCATGCTCTTTCTTCAAGAGGTGCACCTTTGTCAATCATAAGAATACTTGCATCCGGGTTCAGTTTGGTCAGTTCATACGACATGAAAACGCCGCTTGCCCCTGCACCCGCTATAATAATGTCATACTTCTTCATTTCTTTCCTCCATCCCTGTTATTTTCAATGCTCTCAAAAATGACAGTCTTTGTGTTCCGAATCTTTTTCCCCTTTTTTCTTCCCGCTAAACTGCAAACAAAAATGGCAGAGTATAGGAATTCCCCAACACTGCCACATGTTTCAAGCAGGAACTAAGCTTCTTCAGCCGTAATCTTGTCGAATTCTTCAACAACTCTCTTGAACTCTTCATCGTCCTCGATGTCAACCAGTTCGAACTCATCGTCGCCAACTTCTTTGTATCCGTAAATATAAACATCATCAGAGTCATCGTCAGGAATCAGTGCGATATAGTCTTTCCCTTCAAAATCAAAAACTCCCATGATTTCGCATTCTACTTCAACACCGTCATCAAATTCGAGTGTTATGTAATCAGCTTCGTCATTGACAACTTCATTGCTCTTCGTTTCTTTATCTGCCATCGTATACCTCCATAAAAATCAGGTTTTGCCCCGAAAATGCCGTTTCCTTCTTCGAAGCAAGGTTTTAAACCATACCTATTTGTATTTTAACATCATTCTTTACAATAAGCAACGAAAATAAATGTCACGCTGCGCAAAAATCAAAATTTCACTGCCTGAAGAAATTAATTATGTTTTCAGCCACTTTCTTTGTAATTCCCTCAGTCATCATAAGCTCTTCCTCTGTGGCTCCGCGGATGGCTTCAATGCTTCCGAACCTTGCCAGCAGAGCGTTGCGCCTTGCAGGACCGACTCCCGGAATTTCATCAAGCGCGGACCCCTGCATGTGCTTGCCGCGAAGGCCTTTATGATATTCGATTGCAAAGCGGTGAACTTCTTCCTGTATCGTTCCCGTATATTTAAAAAGCAGCGGCAGCTGCGCAAGCGGCAGCTCGCAGTAATCGTACGACGCATCCGGATCTTTATATACTTCAAACTGATTTTTCAAATATACAAGGGCCCGTGTCCTGTGATGATCGTCCTTTGCCATGCCTATCACCGGAACAGTCAGTTTCATTGCATAAAGAGTCCTCAAAACAACAGAAACCTGATTTGCTCCTCCATCTATAAAAAGGGCATCAGGCATTTTGGAAAAGGCAGGGTCGCCGTCTTGCATACGCCTAAACCTTCTGTAAATTACCTCCTGAAGACTTCCGTAATCGTTTGGGCCCTCAATCGTCCTTATCCTGAATCTGCGATAATCCTTTTTCTGCGGCACCGGTCCGACAAATACAACCATAGCACCAACGCTGTCCACACCGTTTGTGTTTGAAATATCGTAAGCCTCAATCCGGTACTGTCTGCCTTTATATTCCCCGGGCTCCTGTCCTACGGCGTCTGCTGCGGGTTCCGGCTTTCCGGCGGTCCCGGCTGCGGCAGATGTGCATACCTGCTCAAGAAGATTATGCACCTCCCTGCCGAGTGAAAATGCCCGTTCCTGACGGTTCTTTTCCCGTTCGTCTATAGTTTTGGTCATTTCGATGACATTCTTTCTTGCAAGGTCAAGAAGTGCCTTCTTTTCGCCCTTTACAGGAACGATCAGATTCACTTTGCTCCCCCTGAGTTGCGAAAGGTAATTCTCTATCAGCTCAGCCTCCAAAGGCATGCTTCCAAGAACGATCTCCTTTGGAATAAGCATTCCTTCGGCATAATACTGCTTAAGAAATGCGGACATAAGTTCCTCGCTGCTGTCAGATTCGTCCGCAGAAAGTGCAAAAGTTTCCCTTCCGCTGAGTTTTCCTCCCCGCACAGAAAAAAGAGCGGCATAACTCTTTTTTGCGGTACGCACCGGCAGTATAACATCCATATCCTTTGCCCCGGGCATGGTAACCCGCTGCTTTTCTGAAAGTGCCTTTACCGCAAGAATATAGTCCCTGTATTTTGCGGCCGTTTCAAAATCAAGTTTTTCGGAAGCCTCCTGCATTTTCGCCCTGAGATTATCTTCTATTTCATTTCCCTTGCCGGATAAAAACGCGAGGATTTTTTCAATATGTTCAAGATATAGCTCCCTGTCGGCATTACCCGTGCAAATACCTGCGCACCGGCCGATATGGTAATTCAGACATGGTCTGAAGCCTTCGGGAAACGACTTTGCGCTGCAATGCTTAAGCGCGTAAATTCCCGAAAGCAGTTCTATTATTCTGTTTACTGCCCCGGCATCACTGTAAGGTCCGAAATATTTGCTTCCGTCATTTAAAACACGCCTCGTCTTCAAAAGCCTCGGGAATTCTTCATTCATTGTAACCTTGATATAAGGATAGGTCTTGTCATCACGCAGCAGCACATTGTATTTCGGCATGTACTTTTTAATCAGGTTGCACTCAAGAATAAGCGCCTCCATTTCACTCGAAACCGTTATATATTCAAACTCCGCAATATGCGAAACCATGGCTCTGACTTTTGCATCATGATTTCTTGAAGACTGGAAATACTGTCTGACACGATTCTTTAAAGAAATCGCCTTTCCCACGTATATAACTTCCCCAAGTTTGTCTTTGTGCAAATAAACTCCCGGGCAGTCCGGGAGTTTTTTCAGATTTTCCTTAATATCAAACATCAGTAAGGCCATCTCCTTTGTTCACTTTCTCTCCGGCGGCGTTCCATGACTATCTCCATGG
>JAILLO010000067.1 GCA_024693105.1 Clostridia bacterium | reverse complement strand
AGTTGTTGCAGTTGTTGCAGCAGCTGTATCATCAGCAAATGCCATGGAGAAGCTTGACAGTACCAGTGCCAGTACCAGCACTAATGAAAGTACTTTTCTCATCTTTTAATCCTCCTTAAAGATTTGTCTTCTGAAGGGTTTTGATTTGTTTAGCTATTGCAAATCATCCTCCCCTTCTGAAGATAATTTGACATTATGATAAGGTGGGTGGAGATAAGTCTCCTACACACTCTATCACACACGATTATACATTTACCCTGCAAAACAAGTCAACTTCTCGGGCAAAATGTAATATAACTGTAACAAGCTCCGAGAAATATTCCTATTTTTCAAGGTATGCTCTTATTATACAGAAACACCGCCAAATGTCCATTACAGCGGTGTTACAGTGTGGTTTCAAATTTGTATGTTTATTTTTTCAGGAATGTTTCACAAGGTCCCTTCATCCTCTATGGTTCGACCCTTCTGCACATCCTTTGAAGCGCGCGTTCAAGCGCCGCTTTGTCTTTTTCGTTACTTATAATAGTAAGTATGTCTCCGCCGCGGAGCTGCGTCTGGCCGTTTGGCACGATTTCCTCTCCGGTTCTTGAAATGGAAACTATCAGGCAGCGTTTCGGAAGAGGAAAGTCCTTAACACAGATGCCGTCCGCACGCGAACCCATGTAAACAGGTGATTCGGTAAGGATTTTCTTCTCGTTTTTGATCTCAAAGCCGCCTTTTGAAAGTATTCTTTCAAGGAGCTGCTCATATACGGGCTTCCCTTTGAGAAGATCGGCAACAACGTATGCCGCAAGCGATACAAGTGAAAGTGTCAGAAGCTGTGAAAGGCTTCCGGACATTTCACATATGAGGACTATTCCTGTAATAGGCGCCCTCACTACTGCCGCAAAGTATCCCGCCATGCCGAGCACGACGAAATTACAAAGGTACGTCTGCGGTACGCCGAATTCTGCGCAAACATTATAAAAGAGCGCGCCCAGCACTGCTCCGAGAACAAGCTGCGGAAGAAAGATGCCGCCGGGAGTTCCCGAGCTGAAGCATACGGTTGTAAAAAGCCATTTTAGTATAAACAGTGCCACAAGCGGCATAAGTACCCATTTGCCTGCCGCAAGGCTGTCGACGATTTCGCTTCCGCCGCCGAGTATGTGCGGATAAAAGAATGCCGCCGGAATGACGGCAACTGCGGGCACAAGGATTCTTGCGAGCTTTGTCGGAATTTTGTCGTAGAGATTCTGCGCAAATTTAATTGCCGCGTTAAACGCTATCCCCATGACTCCCAGGGCTGCCCCGAGAAGAATGATAAGCCCGTAATATTTGAGCGGCAGCATCTGCACATCGCCTACAGTAAATATCGGCCTGAGTCCGAAGACATAGCGGCAGACAAAATCTGCCGAAATCGCGCCGGACATCGTGCAAAGGAGCACTTCCTCCGAGAAATTTTTGTGGAGTTCCTCAAGCGCGAATATAACTCCCGCAAGCGGTGCGTTGAAGGCCGCCGAAAGTCCGGCGCCGGCGCCACAGGTCATGAGCATTTTTTCTTCGGTTTTGAGGCCCTTTGTAAGGCTTGCAAAGCCCTTGCCGACCATCGCCCCAAGCTGGATGCTCGGGCCTTCTCTTCCGAGCGACATGCCGCTTCCTATGGCAAGCACTCCGCCTGCAAATTTTGCGGGCAGAACCTTCCACCATACCGATTCGATCCTGCCTGCAAGCTCGCCCTCAAGCTGCGGTATCCCGCTTCCGCTGATAAGCGGCTCGGCTTTTACAAGCGCAGTAAGGCAGATTGCAATCGCAATCATGACAAGCACATATACGGGAATCATCAAAACACTGTTCTGCGCAAAATACGCAAGATGCCCGCTCATGACTGTTGCCTTTTCTATCGCAAGGCGAAAGGCTACGATAACGCCGCCTGCAAGCAGGCCGACCGCAATCCCTTCCAATATAAGCATGTATCTGAATTTCGTGAGGCGGCGTATGCTTCTCGCCGCCTCGGAAACCGGTTTTTCTCTGTTGTTCACTTCGTTACCTTATCAGTCTTTTACTACCAGAACAAATGCTGTTGAAGGTTCATCCTCACTGATTGCATAAGCTCTGACGTATTTTCCGCTCTTAAGAGCTGAAAGTCTTCCCGACTTATATTCCTTTTCCTTTGCATCCCATGTGTACACTGTTGCGTTTTCGGCTACGGTAATCAGCTCTCCGGATGCATTTCCAAGTCTGATAACCTCATCCTCGTACTCGAAGATGTCCTGCCAGCCTGAAGTCAGTTCCTTGAAATATTTATTCTTTGCCGTTGCTCCCGGAATGGCAATATTTCTGACTTCACCGGAGCTTGCCTGCATCTCGTATACTCTTCCGTCTCCTTCAGTGAAAACAGGGTCTGCAAGGCTGCTGCTTCCAAGCCATGTAATTGCCTTTGTGGCTGTCAGAGTCTCAAAGCCCGTAACCTTTTCGCCCGCGCCGTTGAGAGTCTTGCATGTATCGTTCACAACGCAGTAGATACGGCCCGAAAAGCCTGCATCCTTTGGCAGAATCATGCTTGTAATCCTGCCGTTTTCGTATTTGTACCATGCCTTTGTCGTTACATTCTTGAATTTGTATACAGTGTCAAGCAGGAAGTCGCTTCTTGATGATGACATCTGCATATCCTTTGAATAATCCTTTGAAAGGCCATATGTATAAACAGTAACCTTTCCTGCAATGCTCTTGCCTGCAAACTCTGAAACATCGGCATTGAACGATCCGCTTGCAAATGTCATTCCCGAAGTCTGAGGAGCCGCATCGGCAACATCACTGTCTGTTCCCTGCGGTACGTCTTTTTCTTCGGCAGGCGCAGCCTTCTTGAGCTTGTCAAATACGCTCACCGTCATCAGAGCCGCCATGCCCTTTGTTGCAGTTGCGGGATATCCTTCGCCGAGCTCCTTGAGGATGCCTTCCTTTTCTGCCGCAGCAACATAGTCTGCAGGATAGCTCATGCCGCTTTCATTTGAAAGAAGTCTGCCTGCTCTTAAAAGCATCGTCAGCATTTCGTTGACAGACACCTTCACGCCCGGCTTGAATGTTCCGTCGGGATAACCCTTGACGATGCCCTGCTGCACTGCGTATCCGATGTAGTCCTTTGCCCAGGAATAACCCGAAAGATCCCTAAAGCCGGCCTCTGCACCCGACTGTGTTGCAGTTCCTCTCACAAGCGCTGCCGCAGGGTCGATGCTCTTGACTATAATGATGCAGGCCTGTGCTCTTGTAAGATTCGAGTCTGCGTGGAAAAGTCCGTCTGTGTCCCCTGTAATAACGCCTGCCTCAACAAGGTCGGTCACTGCCTTTTCATAGGCGGTGCCTGCAACGTCCGCAGGTGTTGCGGGGTTTGCCGGTGCCGCAGTTTCTGCGGTAACGGCGGTTTTATCGGCTTCTGTGTCTGCAGCAGCGGTATCCGCAAATGCCGCAGCAGGGCCGCACATTACCATGGCTGCCGCAACAGCCACTGATAAGAATTTTTTAATTACCATATCTCTTCCTCCGTTTCAAAATACTGATGCCGCTTCACAAGCGGTCATTATTTTTCATTTTAGCAAATGCGCCGTGCCTATTCAATAACATGCGTATTACAAAATCCTAAACAATTAATATAACGAAGGTGTGGCGGCCTCCTTTTATGCCAGCTTCCTTTTGCGGCGGCTTCCTTTTGCGGCGGCCCCTGTAAAAAGCGGCACCGCGTTTGCGGTGCCGTGATATTTTTCTTTTTCTTTTTTATTATGCAAAATAAAGATTTGTCGTAACGTATTCGGGATCGCATGTAACATCAAGACCCAGCGAGTGAAGCGTCTGCTCGTCGCGATCGCTTAAAATCGCCGTACAGTGCGCCTTGCAGCCACGAAGACATGCAAGCTTTTCTGCGGCAACGCCTGCGCACGGATTCATTTCGGCGGAAACCGTAAGTGCGCTCAGAATCTCCTCGCAGTTGAGACTTGTTCTGTCCTGCTTGAGAACTTCGGTCTTGAGATTCTGTATGCTTGAGAGAACTCCCGGGGAAATCAGATGAATATCATCGGCAATTCCCGAAAGCTGCTTGATCGCATTGAGAACGGCAGCAGCCGATGCAACCATCCTTCTTGAGCTTCGCCCCGTCACGAAAGTGCCGTCCGGCATTTCTATCGCCATTACAACGACATTTTCATAGCGCGGATTTGAATTTCTCTTTTCCTCCGCATAAACTCTTGCCGGCTCAACGACAAGTCTGTCCCCAACCGAAAGGTCAAGATCATTCATCAGAAGTCTGATGCGCTGAACTGAGGTCTCGTCAATCTTTCCTTTTTTGTAATCGCAAAGGGCGATAAGGTATCTTCTGATAATCTCCTGGCCTGCGGCTTCCCTGACAACTTCATCGTCGATAATGCCGAAGCCTGCGCGGTTAACGCCCATGTCTGTAGGTGATTTGTACTCGGATTCCTCGCCTGTGATCTTCTCTATAATACGCTTGACAACCGGGAACACTTCAAGGTCGCGGTTGTAATTTACAGTCGTCTCGCCGTAAGCTTCAAGGTGGAAGGAGTCGATCATGTTGACGTCCTTAAGATCCGCCGTTGCAGCTTCATAAGCCATGTTCACCGGATGCTTCAGAGGCAGATTCCAGATAGGGAATGTCTCGAATTTCGCATAGCGCGCCTTGATGCCGAGCTTGTAATCATGGTAAAGCTGTGAAAGGCTTGTTGCAAGCTTGCCGCTTCCACCGCCCGGGCCTGTTACGACAACAAGCGGTTTTGTGACTTCGATTCGCGGATTTGCTCCGTAACCCTCATCGCTTACTATAGTGTCTACATCTGTAGGATATCCCTTTGTAAATGAATGCTTGTAGGTTGTAATTCCGCGGCGGTTGAGCTTGTTGATAAACATGTTTACAGCCGGCTCGTCCTGATATCTTGTAACTACAACGCTGTTGATCTGAAGATCGTACTTGCGGAACATATCGATAAGTCTGAGAACCTCAAGATCGTATGTGATGCCGAAATCCTGACGTGTCTTGTTCGTCGTAATGTCGCCCGCATATATACAGATGACGATTTCCGCCATATCCTTGAGCCTCTGGAGCAGCTTGATCTTGGCGTTTTCGTCAAATCCGGGCAGTACTCTCATGGCGTGCTTGTCCTGAACCAGCTTACCTCCGAATTCGAGATAAAGCCTTTCGCCGTTTCCTGCATTGATTCTTTCGAGAATGTATTTCGACTGCTCCTCAATATATTTCTTTGCGTCAAAACCGATTTTTGCCATGATTTCTCACCTCTTTCTTTTTTTTTACCTGCATACGTGGTTTACTTTTAAAACAACCCGTAAATTATAGCACAATCAAAAGGCTGCCTCAATAGCAATTTTCGGTTTTGTTAAATTTTTTTCAATTCGATTTTGAATGCGGCCGAAGGCGGTTTTTAATGCGGCGGCTTTCTGCGCGGCGCCGGTTTCATTCCCCCTTTGCGGTGCGGCTTTTCCGGATACCTTCTGCATAGTTCCGGCCTATGCCAACATGCTCCCCTTGCGGTGCGGCTTTCCTATCCTTTATATGCAGTATGCTTTTTCTCAAGCTCTGCAAGAGTCAGGTCTTTGTAAGTCTTCTCCGGATAATCCGCAACGACCCACTCGTCAACAACGCACTTTTCAGTCACCTCGGATTCTGAAAGAGAATCGGCATATGTCTGCGCTGTTTTGTCGTTTGCGCACTTTGTATAAACGGTATAGCCTGTTACCTTTTCTCCCTCAAGGAAAAATATGTGATAGCTGTCCTTGTCTTTGTATACGAACTGAGCCTCATTTGTGACAAGCAGTGATTCATCGACATGATATGTATAATTAACAGTCACCTTTCTTGCGGTGCCGTCCCAGTCAACGCTTGCTCCCATTGCCTCCGATACAGCTCTTAAAGGCACAAGCGTCCTGCTGTTAATGATAGTTGCCGGAACATCAAGCGCAACTGTTGTTCCGTCGCCGAGCTTCATCGATTTTTCACCAATCTGAAGTGTCAGGCTGTTATTTCCCCAGTCTGCAAATACTGTCTTTGTAACGCTGTCCCAGTCAACAGATGCTCCGAGAGCTTCAAAGATGACCCTGAGCGGCACAAGTGTCCTGCTGTTTTGAATAATAGGCGGCTGATCCATTGTAAGCTGTGTTCCGTTTACCTCAACCGTGATGTCCGCTGCGGCAAACGAAGCTGCCGGAACTGCCATGACGGTGATCATTACAAAGACTACTGCCATTGTCAAAAGTTTTCTTTTCATTTTCTGTTCTCCTTTCATTTGTAAAACGCCCTGATGCGAAGTGCAAGTTATCACGGATATTTATGCAAAATTGTTTCAAAATACAAAATATTTGCTAAGAATCATGAAAAACTGCATCTGACAACTTAACTTTTGGCGCGTGTTATGATATTATGTACGCAACTGTGAAATGGTATACATGTTTTTTTGAGATGCTGCCGGCCGGTGCGGGTATTTGTGATGCCCCGGCAAAAGTACCTCCCGGCGGTAATTATACCTCTTTTTCGCGGTCAAGTATAGTGAATATGGAGTAATTGCCGAATATGTCAGATAATAAGAAAAGTTTCAGGGCTGAAATGTTTGCCCGCGTCAGGGAGCTTGACAACGATTACAAGCTTTCCGCAAGCAATGAAATTCAGCGCCTTGTAAAAGACCTGCCCGAATTTCGGAAGGCCTCTTTTGTGTTCACTTACGTCAGTGTGAACAATGAACCGAATACATACGGAATAATTGCCGCTGCGCTCAATCAGGGCAAGCGTGTATGCGTGCCCAAGTGCTACGGCAAGGGAAGGATGGAGCTTCGTGAAATCACGTCGCTTTCAGACCTCAGGCCCGGTTTTTACAATATCCCCGAGCCGAAGGATTCCTGCCCTTATATCAGGTCGGATCAGCCGGATTTGTGTATTATCCCCGCCATCAGCTGCAGCCACAGCGGATTGCGCATAGGTCACGGTGCGGGCTATTATGACAGATTCTTGCAGGATGTCAGTGCGCCTTTTATAGCACTTTGCTTTGAAAAGATGACCTCGGAGGAGATTCCTGTTGAGCCTCACGATATCACTATGGATATGGTTATTACGGAAAACGGAATATTCGGCAAACAGAAGATGTAGTTTGGAATCATAACCACCGGCTGAGCCGGTGGTTTTAATATTGCGCGCCGGCACGGCGGGTGGCTTAAATCTCGCGCACCGGCACGGCGGGCGGCTTAAATCTCGCACGCCGGCACGGCGGGTGGCTTAAATCTCGCGCGCCGGCACGGCGGGCGGCTTAAATCTCGCACGCCGGCACTCTCGAAAGGCCCTCTGCTTGAAAGGCCCTCTGCCCTGAAATACCCTCTGCTTGAAATCTATGCCTTGGAAGCAACTTTTCCCCTCCTGAAGGCATATTTTTCGGCTTCTTTTTTGATCCGGGCCTTTCCGGGCGGCCTGCTGTATGACTTGGGAGCAATATTCTTTCGTACAAGGCATATCTTAAACCGTTCCGAAGACAAATTACCCGTCTCCTACTCGAAATCTATGCCTTGGAAGCCCTGCTTATCTTGTACAAGTCATAGATTTTAAACATTTTTGAAATCTCGCGCGCCCGACAAGACCGGTGATTGAAATCTCGCGCACCGGCTCAGCCGGTGGTTGAAATCTCGCGCGCCGGCTGAGCCGGTGGTTTTAATATTGCGCGCCGGCGCGCCCGACACGGGCTCATATGTCCTACAATTAAAAAGGGCGTGTGATAAATGGAAACATTTATCACACGCCCTTTTATTTTGTCGTTTGCTTTGGCGGTCTGTTTTAGCTGGCTGCTTTGGGCTGCCTGCGTTGGGCTGGCTGCTTTGGCTGGCGGTTTTAGGCTGCCTGTTTTGGCTGGCGGTTTTACTGCCATAAGATTATATATACGCTGTATTTCTGCGAATCACGGTTTGACTTCACCGTATACTCAAGAATGATATTTCCGGTATGGGGGTGCGTTCCCGGATTTGTGACAAAGCCCGAAAGCGAGCCTGTTCCGCTTGTTCCTCCGAGAGTCTGCGAGGTGATGACCGCATCCGGATCGTTCGCCGTAATTGTAACTTTCACCGTCTCCAGGTCCGCATTGTCTTTATCAAGAACAAACCTTGTTCCGCCCGATGCCGATGCCGCAATATCGTTTCCGCTCATGTCGGCTACCGTAACTGTCGCGCCGGTATCTCCCGCAACCTTAAATCTGAGCGTATACTGCACAGAGGTCTTCCCGTCGGCCGCCGGCTGAATATACAACGTAACGATTGAATCGTCCGAAAGGCTGATGCTCTTTGTGTCGCCCGACATTGTTTCATATGTGCCGCCGCTTTCCTTAAACGAAATCGTCGCGTCGGCGTCTGCCGTTGCCACAACGGTGGCTGTAGCCGAACCGAACGGCATTACAACGTCATTGACGGTTGTCTTCTGTTCAAATGTGAACGAATCCGGTGCGGCTCCCGATTCATTTTCGATTGAAATGCCCGAAAGGTAGCAGTTTGAAAGCTCTGATTTCGTTGTAGTAACCGATTTTGAAACGATGCTGCTTGTCTTCGTGTCGCTCTTGAGCATCAGGTAAACCGTGTATTTCGTGCCCTCTTCAAGCCCCGAAAAGCTTCCGACGCTTGCGGAAACTCCGGCCGTTGCGCTTGTTGAAGCCGCGCCTTCAGGAGTCTCGCCCTTTGAGTTCTGACCCGCAAGAATCTGCGAGCTGCTTGGCGTAGAGCTTCCCTTTACAAGAACCGCATAAATCGTGCCGTCGATGCTTGGCGTTGCCGTCACTGTCACCGTATCTTCGGTCGCGTTTGCATTTACGCTTGAAAGGCTTGCCTTTGTCACCGAGGTTGTCCAGGTTGCCGAACAGCCCTCAACATCGCTCTTGTCGTTCTTGTATATAAACATGTCATCTTCGATTGCGACATAGTATGTTGCATCTGTGCTGAGATCGCTTTCAGGCGTAATCGTGATTTTCGTCTTTGCGCTGTTGATTGAGGCTTCAAACTTCACGTCGGTTCCTGTAGACCCGCCCTCGCGGAAGATGATTGCGTCTTCAAGATATTCATCGTCGACCTTGTCGCCGTCCTTTGTCAGGATGGCCTCCTCGAAGGTAATGGTTGGCTTCTTTGAAAGGCTGACACCGTCCGAATCATCTGAAGGGCTGAAGGTAATGCCCTCATCCTCGGAATCTCCCGTTGTGAAATAGCAGCTTGTCTCAGGAAGCTCGTTTCCTTCTTCGTCAAAGAACGTATCGTCTTCGAGCAGGACATAATATCTTGTGTCTTCTTCGAATTTTTCCTCAGGCGTGATTGTAACAACCTTCTTTGAACTGTTAATCGCCGAGCTGAAATTGAGCTTCGTTCCGCTTCTGCTCTTTTTCCTGAGCTCAATTCCGCTTTCGAGATCTGATGTTCCGAGCTTCTTTCCGTCCTCGTTATAAAGAGGTGAACTGAAGGTCAGTGTAATTTCGGTGTTTCTTGCAACGGCAGTTGCTCCGTTCTTCGGTGAGAATTTGACCGAAAGCTTTCCGTCCGACATATCGGGCGTAGTTCCGTTTGAGCCTATGCTCCATTTGAGTGGTCTTGTCTCGTAGGTAACATCATCGGAATTTATCTTCATCTCGCCGATTGTTCCGCTGCCGTGGAAATCCGCCGGAGCGTTGACAACCGCATAATCGCATTCCGTATCGTCGCTGATAGTTATATCGGAATAATCGCCTGAGTAAGTCACCTCAAGCTTTTTAATTGTTCCGTCGGTCAGTGTAGTGTCCGAATTCTTTCCGTCTATGTAGACATTCTGAAAATCGCCGTCAAGCACAACCTGTGCGTCGTCCTCAACATAAAGATGCTGTATGCCGCATCCGAACTGACCTCCTGTCAGCTTTTCCGTTTCCATGGTGACGTTGTGGAAAGCGCTTGCCTGATTGATGTATGTTTCGTTTTGGAGAAGAACCCTTATGGCGCCGGCTTTTCTGTCCGTTACGCATTTTGCAACTCTTGAATTCTTGATTTTGATGGAATTTGTGCCTCCGCCGTTAAGCGTCAGTTTGCCGAGCACCACGCAGTTTTCCAGCGTAAATTCACCGTTGTTGATGCTGCTTGCAACAGTAATTCCGTTTGCGTAGATCTTGTCCTTGTACTTCGTTCCGCTTGATTTGACCGTCTGCTGCGAGGTTATGATGTTTTCGTTTCCGTAAACAGTGCAGAGAATCTTGGCCGCCTGCGCTCTTGTGATGCAGTCCTTCGGATGAAGTTTTTCATCGTCGTACGGGCCGAAGTAGCCCTTGCCGACCATCTTTTCCATGGCAGGCTTTGCCCAGTCGTCTATGTCTTTGTAATCCTTGTAGCTTTCAAGCTTTGCTTTGTAGCCGTATGTAGGCACGACTCTCGAGATAATAACGGCTGCCTCTTGTCTTGAAATCCAGTCGTTTGGATGAAGCGTTCCGTCATCGTTTCCTCCCGAAATATATCCTGCCGCAATGGCCTTTCTGACATCGTTGTAATACCAGTCGCCGCTTCTGACATCGCTGAAATAGTTTTCGGTAAGGAGCGTGTTTCCGATGGTTCCGTTAACCATCCTGATAAGCTCAGCGCGCGTAACATAGCTGTCCGGTTTGAAACGGTTGTCGGTATATCCGTTTATAATTCCGCGGTCTGCCGCCGTACTTATATAGTTTTCGGCCCAGTGGCCCTTTGTGTCTCTGAATGTTTTTGAGGCTGCCTGCACCGGCATAATGTTTGACGGTACGGCCATTGTGAATATCATGGCTGCCGCCAGGAATACAGCCGCAATATGCTTTGCAGTGCCGGATGCGGCGTTGCCCGCAGTAAATCTGCCGGCTGCCTGCCCTGCGGCCCGATGCAGATATTTTACTGTCTCTCCAAATGTTTTCCGATTCATGAAAGTTCCCCCTCTTTCACTTTTCCTGCCCCTCTGCACCGCAGCGGATGCAAAAGTCCTTTATTGCAAATGTACACATTCTTATTTCATTTATCGACATTTTACAATAAAACTTGAGTAAAATGGCCTTCTTAAGGAAATCTTAAATTGTTTGTAACCGTAATGTTAATTTCGCAGGGGCAGGGGGCCGTGGACTGTGATGGCGCCTGGAGCTGCGGCCGCATCACGGGGCAAGGGTCGGCGCGGGGGTCGGAAAAATTAGCTTCAGGCCGGCAGGGGGTATCCGCAAGGGTGCGGCGCGAGGGCCGGCGCGGGGTTCGGCGACACCATAAAAAGGGAGCCGCTTCGTCTGCCGAAGCGGCTCCCTTCATCTTTCTCAATTTACTTTCTCGAAGCCTTCTTTGTCTGCACCAACTCAAGTGCCTTGGCAAACTGAAGATCTTCAGTGCTTGTCTTGTGCACGAAATCATACGTAAGCTCATCAAGCATTTTCATCGTCGTAAAGTCAAGCGCCCCATAAGAATAAAGGCCTGCTTCCTTCTGGAAAAACTTAACCGCATCTGCCGTTTCCCGCGTCATTGTTCCGTCGACTTTCCCCTTATAATAGCCGAGCAGCGCCAGCCTCTGCTGTGCTCCGTAAACATTAAGCCCCTTGCTTCCGACAACCGGCTTTTCGTTTTCCGACATCGGTGCAAAGCCTTCGTATGCCGCAACAACTTCGGGAACAGGCTCCGAAAGCCTGTTGTAAATGACATAGTCAGGGGTGATTCCTTTCTCCTGAATGTCATCACCGTTCGGAGTCGTGAAATACTGAACCGAAATCTTTGCAGCCGTTCCGTCCGCAAATCCTATGACATTCTGGCTTTCTCCCTTCCCGTAGGTCGTGCAGCCCACAAGTGCACAGCCGTTGTCGTGCAGAGCCCCTGCAAGAAGCTCTGCAGCACTGGCCGTGTTCTCATTTACGAGGACAACCACAGGCTCTGTCATATACTGCGATGCCGTAGCTTCGGCGATGTAGTAAATTCTCCCCTGTGTCACATACTTTGTGATTACACCGTCTTTAAGAATCCTGTCTGCGATTTCCACAGCCCGATTCGTAAATCCGCCGCCGTTGTCCCTGAGATCTATAATAAACCCCTTTGCTCCGTTTTTAGTGAGGTAGCTTACCTCATTTGCAAATTCCTCGCTTGAATCGCTGTCAATGGATGTGATTCTAATATAGCCGACAGACGGATCCGCATTGCAGAGGCCACCCTTTACAGCCTGCTCGCCTATGATTCCGCGGATAACCGTAAAGTTCATCGCCCGGCCGTTTCTGTCAATCGAAAGCACAACCTTCGTTCCGATATCACCGTTTTTCATAAGTGCCTGCAGCTCAGTTGTTGTAAGACCTGCGGTGGATTTGCCGTCAATCTTTGTAATTATGTCGCCCGCAAGAAGTCCCGCTTTTTCGGCAGGGCTGTCTGAAAAAACCGAAAGGACGTTGCAGGTGTCCCCTTCCGTATCGAAAACAATGCCGATTCCGATTGTTGTGTTTTCAATGGCATCCTTGAACTCCTGCGCCGCTTCGCTTGTTGTATAATACTCCGCAAAACGGTCGTTCATCGCTTCGGTCACGCCCTTGAAGGCTCCGTCAAGGAGAGTATTGCTGCTTATTTTGTCTTTGTAATTATCGATGATGTAATCAATATATTTCGAAAGTATCTCAAGGCGTTCCTCTTTTGTCGCGGTGTTTGTCGTTGCCGTATTTTCTTTTTCCGCACCAAAGGCCACCGGTGTAATCAGAAATGTAAGCGATGTCACCACCATGGCGATTACGATAAGAAATGCCAGTATCTTTGTAAACTTTCTGAATTTAGTGTTCATGTTTTTCCCCCTTCCGGATTGCCATGCCGGTTTCTTTCCGGCTTTTGCCATGCCGGTCTTGCGTCTGTATTTGCCGCATCGGTCTCGCGTCTGTGCCTGCCGGGCAATCCTCTCCTGCGGCAGCCTGCGCAAAGGCCACCTGTCTGCCATGCCGGTTTCTTTCCGGCTTTTGCCATGCCGGTCTCGCGTCTGTATTTGCCGGCTCAGACAATCTGTATATGAATCTGGTTGCGGTGCGTCGAAAGTCCGTGAAGACTGATATTATAATCAATGCTCACATCCCCCGACCCGTCGCTGCGCAGATTATTCACAATGCTGTTTGTAAGAACTTCCATGTCAAAATCGCCGTAAGGCGTCTCATACACCCCGCGGTGTCTTGCGCCCTCGCGGAATTCTATCACTCCCGCAACATTCATACTGTCGTAAATGTCACTGAGTGATTCGTCCTTCTGCGTTTCCCCAAGCCGCTGCATGCTGATATGGTCGTCCGCAAAAACCATCAAGGTCTTGCATCCGGGCATTCCCGAAAGCTCACTCTCCTCATATGTCAGATACACAGTTCCGTCCGCGCGGGAAATTTTCCCTTCCGTAACAAATTCCATGGTCTCTTCCTCGCCGTCCTTGTAAATCTGCTTACCTGTTATTTTTAGCGTTATATCTTTCGTATCCAAGTTCAATAATCCTTTCAATCTGCTCCCGGTACGTCAGCCCCGATGCTTCGAAAAGCTTTGAAAACATGCTGAATGCCGTGAATCCCGGGATTGTATTTATCTCATTGAGCAGCACTCTTTTGTTGTCCTTGTCATAGAAAAAATCAACTCTTGCAAATCCGGAGCAGTCGATTGCTTTATATGCCTTTGCGGCAAGCGTGCGGATTTCTTCGCGAAGCTCGTCGCTTATATCTGCAGGCACGCATATGCGCGTCTGTCCACCGTCAAAATATTTCGCCGTATAATCATAAAAATCCGCGGAAGGAAGTATTTCCCCGACAGTTGAAACCGTAAGCTCTCGGTTTCCTATAACGCCGCTTTCAAGCTCCCTGCAGTTGACGCCTTCCTCCACAAGAATGCGGGCATCGTATTTTTCGGCCTCTCTTACGGCCTTCTTCAGTTCTTCTTTTGCTTTTACCTTTGTAATTCCCACACTTGAACCTGCATTGGCAGGCTTGACAAAGAGGGGGAATTTCATTTCCTTTGTGATTTCCTCAATATCTCGGTTCAGTTCTTCGTCTGTGGCAGGAAGCGTGATAAGCCTGTGGCCGCACATCGGAAGTCCGTTTCTTCTGAAGACATCCCTTGCAAGTGCCTTGTCCATTGCTACAGATGATGCAAGAACGCCGCATCCGGCATAAGGTATGTCAAGCATTTCAAACAACCCCTGTATCGTGCCGTCTTCACCATACATCCCGTGAAGCACCGGAAACGCAAAATCAACTGTTTCCTTTAGCTTGTCAATGCTGAATGGCTCAGCCTCCTTTTCCCACTGTCCGTTTTCTATTTTGTCAGGCGTGCCCTCGTAGCGAAGCCAGTCGCCTTTCTTTGTAATGCCTATTTTAATTACATCGTATACTGTCTCGTCAATCACCCTCAGAACCGATGCTGCCGACATCAGTGAAACCTCATGCTCACTGGAGCGGCCCCCAAAAATTACTCCCAGTCTCAACATTTCTCTGTTCCGTTACTTAATTCGGGCAAGAAGCCCTTCAAGCCTTTCTTTGCTAAAATGATATTTTTTTGTGCAGAACTGACACATCAGCTCCGCCTCACCGTCTTCCTTGATAATTTCCTCAAGGTCCTTGCGGCCTATCGCCATTACGACTTTTTCAAGACGCTCCTCGGAGCAGTCGCATTCCCATCCCATTTCGCGGAAGTCAAGAACCTCAACGCGGTAAGCTTCCGGCATGTTCCCGAAAATTTCCTCAAGCATCGCGCGAAGAAGGCCCTCGCCGCTCAGAAGAGGGTTCTTTTCCTTTACATTCGTAATAATGGTCGTAAGCGGCGGCATTTCCTCAATCATTGCCTCAAGGGCGTCGACAGAGGCTTCCTCCGCATCAGGCAGCATCTGGATGATGAGGCCACCCGCAGCGCCCACATGGCAGTCTGTTTCGATTTTGACGCCGAGAGCAATAGAAGAATTCTGCTGCTCCGAAATATAGTAATATGCCGTCAGATCGTCGGCTATTTCTCCGGAAACGAGCGCGATTTTGCCCACATACGGCTCCTTGAGTCCGAGGTCTTTTATGACGGTCAGTTCTCCGATACCAAGGGATCCTCCGACATCAAGCTTTCCTTCCTCCGTCAGAGGCAGGTCAACATTCGGATTTGAGATGTAGCCCTTGACCTTTCCTTCGCCGTTTGCTGTTGCAAGTATCTGAATCGCAGGGCCGTCCCCCTTGAACTGCACGGTCACCTTGTCCGTCGGATTTTTGAGCAGCAGCCCCATCAGGCCGGTGCCTGTAAGCACTCTTCCGAGGCCTGCTGTTGCAAGCGGCGTTGTTGAATGTATTTTTCGTGCTTCCTCAACCATGGAGGTTGTGTCTGTCAGATAAACTCTGAAGGATTTGCTTCTGTCAAGTCCCACTAAAACCTTGTTCATGAATTTTCCTCCTGTTTTAAACAAATATGTTATATGCCTTATGCCGCCGTCTGTCGTCCGACCTGCGTCCGCCTTGTGCGCCGTGCGCCGCCGCGCGCCGTCTGTCAGGAAATCAGCCCGTCAATTCTGGCCTTCACTTCCCTGCGCACAGCTTCAAGCTTCTCATCGCCCATCGCGTAAATGTAAATTTTGAGTTTCGGCTCGGTTCCCGACGGTCTCATCAGGAAGCTGTTACCCTGTGTCGTGGCATATTCAAGGACGTTTGCCTTCGGCTGGTTTGTCGGCCTTGTTCCCGCAACCATATCGCAGCGGCTGCTGTCCCCACATATATAAATCTCGCCCTTTCGATAATCTCCTCTCTTTGTCACCCTCTCGCCGTCAATGGCATCAGGCGGCGTGTTTCGGAAATCATCCATAATTTTTTCTATATTTTTCTTTCCCTCTTCGCCTTCAAGATTGTACTCCAGGAGGTCGTTTTTCATGTATCCGTACTCTTCATAAATCTGATTCATACGTTCCCTGAGGGTAAGTCCTTTTTCTTTGTAATATGCTGCCATTATGCAGGAGACAAGTGCACTTGCTATGCCGTCTTTGTCTCTTATATATGCTGCCGGAAGATATCCGCAGCTTTCCTCGAAACTGAAGATATGGGCAGGATCGTCACCGTAGCAATCCGGCGATAATTCTCCGGCGCTTCCCGGGCGGCAGGTTTCCTCATGACCGACAGGGCAGCCGGAGCTTCCGGTTCTGTTTTCGCTTCCGGTTCCACTTTCGGTTTCGCTCCCATTTCCGCTTCCGGTTTCGCTTCCGCTTCCGCATCCGTTTGCGCTTCCGGTTTCGCTTCCGATTCCGATTCCATTTCCGCTTCCGGTTCCGTTTTCGCTTCCGGTTCCACTTTCGGTTTCGCTCCCATTTCCGCTTCCGATTCCGTTTTCGCTTCCGTCTGCCGAATTCCCTGAAACCACCGTGTCATCGTCCATTTGCGATACCCGATGTCTGCCGCGGAATCGTCTTTCAAAGTCATCCTCATCAGGCCTTATTCCGGCCATCAGAGCTCCGATATGTTTAAAGCCGGTGAGCGTGGTTCTGACGCTCACTCCATACTTCCGGGCTATTATGTCCATAAGCGGTGATGATACTATCGTGCGAAGCGCCACCGGATTTTTTGGCATTGTGCCTTGAGCCGCATGCATCGCACATATAAAGTCAAACATCAAAAGCGCAACCTCATTGCCTGTAAGTCTGGCAAAGTGCGCTGCGCAGGCCGCGCCATTTTCCCCGCCGGGCTTTTTCGGACCGCTGATGTCAGTCCCCGCGGCTGTCTGTGCCCGGCCGGCAACTTCGATTTCGCCGCCTGCCTTTTCCGGGCTGCCGGCGTCAGTCCCCGCGGCCGCCTCTGCTACGGCAACTCCCAGACGGTCTGCGTCCGGATCTGTTGCAACAAGAAGGTCCGCCTCTTTTTCTTCTGCAAGTTCAAGGCCAAGCTTCAATGCTTCCGTCTTTTCGGGATTCGGATAAGGGCATGTCGGAAACTCTCCGTCAGGCTTCTCCTGCGGCTTCACGACAAACAGATTCTCCGGCTTCATACCGGCCTCAAAAAGTGCTTCCTTCACAAACGAAAGTCCCGTTCCGTTGAGCGGCGTATATGCTGCCCTGAGCTTTGAAAGTGCCTGCTCCGGAATACCGAGAACATCCGTGATCTGAGCCTTGAGAGTTTTGATATAAACCTTTGTCAGATACGTATAAAGAGTCTCCATGGCACTGCCGGCTTCGCCTGCAAACTCTGCGGAAACTTCCGCTTCTGCCGCACCTGCGGGCATTGCGGAGTCTGCCGAACCTTCGGGCGTTGCGGGGCTTTCGTTGGCCGCGCTGTATGCCCTGAAGCTGCGGCGGCCTATGCACTGCATGACCTTTTCCGCCTCATCGTCGCAAAGCTGGCATCCGAACCTGTCATAAATCTTATAGCCGTTATATTCTTTCGGGTTGTGGCTTGCGGTAATCATAATCCCCGCGCCGCAGCCGAACAGTCGCGTCCCGAAAGCCAAAAGAGGCACCGGAAGATACTTCTCAAAACAGATGACCTCTATTCCGCTTTTTCGCAGAACCGAAGCCGTAACAAACGCAAATTCGCGCGAGTTGATTCTTGTGTCATATCCGATAATTACACGGCGCTTAAGATGTGCCTCTTTCATATAGGCCGCAACGCCCTCTGTAATATGCGCAACTGTATGAATATTCAGCCTGTCCGCACCCTCACCCATAAGAGCGCGTATCCCGGCTGTTCCAAATTTTAAACCGATTTTCGATTTTTCTTTTTCTGCCATTTTTCCGTTCCCATTTCCCTGTACGTCTGCTTTAATTAATTCCGGTCTTGTCGGCTGTCTCGGCTCTTCCCAATCTTCCCGGCCGTCCGGGCAATCCCGCCGAATGAGCGGTCTTGAAATTAATTACAGAACCTCTACAAGCTCTATTTTGAAGTTCAGGGCCTTGCCCGCAAGCTCGTGGTTTGCGTCAAAGGTAATATCTTTATCTGTCATCTTGCTTACAAGTGCGGGAACAGGTCTTCCCATTCTGTCCTGAAGATAGATGCGCTGTCCTTCGGTAAGCTTTTCTGCGCCAGGCATTGTTGCGATTTCAACCGTAAAAACAGCTCTCGGATCGTATTCGCCGTAAGCCTGCGCCGGTTCAATATGCACGTCTTTGATTTCTCCGACTTCCATTTCCGCTACAGCTCTGTCAAAGCCTTCAATCATCATTCCTGCCGCGCAGACAAATTCAAGAGGTTCTCCTCTGTCATATGATGAATCAAACTGCGTGCCGTCATCAAGTGTTCCTCTGTAATGCGTTCTGCATGTCTTTCCGGCATTTTTCCCTTCGAACATGATTCTTGGTGCTCCGCCTCCGCAGCCACCGCAGCCACCGCCGCAGCCGCCTCCGCAACCGTCGCCGCAGCCACCGCCACAGACGCCGCAGCCTTCTTCTTCGTCTTCATGACCGTGACCGTGGCCGTGCTCATGGTCGTGATGGTCGCAGTTAACGCCTTCACTTTCAAGGCCGCCCTTAAGGTACGTTTCGACTGCCTCGTCCGCATCTCCGTCAACTCCGGAAACCACTTCTATTCCGCTCTGCGTAAGAGCCTCATCGGCGCCGCTTCCAAGACCGCCGCAAATTACAACGTCAATATTCTTTTCTGCAAGAAAACCCGCAAGGGCCTCATGACCGGTTCCGCCTGTTCCGATAACTTCCGAGGAAACTACTTTCCCGTCTTCGATGTCATAAAGCTTGAAGCTTTCTGTATGTCCAAAATGCTGAAATACCTTACCGTTTTCGTATGTTACTGCAATTTTCATTCTTTTTCTCTCCTTCGTTCGTGTTTTCTTACACCAATCATATCATTATATCATTGCACCCTTGTTCAAAGCAATAGTGACAAAGAAACATATCTCAGCAACCCGCCCCGGCGAATTCAGGGGCGCGCTGCGCTTTCGCACAAATCCCACCCGGCCTAACTCCTGACCGCACCGCCCGGCCAAACCCCGAACCCCGGGGGGCGCGCTGCGCGTCGCCCGCCCAAAACAATTGCGAATCTTCTGAAAAAGTGTTAAACTGAAAGAACAGCACGACACGAGGTCCTGAGCTGTTAAAGTATTTACAGAATGAATTGTGAAATGGGAGATATGGGAGGTTTTTTATGGCTGGATTTTTTGATAAAGTTACCGATATTGCAAAAACTGCTGCCGACAAGGGCGCAGATCTCGCTAAAACTGCCGCTGACAAAGGGGCTGTGATGGTCGAAGTTACAAAGCTCAACTCAAAGCTCCGCGCAGAGGAAACCGCAATGAATGACACTTATGCTGCAATCGGCAAGATGTATTACGCGAAATATGCAAACGGCGCCGAGGTTGACGAAAACGCCGTTACGGAACTGTGCAAAAAAATTGATGCCTCCGCCGAGGTCATCGAAAAGCTTCATGAAGATATAGAAGCTGCAAAGAATTCCTAAACCTGCAGAAAAAGGCGGAATGTTTCAAATCTATGCCTTGCGCAAGGTAAATGCAGCTTTTAAGGCATAGATTTTGACCGGAAAACTGAAAATTTGCCTTCGGAGCGCTTTAGGATATGACTTGTGCAAAAGAATACTGATTCCAAGTCATATAGCAGGAGGTTCTGAGAGGGCCGAATCAAAAAAATGGCCTCAAAATATGACTTCCCGCAGGGAAAAACTGCCGCCAAGGCATAAATTTCAAACAGCCGGTCATCTTTACCACGACACTGAAAAACGGTCTTGCCCCATTTGGGATGCAAGACCGTTTTCTGTTGAGAATTGTTATGAACTGCCGCGGGGCAGCGTTGGCTTCCGCGAGCTGTAGCGGCCGTTGCGAGGCAACATTGGCTTCCGCGAACTGTAGCGGCCGTTGCGGGGCAGCGTTGGCTTCCGCGAGCTGTAGTGGCCGTTGCGGGGCAGCGTTGACTTCCGCGAACTGCAGTGAGCCTCCGCGAAGTGATGCAAACTGCCGCTTGGTGCCGCAAGCCTCTGCAAAATGCAGCCGGCCTTCAATGCCTACTGCGCGCCTGTTTTTTCTCCGAGTTTCAACTTAAGATCGACTGTTTTGTTTCCGCGGACAACAGTTATGTTTACCGTATCTCCGACCTTTTTATCTTTGAATGCGTTTGTCAGGTCTGTTGCACTTTCTATCTGCTTGTCTTCAACATAATAGATCATGTCTCCCTCGCAGAAGCCTGCAGCTTTTGCGTTTTCACTGTCGACACTCTTTACGTAAATTCCGAGATTGCGGACGCCATAGAAAATTGCATTCCTCATTGATGTAAGGTCAACATATGTAAGTCCGGTGTCGATACGGCCTTTAACGTATCCGTATTCCATAAGCTGATTTGCCACAGTCTTTACATTGTTTACCGGAATTGCAAAGCCGAGGCCTTCAACATTTGAACCTGCGGATTTTGCCACAACCATTCCGATCAGCTGTCCTTTTCCGTTAAAAAGACCGCCGCCGCTGTTTCCC
>JAILLO010000022.1 GCA_024693105.1 Clostridia bacterium | reverse complement strand
TAGTCGGCATTGTAGGAAAATCCAAAAGTTTAGATTTTCTCAAAATGCTTATCTTTTGGTCTTTGGTTCGGAATAGTGTAGTGCTGGCGGTCTATCTATTGTTTTCGGTTGCTTGCTTCTTTACCGTACATGAGCATTGTTTTCGGGGACGAATTCTCTTTTTTTCTCTGTGAATGAGTAATTTTCTTCCTTTCAGCGTGCCTTTTTCGGCAAAAATACTTGATTTTTCAAGATTTGTGTGGTAAACTCATGAAGTTAATCATATAAGGAGGTTTATGAGATGCAGACGGTTCTTATGGCTATATTGGGCGTTGCCAGTCTGGTATTAATTGCCAGCATTTTGCTTCAGTCAGGAAACAGTGCAGGCCTTTCCGGTTCAATCGGTGGCGGTGCTGAGCAGCTTTTCGGAAAGAAGAAGAGCAAGGGTTATGAAGCAATTTTGAGCAAGATTGCTACTGTTGCCGCAATATTATTTATCATATTGTCTTTGATTCTTGTTACACTTGAATAATCAAAGACGGATGCTCTTCGGGCATATAATTTTGTTTTAAATATTTATATTTAAATATTTCACTTTTTGGAAGAGGTGCATTTTAGCGCCTCTTAACTATGTCAAAAAGTGAGAGGGAGGTATCATCAAATGAATTTTATGGCATTGGCTGCTCCTGTGGCAGCTCTAATCGGGCTTATCTTTGCCTATGGCCTTTCTTCATGGATTGGCAAGGTTGAAGAAGGTAATGCACGTATGTCGGAAATCGCCGGATACATCAGAGAAGGTGCAATGGCATTTCTGAAGAGAGAATACAAGACAATGGTTATTGTTATCGTTGTTCTCTTCTTACTTATCGGTGTTGCAATCAGCTGGGTTACAGCTCTTCTGTACGTAGTTGGTGCTCTTCTTTCCGTTCTTGCAGGTTACTTTGGCATGAATGTTGCCACAAAGGGAAATGTAAGAACTGCAAATGCCGCAAAAGAAGGCGGTATGAACAAGGCTCTTAAGGTTGCGTTCAGATCCGGAGCAGTTATGGGTCTTTGCGTATCAGGTCTCGGACTTCTCGGACTCGGCGTTATTTTCGTGGCAATGGGTCTTGACTGTGCAAGCGTAGTAACAGGATTCAGCCTTGGTGCTTCGTCAATGGCACTGTTCGGACGTGTAGGCGGCGGTATCTATACAAAAGCTGCTGACGTTGGTGCAGACCTTGTTGGTAAGGTTGAAGCCGGTATCCCTGAAGACGACCCAAGAAACCCTGCAGTTATCGCTGACAATGTAGGTGATAACGTAGGTGACGTTGCAGGTATGGGTTCTGACCTTTTCGAATCTTATGTAGGTTCACTTGTATCGGCAATTACTCTTGCTGAGGTTGCGGCAGTTTCTTCAAACGGAGCTTTTGACGCAGGCGTTGCAGCAGTATTCCCGCTTATTCTTTCAGCAGTTGGTATCATTGCTTCGGTTATCGGTATCATGATGGTAAGAGGTAAGGAAGGCGGAAACCCTGCAGCAGCTCTCAACATGGGAACATATATCGCAGGTATCATCGTTATTATCGTTGCATGCGTTCTTTCAAACGTAATGCTCGGAAGCCTGAACTATGCTATCGCAATTATTGCAGGTCTTATAGTTGGTATTCTGATCGGTAAGATTACGGAAATCTATACTTCCGGTGATTACAAGCACGTAAAGAAAATTGCAGAACAGTCACAGACAGGTGCTGCAACTACTATTATTTCAGGTCTGGGCGTTGGAATGATGTCCACAGTATGGCCTATCATCTGCATTTCGGTAGGTATTTTCCTTGCATATAAGTTTGCCGGACTTTACGGTATTGCACTTGCTGCAGTAGGTATGCTTTCAACAACAGGTATGACAGTTGCAGTTGACGCTTACGGTCCTGTATCCGACAATGCCGGCGGTATTGCGGAAATGAGTGAGCTTCCTCCTGAAGTAAGAGAAATTACAGACAAGCTTGATGCAGTAGGAAACACTACAGCTGCTATCGGTAAGGGTTTTGCAATCGGTTCCGCAGCTCTTACAGCACTGGCTCTGTTTGCATCATATGCAGCAGTTACAAAGCTTGAAGCTATCAGCTTACTTGCACCTATCGTTATCGTAGGTCTGTTTATCGGCGCTATGCTTCCGTTCATGTTCTCAGCTCTTACAATGAATTCAGTAGGTAAGGCTGCAAACCAGATGATTGAGGAAGTTAGAAGACAGTTCAGAGAAGATGCAGGAATCATGGCCGGAACATCCAAGCCTGATTATGCAAGATGCGTTGATATTTCCACTATGGCAGCACTTAAGGAAATGGTTGCTCCGGGACTTATCGCTATCATTGCTCCGCTTCTTGTTGGTATCGTTCTCGGACCTGAAGCTCTCGGCGGAATGCTCGCAGGAGCTCTCTCAGCAGGCGTTCTTCTTGCTATCATGATGGCAAATGCAGGCGGTGCATGGGACAATGCAAAGAAGTATATTGAAGAAGGAAACTTCGGCGGCAAGGGTTCAGAACCTCACAAGGCTGCAGTTGTCGGCGACACAGTAGGAGATCCGTTCAAGGATACTTCCGGTCCTTCCATCAACATTCTTATCAAGCTTATGACTATCGTTGCAGTAGTATTTGCTCCACTGTTTGTAAAGATCGGCGGACTTATCTTCTAAGACATATATAAATTCATTCTGAATTTCAGACAGCGCCGGCTGTATGCCGGCGCTGTTTTTTAGTGGACAGATTCGGGTGGACGTAAGTTTGGGGGTTTCCGACATAAACCGGGGGGGTTCCGACATAAACCGGGGACGGCTGTAAAGCCTGAAACAGAAGGGATTTCCGAGGGCGGATTCGGCCGCTGATGCACTTTGATGAGCGGGCCGCCATAGTGACATCGGATGCAATTAGTGAAAAAACACAAAAAAGTTTAAAATAGTTGTTGACATTCACTAAAATAGGTATTATATTATTGTTGTGTACAGAAGACGGAAGGCTTTACGTCAGGCAAACAGGCGTGAGGCTTTCGGAACATTTAAGATTATTACAGATTATTACAAAGAAAAAAATCGCAGCATTCTCTGTTTTGATGAACTGCTGCGAAAAAAGATTTAGTTTGGTTAAATTGAAAAGGGAATTAAACCGAAAGGAATTTCTCATTGTGAAGAGCATGACCTCAGAAAGGGGGATAACCGGGTCACAAATAAGTTAGTTCTATATAGTTTTTGCAAACACATATTATGGCAAAATTAAAAAGATTACATTTTGTGGCTTACGGCCACACACCAATTCAGCAAACTCCTAAAGAAATAAATTTTTGCCAAGAGAGAGGGCCTGCATCATTATGCCGGGCTTTTCTCTTTTTTTGCGTTAACAGGACTTATATTGTTTTCACCGCCCGAAGTGCAGGCATCTGATTTTGCCTGCATCCAAGCCTCAATTTTCGGCGTCTGCGGGCTTGATGTCACCGCTGTTATCTTCAGCCGGGTACGTCTTTACAAGAGCAAAGTCAATCTGCCGGCTTTCTGCGGATGCGGCAAGCACTTTGATGCGAACTCTGTCTCCGAGAGTGTAAACACGGTGACTCAGCCTTCCAAGGAGCCTGTAATTTTTCGCATCATAGTCATAATAATCATCATGCAGATCCTCAACTCTTATCATGCCCTCAATCGTGTTTGCAAGCTGCACATACATTCCGAAGTTTGTAACGCCGCTGACGATTCCGTCAAATTCTTCCCCTTCGTGATATGAGAGATATTCGGCTTTCTTCATTTTTTCCACTTCACGTTCAAGCTCCATGGCCTGTCTTTCCGTGGCAGAAGATGTTTCAGCCGCTGCGGCCGTTATTTTACCGAGTTCACGAATACGGGCCTCACTGAGACTGCCGTGGAGAACCTCTTTAATAATTCTGTGAATCATCAGATCCGGATATCTTCTGATAGGAGATGTGAAGTGGCAGTAGTACTTCATGGAAAGACCGAAGTGTCCGCCGCATTCGACATCATAAAAAGCCTTTTTCATTGCCCTGAGAATGACGGTGCTTATTACATTTTCGTACGGCATGCCGTGAACCTTCATAAGAATGTCGTTCAGCGCTTTTGGATGAATGTTTTCGGGATTTCCTTTGAGAATTATTCCGAAGCTGCGCAGAAAAGTCTTCAGCTCTTCGATTTTATCTGTCGCCGGCTTTTCGTGAACCCTGTAAACAAAAGGAATTTCCATCCAGGCAAAATGCTCCGCAACAGTAGTGTTTGCAAGAAGCATAAACTCTTCTATCATTCTGTTTGCACTTCTGCGCAGCGAAAGATCGACGCTGAGAGGAATGCCTTCTTCGTCGAGCGTTATGTGGGCTTCATCAAAATCAAAATCGATGCTGCCGCGCTTTTCGCGTGCATCGCGAAGAATCAGGGAAAGTTCCTGCATAAGATATATATCCGGGCAGATTTTTTTATACTTTTCTGTCAGTAGTTTGTCGTTGTTTTCAATAATATCAGAGACATCGTCATAGACCATCCGCGCTTTCGAATGGATAATGCTTTCGTAAATATCATGTGATACGACAACGCCCTGCGGCGATACCTCCATATCGACTGAAAGCGTATATCTGTCAACATCGGGATTCAGACTGCAGATACCGTTTGAGAGGGCTTTTGGGAGCATTGGGACGACCTGATTAATAAGGTAGACACTGTTACCGCGCTTGAAAGCTTCTTTGTCCAGAGGCCCGTTTTCGGCCACATAATGGCTTACGTCGGCAATATGTACACCAAGCATGTAATTACCGTTTGAAAGCTTTTCAATAGAAACGGCATCGTCAAAGTCCTTTGAGTCTGCTCCGTCAATCGTGATAATTATCCTGTCTCTGAGGTCGCGGCGGTTTTCGGGATCGAGTCCGCCCCCGGGAATCCTCGAAACAGCCTTTGCCTCGGCGTTTGCACGGCTTGGGAATGTTTCGCGAAGTCCGTAGGCGCGTATAAGTGATTTTATATCGGCACCAGGTTCACCGTCTCTTGCGATAATTTCGGTAATCTTGCCCTCGGCACTCTGTCCGGCGTCAGGATACTTTGTAATTACGACAAGTACCTTGTCACCGGGGAAGGCTCCGTGAAAATCGTTTCTGCGTACATAGATATCTTCGGAAAAACGTTTGTCATCCGGGATAACAAAACCGTATTTCTTGTCTCTTGAAAAAGTGCCGACTGTCTGCCGGCATCCGCGGACAAGAATTTTTCCTATTGCGCCTTCACTTTTTTCACCGCGCCATTTTGACCGGGGCGAGAGATAAGCTATGACGGTATCACCGTTCATTGCTCCGTTCATCTTTGAAATGCCTATGAAAACGTCGCCTGAAATCCGGTCGTTTATAAGATTGTATTCCTGAAACAAATTGCCTGCTTTCGGGTCCGGCTCTGCGTTTGCTTCAGCTTCCGCGCCGGTCTTTGCATCTGCATCTGCGTCTGCGTTTGCGGTTGCGTTTGCATCTGCGTCTGCGTTTGCATCTGGGTCTGCATCTGGCGCATCATCAATTTCCGGGTATTCCGTCGCTTTTTCAATCAGGCTGTATCCCGATTCATCCGCAGAAAGGAAAGGATACTCGCTTGAAGCGGCATCATTCTTTCGGCTGCTGAGGAATTCTTCGAATTCTTCCTCGGAAAAGGGAGTTACAAAGCCGAATCCCTTGCTGTGCTTTGAGAGCTTTCCTATAATACGGCCGGCGTTTTCGTTTTCGAAGCACCGCCGTTTTCTTTTGCGACCGGATGTCGAATAAGTATTATTGCTTTTGCTTCTTTTGTATTTCATGAAATCAGTCCTTTAAATATAATATGTCTGAGCCGGAAGTGCAGCCTCAAAGGCTGGCTTGCGGTTACTGCTTCTTGCTCCAGAATGCAGGTGAAAAGAGAATTATAACTGTAAAAAGTTCAAGCCTTCCGACAATCATAAGTATGGCAAGGAAGAACCTTGCGAATCCCGAAAACATATGGAAATTCGCGCTGGAGCCAAGACTGCCGAAGCCGATTCCCGTATTTGAAAGTGCAGATGCCACGGCAGACATGGTTGTCTCAAGGTCGAGGTTGTCAAGCGACAGAAGACACGACCCGGCGAGGAAAATCGCCATATAAGTAAGAAGAAATCCCGTAATTTGTGAAACCATTTCAGCGGGAAGAGGTTCATCGCCGATCTTAACGGCAACTACCGATTTCGGATGAATTCTTCTGTAAATGCCGCGGCTGATAAGCTTGAAAAGAACCATGATTCTTATAACCTTGACAGAGCCGCACGTCGAAGCGGCACAGCCTCCGACAAACATAAGCGAAAAAAGAATCATTTTTGTCAGTGACGGCCAGTTGTCAAAGTTTGTAATTACATAGCCCGATGTTGTCAGAAAACCGGTAACCTGCGAGAAACCGTAGCGCATCGCCTGAATCGGGGAGGAACATATATCGCACAGGAAAAGGTTTGCGGAAACGACCAGGCCGCAGACGAGAAGTATGCCTGCAAAAGCACGGAGCTCCCTGTTGAGTATAAATTCGCGGAATTTCCCTTTGATGAGAAGGTCATACTGCGTAAAGCTGATGGCGGCAAGAATCGTGAAAAATGAAATGACAAATTCCACATAAAAACTGTTGTAATACGAAAAGCCCTCGCTGTGAGTGAAAAGTCCTCCGGTGCTGATGCATCCGAGAGTGTTGATAAGGGCATCGTATAAGTTCATCGGCCCGGCCAGCAGAAGCAGAAATTCCGTAATTGTAAATGTGAAATATATGATATAAAGCGTTTTCGCCGAATCCGCAAATTTTGTACGGACCTTTTCAAGCTTCGGCCCCGGAGTTTCGGCCGTAAAAATCTTTTGCGCACCTGCGCCGAGAGCAGGAAGTATGGATATTACAAATACAAGGATTCCCATGCCTCCAAGCCAGTGAGTAATAGCCTTCCAGAGCATCAGACTTTTCGGGAAAAGGTCGATGCTTACAAGAGTACAGCCCGTTGTCGTAAAGCCGGAAACAGCTTCAAAAAAAGCATCGTTGAAATTGTTGTCAACAAGTGAAAGATAAGGAATTGCACCGATAGCAGATACAAGAATCCAGCCCAGTGCCACGACAAAATAACCCTCGCGGAAACGGAGAGAAATTGAAACCGGTTTTGTGGTAATTATAAGAACTGTTCCTATGAGTGTAATAATCAGGGAACATAATAAAAACACCGGTACCATCGGGCTTTCACGGTACAGGCATGCGGCAATAAAGCACGGAAACATGGATATGCCCGTAATTGCCATCAGTACTCCTGTAATTTTCAGTACAACTTTGTAATTTAAATTCATGTCGACTTCCCTGTTTTCCGGATTTTCAAATCCTCGGCATGTCATAGCGAGGCCGAAGTGTTCCGGGTAAAATAACGAGTAAAAAAGCAGATTAAAGCTCTGCAAATCAGTTAAGGCAACGGTCAGGATTCCAGTAATTAGGCGAAAGAAGCATAAAGAACGTGAAAAGTTCAAGCCTTCCGGCAATCATAAGGACGGAAAGAACCGTCTTTGAGAAATACGAAAAAGGCGTGAAGCTTCCCGTGCATCCCGTGAAATCAAAACCGCTTCCGATATTGTTAAGGCATGCAAGAACCGACGAAATGGTTCCTGTCAGGCTCAGATTGTCGAAACTTACAAGTATGCAGCTTATGAAGAAAACCGCAATATATAAAAATATGTAACCTGTAATTGATGTCACATATTCTGTGCTCTGAGTATTGTTTGCAACTTTGACGTTGAGAACAGCATTTGGATGAAGTCTTATTGAAAGGCTTCTTTTGAGCAGCTTTAAAGTTACCAGCACACGGATAACCTTGATACCGCTTCCGCAGGAGGTACTGCAGGCGCCGCTGAGCATCAGCATGAAAAGAATCATATGGCAGAAGGAAGGCCAAAGGTCGTAGTTTGTGCTTGAAAAACCGGTTGTGGACAGAAGCGAAGCAGTCTGAAACAGCGAATGACGAAAGACCTCAAACGGTGAGGAATATATACGTTCAAAAAGAAGATTCAGCAGCAACAGCAGTGTTGAAACAGAAAGCAGCACGCCGTAGAGCTTCAGTTCGGAATCTTCTCCGAGAGCAGAAAAGATCTTTGACGGGTTTGAAACGATTTTAAAATAAAGCAGAAAGCTTACACCTGCCGCAAACATGAAAACGATAGTAACAAAATCCACATAAGCGCTTTCGAAATATGCGCAGCTCGTTGCATGTGATGAAAAGCCGCTTGTGCTTATGGTGCCGAGCGAATGAATTACAATGTCAAAAAATCCCGCGCGGCATGGCAGCAGCAGGAGAATTTCCAAGGCAGTAAGTCCGAAATAGATAGTGTAGATCTTTTTTGCGGATGGTGAATGTTTTGGCGAAATGCTGTAGCGAAGTGCAGAGAATGTTTCTGCTTTCGGAAGAATCTGACCGCAAAGACGCAGCCCCGGAAGTATAACGACCGCAAAAAGAATAAGGCTGAGCGTCCCGCACCAGGCAGAAAATGAACGCCAGAAAATAATCGATTTCGGCAATGCTTCGGGATTGGAAATAACGGAAGCGCCTGTTGAGGTGAATGCCGATGCCGACTCAAAAAAAGCATCAACAAACGAAGGCACACATCCCGTGAAAAAGAAAGGAAATGCACCGATTGCTGATGCGGTTACCCATGTAAGTGTAACTGTAAGAAAGCCGTCTCTGAGCTTCATCTGAGCCTTTGCACGGCCGGTACAGAGGACTGTGGCAAGACCTGCAAGGCAGGAAGAAACAGCACATGCCCCAAAGACGGAAGCCGGAACGTTTTCACCGTATATTACGGCCACAATAAGCGCCGGCAGCATGCACACTCCTGTTATGATGAATACAAGCCCGATAAATTTTGTGATAAATCTGAAATTCAAATACATTTTTTTGTCCTGCACAGAAAAAGCTGAATCCGGCGGCAATTTTCGAAAAAATTAAAAGCATTATTTGAACAAACCCAGCTTCGGCGCCGGTCTGAGCAGCATTTCAAGGTTTGTAAGTTCTGACAGCAGACAAAGTATTATAACTCTGTCATCTTCCTGAATAACAGTATCTCCGGAAGGGATAATAACCCTGCTTCCGCGGCGGTGTATTGCGGCAACGAGAACACCCGCAGGAAGATCGAGATCCTTAAGCGGTTTGTTCATTATTTTCATATGTTCGGAAGCGATGATTTCCATGATCTCCGCCTGACCCTGGATAAGCTGTGAAGAAATAACGCGTTTTGACCCCTGAACAAGGCGCAAAACATTGCTGACAGTAATATCCAAAGGATTCAGAGCCACATCGATTCCCATGTTTTCGACAAGGCCGCTGTAACTCTTCCGGCTTATCTTCGCAATAACGTCTTCTATGCCGTGCTTCTTCGCCATAAGGGCAAGAAGGAGATTTTCCTCGTCAAAGCCGGTAGCTGTAACAAAAGCATCCATTTCGTCGAGATTTTCTTCTTCAAGGAAGCTTGTGTCGGTTGCATCCCCGTGCAGAATCATAACATCGTTAAGATGTGTGGACAGATAGAAACAGCGTTCCTTGCTGGCTTCCACAAGCTTAACCGAAATACCTGATTCGGAAAGCATTTTGGCCAGATAAAGACCGGTTTTTCCTCCGCCGATAATCATAACCTTTTGAAGGTTTGTATATTTTCCGCGCTCGTGGACCTTGCGGTTGAGTTCTGTAACAGGACCTTTTTCACCGACTACATAAATGAAATCATCCTCTTGAATAATGGTGTTTCCGTGAGGAACAATAACCTTGCCGTTTCTTGAAATTGCAACGGCGAGCATGTTCGGAAGGACTGATTTCAGCTGCGTAAGCGGCATATTGATAAGCTTTGGCATTTTTCTGACGGGGAATTCAAGGAGAGATACCTTTCCGCTGGTAAAAATACCGTTGCTCAGAGTATATTTTTCAACAAGATATTTGTAGATTTCAACTGTAATGGCATGGTCAGGGTTGATTATATAATCAATATTCATGGTGTCCTTGATAAAATCAATCTGGCCCATGTGCTCAGGGTCTCTTACACGCGCAATAACCCTTGAACAGCCCAGTTTTTTCGCAAATGAGGCGATGACAATGTTCTTTTCGTCCTTGTCCGTCGCCGCAAGCAGAAAATCATAATCCGCAATATTGATATCTTTCAGTGAGCTGACCTGTTTTGCATTTGCGGTTACTGTCATAATATCCATCTGCGAAGACAGCTTCTGAAGCGTCTCTCCATTTTTGTCTATGATGGTAACAGAGTGATTACCGCCCAGCAAAGCTTCCGAAACTTTAAGTCCCAGTTTGCCGGCACCAACAATAGCAACTTTCATAATTAGTCTCTTTCTGCAAAATACTGCCTGAAAATCTCTAAAAGAGTGGAATGAAAAAGCAACAATGTTCATTTCCACAGTATTGTACATCATATTGTATCATTATTTGCGTAATTATCAACATTTATTTGCAAGAAGGCCCGAAATATTTTAAAATGTAAATATGTTTGACAATTCAAGCATTTCAGAAGAATTGACTATTTAAAACGGCAGGTGAAAAATATGAAAATTAAGAGATTTATCGGCGGCAATATTGAAAGTAACGGCTATGTGATATATCAGCAAGATAATCCCGATTGCTATATCATAGACCCGGGATACAATCCCGAAGTGTTCCTGAATTTTGTAAAAGAAAAAGGACTGAAAGTCATTGGAATTCTTCTTACGCACCATCATTACGACCATGTCGGAGGAGTTGCAAGAATAAGTTCCGATACCGGTGCAAAGGTGTACCTTCACAGGGGCGATCTTGGCATGTACAAGGGTAAGGTTGATGTCGTGCTTGAGAATGACTCTGTAATTATGCTGGGAGATGAAGAAATCAGAGTTATCAACACGCCGGGACACACAATGGGGAGCGTATGCTTTTACTGCGGGAAGAGCAGGGTGATTTTCACAGGCGATACTGTCTTTGACACTGATATAGGAAGAACGGACCTCAAGGACGGCTCTCCGTGGGATATGCTTGCCACAATGCAGAATATTGTGGACAAATGGGAAAACGATATGGTATTATATCCCGGGCACGGCAAAAGCTGTAATATGAAATTTATCAGAAAAAATAACAGCGAATTTATAGGTGCAATGGCTATGGAGATGAAAAAATGAGCATAAAACTTATAGCACTTGATATGGACAAAACAACGCTGAGAAGTGACGGTACCCTTTCGGATTTTACAAGGGAAACGTTTCGCACTGCCGCTGATGAGGGCATACATATTATTATTGCGACGGGCAGGACTCTTTGCGCGCTTCCGAAGGATGTTCTTGAAGTGGAGGGAATACATTATGCGCTCACGTCAAACGGTGCTGCGATTGTAGACCTTGTTTCGGGCGAAACCATATATAAGAACTACATTTCTCCGGATGCAGTCGAAGATGTTGCGGAACTTTTGAAAAACTATTCCTTTTCGATAGAAGTGTTTTTTGACGGAAAGGCATACATAGACAAGAAAACATTCGATATTATCAAAGAAAGAAACCGCGATGATTTTGTGACAAAGTATATCCTTTCAACGCGTGAACCTAAGGAAGATATTATTTCCTGTATGCTTGAAAACAGAAATTCGATAGAGAATATCAACGTCAATTTTGAAAACCGGGAAGACAAAGAGATGATGAGACCACTTCTTGAGGGGATAAAAAATGTGACAATTACAACTTCGCTGGCGCGAAACCTTGAGGTGGGAGGCAAAACCACAAGTAAAGGTACGGCGCTTACCGAACTGTGCGGAATTCTCGGAATCAGAAAGGAAGAGACGATGGCTGCCGGTGACAGTCCGAACGACGCTGCGCTGCTGCTTGCTTCGGGCTTTCCTGTGGCTGTAGCAAATGCAACGGATGACGTCAAAGAAATCGCAGCTTATATTACAGATTCAAACAATGATGACGGCGTTGCAAAGGCAATTCGCAAATTTGCGCTTAAAAAATCCTGAGAACGATGCGCAGGATGAAATTGCGGCAGTTATACCGAAAGCAAAGCCGCAATAGCAATAAATAAAAACGAAAAATATAACAAACCCGCACTGAAGGGGAGGAGCTGCTCCCTGTGTGCGGGTTTGCTTTATGAATCGTAAATGATTGAGTTTATACCATCTGATTCAGCTTATTAATGAAATTGCTTACTCGTTCGTTTGAGGAATTTTCGAAAATCTCATCAGGCGTTCCCTGCGCTATCCAGTAACCGTTTTCCATGAAGTAAACACGGTCGGAAATTCCGCGGGCAAAATTCATTTCGTGGGTAATAATAACCATAGTCATTTTCTGCTCCGCAAGCTGCCTGATAACCTTGAGAACCTCTGCGGTGATTTCGGGATCCAGCGCCGAAGTCGGCTCATCAAAAAAGAGAATATCCGGGTTCATGGCAAGGGCTCTTGCAATTGCGACACGCTGCTGCTGGCCTCCGGAAAGCTCGCAAGGATAGGCATTCTCTTTGTCTGCGAGATTGACTTTTGCAAGTATTTCGCGTGCTGTTTTTTCTGCCTCCGCAAGGCTTTTCTTTGCCACACAGACCTGCGGGTCTACAAGGTTTTTCATAACGGACCAGTGCGGAAAGAGGTTGAACTGCTGAAAAACAAGACCGGTGCTGCCTTCAATTGATATAGTGCCGCTGTCGGCAGTCTCAAGGCCTGTCAGGATGCGGAGAAGCGTGGATTTGCCCGAACCGGAAGGTCCGATAATCGATACAACCTCGCCTTTTTCAACTTCTATATTTATACTTTTGAGAACCTCAAGATCCCCGAAGCTTTTTTTGATATCCTTTGCGGAAAGTAGCGTCATAATTTGTACTGCAGGGTAACGTTTTTCCTGCGTTTCCTCCTACTGAAAATAACAAAATCTATTGATAATACTGCATTGACTTTTCAACACGGTCCATGACTATTTCAACCAGGTAATTTGCGACAAAATAGAAAACTCCCGCAATAACAAAAGGCATAAAACTTGATTTTGCCGCGGAAATCTGTTTTGCAAGTGAAAAGACTTCCTGATATGCCAGAGTGAAGGCAAGAGAAGTGTCCTTGACCAGCGTAATTACCTCGTTCGTGATGCTTGGCATAATTCTTTTGACAACCTGCGGAAGAATTATTTTTTTGAAGGTCTGAACCTTTGTATAGCCGAGAACCTTTGCGGCCTCGTACTGCCCGACAGGCATACTTTCAATGCCGCCGCGGTATATTTCGGCAAAATAAGCGGCATAGTTAACGACGAAACCTATGAGAATTGCAGGGAATCGCCAGTTTGCAACATTTGCGCCGAACAAAAAGTAAGGTCCGAAATACCATACAAGAAGCTGAAGCATCAGCGGTGTACCGCGAAGTACAGATATGATCCCCCTTATCGTCCATCTGATAACTGCGAAGCGGCTCTTTCTGAGCACGCAGAATACAAGACCGAGGGGGAGTGAACCGATAAGTGTGAGAACGAAGATACCGCAGGTACGGAGCATACCTGCGGACATCGTCTCAAGCATAGTTGAAAAAGTCATGTTTAACTCCTATTTTTCAAGACTGATATAATCTGCGATTTCCGGATATTTTGCTGCAATCTTGTCAACAGTTCCGTCTTCGAAAAGCGCTTTGAGTGCGGTGTTTACCTGTTCGCACAGTTCTGTGTCTTCAAGTCTGAAGCCTATGCCGTACTGTTCGTTGCCGATAATCTCGTCAAGATATCTGCAAGGATAGTCAGGATTGTTCTTAATCTGGAAGTTTCCTGTAGTAACATCGATTGCAAGTGCATCGACTCCGCCGCTCTTCAGGTCTGTGAATGCGATAGTGTATGTCTCAAATTCTTTGAGTTCTTTGAAGGTGTCCTTAAGATCGGCTCTTTCTCCCTGAAGCATTTCATCTGCAGATGTTGACATCTGAACGCCGACAACCTTGCCTTCGAGGTCTGCAAGAGTCTTGATATCCGAATTTTCCGGAACAAGAATCATCTGCTTGTTGTTTGAGTAAGGAACGGACCATGTGTAGAGGTCTTCTCTTCCGTTGATGGTAAAGCCGGACCAGATACAGTCGAAGCTTCCGCTTTTCAGCTCGGCGTCCTTTGCATCCCAGTTCACAGGAACTGCTTCGTAATCCCAGCCGTTGTACTTGCATACCGCTTTGCACAGTTCAACATCGAAACCTGTATATTCGCCGTCATCCCCTATATAACTGTAAGGCGGAAAGTCCAGGTCAAATCCCTGTCTGAATACTGTTTTTGCTGCATCGTCTCCGCCGTCACCGGATGAACTGCTTCCGCATGCTGCCATAGACAATACCATGATAAGTGCAAGTGCGACTATTAATACTTTTTTCATTTTTGCTATCTCCTTTTATCTTTTGATTTCCCTTTTTATTATAACACGTTTTAATCACGTATCCTTTTGACATTTACTATTATACTTTAACGCGTTAAAATTGTAAAGCGGTAAATCGAAAAAAATTAAAAAAATTTCGCATCGGGAGCGGAGAGTAGTCAAGAAGATTGAAATTTCAATGTATTACTTAAAACTCTGTGAAGAAAAAATTTGTGAGAGGCAGTGTTTGCACGGCGATTATATACATTAAATGTAAATTAAGGGATTAAATGATATTAAGTTATTGACAATAAATACCAAAGATAGTAAAATACAGAAAATGGAAACGGACCGGTTTTTGAAGACGTGGCTGACGGCCTGATGCAGCAGACAGAGCAGGACAGTCACGCCGGGAGATGAGCAACATACGCGGGATAAGCTGTGACGTACCAAATACGGGGGAAATCAGTGAAAAAAGGAAGGTACAAAATGAAGGAAACCAGACAGCTTTTGGGAAAACTCGGGGAAGAGGCTGCATGCCGTGCGCTTGTCACGAGGGGTCACAGTATACTGTGCAGGAATTTCAGGTGCAGGTTCGGTGAAATAGATATAATATCGCGCGATAGGGATGCAATAGTTTTTACCGAAGTCAAGACAAGAAGCGGGCTTTTATTTGGCACACCGGCAGAGGCAGTCGACCGAAAGAAGAGAATGCGCATAACCAATTCCGCAATTTTTTTTCTGAAACAGAACAATATTAATGAAAGCTTTTGCAGATTTGATGTGATTGAGGTTTTGAACAAAGGCGGAAAACTCAGATGCCGCCATATTAAAAACGCTTTTTAGAAGGGGGAGAAATATGATTTCGAAAGTTTTTACGGCGGCTCTTAACGGTATAGACGCCGAACTTATAATTGTTGAAACCGATGTTTCGGCAGGTCTTCCGGCGCTTAACGTAGTCGGACTTCCGGGCATTGAAATTCGTGAGGCAAGAGAAAGAATGCGGGTTGCCGTACACAATATGGGTGTCAGTTTCCCGGCAAGGCGTGTAACAGTCAATCTTTCTCCGGCAGATACAAGAAAGGAGGGCAGTCATTTCGATCTTCCGATGGCTGTCGGAATACTTGGAGCTATGAGTCTCGTGCCACAGCAAAGCCTTGAAAATACAGCATTTTTGGGTGAACTTTCGCTTGACGGAAGTCTGAAAGCGATACGCGGTGTTTTGCCTCTTGCGGAAGGGATTTTGCGTAACGGCATTAAAAATATAGTTATACCGGCAGAAAATTTGCGGGAGGCGTCTCTTGTTGAGGGCGTGAATCTGATTCCGGCGGGCAGTCTTGCGGAAGTAAGCGAGGTTTTGAGAAATCCCGATTTTGCGCTTGAACTTCTCGAAAGGTACAGCACAAAAAACAGCCGAAAGCCGAAAACTCCCGAAAAAGCTTTTGAGAAGGATTTTGCGGATGTTTACGGGCAGGAAAATGCCAAGCGTGCTCTTGTAATTGCCGCGGCCGGTATGCATAACATCGCAATGGTGGGATTCCCGGGAAGCGGAAAGACAATGCTTGCATCAAGACTGCCCGGGATTCTTCCTGAAATGACGTATGAGGAAAAGCTTGAAGTTACGAAGATATACAGCATTGCGGGAGAGATTTCGCCGGATGAGCCTCTTATGGACAAGAGACCTTTTCGCTGTCCGCATCATACAATTTCGGCTGCCGGACTCGTAGGCGGCGGGAGCAGACCGAGGCCCGGAGAAATTTCGCTGAGCCACAACGGAGTGCTTTTTCTGGATGAATTTCCGGAATTTACACCTTCGAATCTGGAGATGCTCAGACAACCTCTTGAATCCGGAGAAATCAGCATATGCAGAGCGGCGGGCAATTACCGATTCCCGGCAGATTTTATGCTTGTTATCGCGGCAAATCCATGCAGATGCGGATATTATGGCGACCCTATGCATAACTGCACCTGCACTCCTTCACAGATTGCAGGCTACAGGAGGCATTTTTCCGGCCCGCTTCTTGACAGGATAGATATCCAGCTTGAGGTAATGCCTGTAAAATATGAAGAATTATCGTGTGAGGCGGGAATAAGCCCGGATTCCGGGACGATGAGAGCTTCTGTCAGCGCGGCAAGACAGGTTCAGGAAGAGCGTTTTAGGGGAAGCGGAATAAAATTCAATTCAAGCCTTGCCGGAAGTCTGTTGAAAAAATACTGCACACCGTCGCCGGATGGGGAAAGATTGCTTGAGGAAGCATTCCGAACTCTTGCACTTTCGGCAAGAGCAAGGGACAGAATTTTGCGGGTTTCACGGACAATAGCGGACATAGAAGGCGACGGGCAGATCGGTAGCGCACATATAGCCGAAGCACTGAGCTACCGCAGCCTTGACAAACTATACAGGGGGTAAAGTATAAATGGTTCATGACACAAAATATGCCGGCACAAAAAAGGAGCTTATAAACACGGAGATAATTAATAATGAAGTGAATTATATTGACGCCGCGGATGAACGCTTTCCGGATTCGCTGCGGATGATAGAAGACCCGCCAAGGGGCTTATATTATGTAGGAAATATTCAGCTTTTGAAAACGCCGTCCGCATCTGTTGTGGGCTCGAGAAAAGCAACCGAATACGGGAAATGGGTTTCAAAGAGTATCGGCACGCGGCTTGGAACAGAAGGCGTAACGGTAATAAGCGGGCTTGCAGTAGGTATAGACAGCTATGCTCATATGGGAGCGCTTAAGGCAGAAGGGAAAACCATTGCGGTGCTGGGCGGAGGGATAAATGTTGCATGTCCTGCACCCAACAGAAATCTCATGCGGGAAATTATATATGCAGACGGCCTTGTCATATCCGAATATGAACCCGGTGTCACTCCTTCACGATTTACATTTCCGCGCAGGAACAGGATTATAAGCGGTCTTTCAAGTGCAACGGTTGTCGTTGAAGCGGGGTTTGGCAGCGGATCGCTTATAACGGCAGAGTATGCCGCAAAGCAGGGTAAAAATGTTTATGCTGTCCCGGGAAATATTACAAGTCAGGCAAGCCTCGGCTGCAATAAGCTTATTTACGACGGTGCTATTCCGCTGATTGTTATAGAAGATATTTTAAATGAATTTAATATTGAAATAAAAAAATCACAAGGCTTTTCAAAAAAACTCGGTCACGATGAGCTGACAGTCTGCGAATACGTTGCAAATTCAGGCGAAACAGACATTGACCACATTTGCGTCGGAACGGGAATGAGCCCCGGAAAAGCAAGCGGAATTGTGACGGTTCTTGAGATGAAAGGTGTTATATGCACAGGCATGGGCAAAATTTTTATTGCCAAATAGAAAAATTCAAAATATAATGAATCAGCAGATTCTGACAATTTTCAGACAAAAGATTTGTCGGAGCGTTTTATAAAAACACAGGCATATGCTGTCACTGGCGGCAGAATTTCATCCGGAAGGTGGGAAAAAAATGAGTGTTGCAGCTACAAAAAAGACTTCTACGGCAAAAAAGAAGTCACCGGCCAAAAAATCAGCCGGGCCCAAGAAAAACCTGGTAATAGTGGAATCTCCATCAAAAGCTAAAACCATAGGAAAATTCCTTGGCTCAAATTACAAGGTTGTAGCTTCCGTAGGCCATGTAAGAGACCTGCCAAAAAGCAAACTTGGGATTGATATTGAAAATGATTTCGAACCGAATTATATTTCAATTCGCGGAAAAGGTGACATTATCAAGGAACTGCGAAAAGAAGCAAAGTCTGCAGGCAAGATATATCTGGCAACCGACCCTGACCGGGAGGGAGAGGCAATTTCATGGCATCTTGCGTTTTTACTCGGAATTGATGTAAACAGTCCGTGCCGAATTGTTTTTAACGAAATTACAAAGAAAGCGATTCAGGCTGCGGTGAAAAATCCAAGAGCAATCGACCTCAAGCTTGTCGATGCACAGCAGGCAAGACGCGTGCTTGACAGACTTGTAGGTTATCAGATAAGCCCGCTCTTGTGGCAGAAGATCGGAAAAGGTCTTTCTGCGGGAAGAGTTCAGTCTGTCACTCTGAAAATTTTATGCGAAAGAGAAAAGCAGATTCAGGCATTTGAACCACAGGAATACTGGACGGTTTCGGCGGCATTCGAAAAGAAGGATGCGGGCAGGAAAAAAAGCTTTACGGCAAAACTGAATGAATATAAAGGAAAAAAGATAACTGTCGGCAGCAAAAAAGAAAACGACGAAATTCTTGCAAAGCTCAGACAGTCTGATTTTATTGTCAAAAATATAGAAGAAAAAGAAAGAACAAAAAAGGCGTATGCGCCGTTTACGACAAGCAGTCTACAGCAGGATGCTTCCACAAAACTCGGATTTCTTACAAAAAGGACAATGTTGGTTGCGCAGCAGCTGTATGAAGGCGTACAGGTCAAAGGTCACGGCACTATCGGTCTTATTTCATATATCAGAACAGATTCGGTAAGGCTTTCGGACGAAGCAAGAACGGCGGCAAAGTCGTTTATTACAGAGAATTACGGAGCGGAATTCTGGAGCAACAATGTTTATTCGAACAAAAAGAAAGACGTTCAGGATGCACACGAAGCCATCAGACCGAGTTATGTCGATCTGAAACCGGACGATATCAAGGATTCGCTTACGGCAGACCAGTTTAAGCTTTACAGGCTTATCTGGACCCGATTCATAGCAAGTCAGATGTCACCGGCAACTTACAATTCCGTTGCGGCAGATATTGAAAACGGCGATTATACCTTCAGGGCAAACGGTTCAAAACTCAAATTCGAAGGTTTTATGAAGGTGTATATCTCACCGTCCGATGATGCTGCGGACAAGCTTCTTCCGGCACTTGAAAAGGGAGAAGTTCTCGTACCTGCAGATGTAAAGGGCGAACAGAATTTCACCCAGCCGCCGGCAAGATATACAGAAGCAAGTCTTATTAAGGAACTTGAGGAAAAGGATATCGGACGCCCGAGTACTTATTCACCAATCATTTCAAACATTACCGAAAAACGTTACGTGACGCGTGAAAAGAAAACACTTATCCCTACAGAGCTCGGGTTTATAGTAACCGACCTGATGGGAAATTACTTCAAGGAAATTGTTGACGTCGGATTTACGGCAGACCTTGAAAACAAGCTTGACAAAGTTGAAGTTGACGATGTTGAGTGGAAGAATCTGATAAGAGACTTCTACAAGGGATTCAGAGTTGAGCTTGAAGTTGCGGAAAAGGAAATAGAGAAAATGTCTCTTGAACCGGAATTCACGGGCGAAAATTGTGAACTGTGCGGAAAACCGATGGTTATCAGGCATGGCAGATTCGGTGATTTTATAGCATGCTCCGGATATCCGGAATGCAAAAATACAAAGGCCATCGTCAAGAAAACAGGCGTAATCTGTCCGGATTGCGGCGGTGACATTATTGAAAAGCGAAGCGCAAGGGGAAAACTCTTCTTCGGCTGCAGCGGATATCCTTCATGTAAGAATTCCTACTGGTACAGACCGATTCAGAAGGAATGTCCAAAGTGCGGAGCTCTGCTCGTAGAAAAGAAGTGGAAGGAAGGCAGATATTCGTGTTCAAATATGGAGTGTGATTACAAAGAATAGCGGATATTATGCGACCTGAAGCTTAAAGAAATAAAAACGCCCGGCGGGCGGCATGGCAGCAGAACAAATGCACCGGTCGGATGCGGATTACAGAAAAAGATAAAGGAAAGAGGGATAAAAATGGTACAATTTCATGCGACAACTATAGTGGCAGTCAGAAGAGGACCGGACGATATCTGTATAGGCGGAGACGGACAGGTCACTATGGGCGAAACCACCATCATGAAGCATGGTGCGAAGAAAGTCAGGAAAATATACAAAAACAGCGTTTTGACGGGATTTGCGGGTTCTGTTGCCGATGCTTTTTCACTGACTGAAAAATTCGAAAAAAAGCTTGAAGAACACGGCGGCAATCTTAAGAGAGCGGCTGTTGCCCTTGCACAGACATGGAGAACGGACAAGGCTATGAGAAATCTTGAGGCACTGATGATAGCTGCCGACAAAGAAAGCCTTCTTGTTATTTCCGGTAACGGGGAGGTTATCGATCCCGACCAGGACTTTGTAGCCATCGGTTCGGGCGGAAATTACGCATACGCGGCTGCAAATGCATTGTTCAATCATACGGAACTGTCTGCAGAGGAAATAGTGCGCGAATCACTTAAAATTGCTTCGTCAATATGCGTATATACAAATGACAGTATTTCGGTTGAGAAGCTTTAGGGGAGGTGGAAATAATGAGCAATTCACTTGGTAGTATGACTCCCAGGCAGATTGTGGAGGCACTGGACAAGTATATTATAGGACAGGAAGAAGCAAAGAAATCCGTAGCTATTGCACTGCGCAACCGTTACAGAAGAAGTCTGCTTCCTGATGAACTCAGGGAAGAAATTACGCCTAAAAACATTCTTATGATGGGACCTACAGGTGTGGGAAAAACTGAGATTGCAAGAAGACTTGCAAAACTGATGGACGCACCTTTTGTAAAGGTTGAAGCAACAAAGTTCACTGAGGTCGGGTATGTCGGAAGAGATGTGGACTCAATGGTAAGAGATCTTGTTGAAGCATCAATCCGCATCACAAAACAGAAAAGATTGCAGGAAAAATATTCTATTGCAGAGGAAATTGCAGAGGAAAAAATTATAGAAGCTATTATTCCGGGAAAGAAGAAGCCTGCACAGGGCGGAAACGCATCGAGGAATCCTTTTGAGTTCATACTCGGAAACAGTTCCTATCAGAGTCAGAAACAGCAGTATGAGGAGAGCAGGAACAATCAGCAGGATGATAACAAAATGGACACAGATCTTGCGCGTGAGCAGGTAAGGCAGCAGCTCAGGGACGGACTTCTTGAGGAACAGTTTATTGAAATTCAGGTAAACGAGGCGCCGAAGACAAATATGCTTGATATGGGCAACGAGGGTATGAGTATTGCCATCGGAAATATTTTCGGAGACATGATGCCTCAGAAAAAGAAGAATAAGAAAGTCAGAGTAAAAGATGCACGCAGAATTCTCAGAGAGCAGGAAGCACAAAACCTGATAGACATGGATCAGGTGACTGAAGAGGCTCTTCAGAATGCTGAGCAGAACGGAATTATCTTTATCGATGAAATAGACAAGATTGCTTCGGGCTCAAGCTATCGTTCGGGAGCGGATGTTTCAAGAGAAGGCGTACAAAGAGATATCCTGCCTATAGTTGAGGGCAGCGTTGTAAATACAAAATACGGCCCGGTTAAGACAGACCATGTTCTTTTTATAGGCGCAGGTGCTTTCCACACTGCAAAGCCTACTGACCTGATTCCGGAGCTTCAGGGAAGATTCCCTATCCGCGTGGAACTTGAAAATCTTACAAAAGAATCGTTTGTCAAGATCCTCACGATTCCAAAGAATGCTCTGCTCAAGCAGCACAAGGCTCTTCTTGAGACGGAAGGAATCGAGCTTGAGTTTACCGACCAGGCAATTGACGAAATTGCAAATATGGCTTTTCTTATGAATGAGCAGACAGAAAATATCGGTGCAAGAAGACTCCATACAATCATGGAGAAGCTTCTTGAGGATATTTCGTTCAATATTCCCGACAGCGACGAGGAAAAAGTTGTAATTGACGAGGAATATGTTAAAGAAAAGTTTATTGAGAAGATTAATGAAGAAGACATTGACAAATTCATTCTGTAGGATATAATATGTCTTGTGTACATGAAACTAGTTACAAACATTTGAGCATTTAACTGAGGGGCAGCATGAAGTTTTCATGTTGCCCTTACTGTTTTCAACACATTTGGCCTTTTTCAGAAAATGCCAAAAAGAATAAATTGTCCTAATTTTTCGCGATAAGCAAACTTTTTTGAAAAATCAAAAAAGTTTGCTTGAAATTTTTGTACACAAGTCATATAATACATAGCGGCGGGCAGATGCGTTTCAGACTTTGATACCATACGAAAAAGGGCTGGATATGCATCATTTTTTTACCAATACATGAAAACTGTTTTCGCATGAACAATTTCGTCAGACGGTTTTGTGCGGAAACACCGAAAAAGACAGAGAAGAATGAATATGTTGTAGGAGAAAAAAACAATGGAAAATCAGAATGCAGAAAAAACAAATGCAGGTGGACAGCAGATCCTTGCAAAAATCAGAAAACTGAACTGGGTGCTTCAGGAAAGTCCTACAGGTGCGTTTTCTTTTAACGACCTGTGCGGTATTCTCAGTGATCTTATGGACGCAAATGTTTATATTACGAACAGGAGAGGCAAGGTTATAGGCGTCAATTACAAAATCAAGAACGACAGCCCTACCATTTCCGATCCGGAGACAGGCGTCGAAAAGTTCCCGAACGAGTATAACGACGCTTTGATGAAGGTTGTCGACACAAAGGCAAACCTTACTGCAGAAGAAGCACTTAAGATTTTTAAGTATGACTATGATACGTACGATAAGCTTCATACAATTATCCCGATGCTTGGCGGCGGACAGAGATGGGGAACGCTTATCCTTACAAGATACAAACCGGAATTTACAGACGAGGACATTGCTCTTGCAGAGTACGGCGCTACCGTTGTAGGGCTTGAAATTCAGAGAAGAAAGTCCATGGAAGCTGAAGAAGAAGAAAGAAAGAGAGCTATCGTACAGATGGCAATCGGAACGCTTTCATATTCCGAAATCGAAGCTGTTCATCAGATTTTTGCAGAGCTTAAGGGCGATGAAGGTATTCTTGTTGCAAGCAAGATTGCCGACCGTTCGGGTATTACTAGATCTGTTATAGTTAATGCTCTTCGTAAGCTTGAAAGTGCCGGCGTTATCGAATCACGTTCGCTTGGTATGAAGGGAACTCATATCAAGATCGTAAATTCAAAATTTATGGAAGAACTTGAAAAAATCGAAGGCTGATGCATTTACGGAAAGATTGTTTGATACCCGCCTGTTACGGCGGGTATTTTGTTTCTGCCTGCTGCGGCGGGCATTTTATTTCTGTTCCGCTGTTACAATTACGAAAGGTATGTTAATATACACTTATGTTAAGATTTACGGAAAACAACGAAACAATTCAACAGGAAGAATATTCGGCAATACTTGTGGGACTTCAGCTGAGAGAAGATATTTCATATTCGATGCGTGAGCTTTCGGGGCTTGCTGAAGCTGCGGGGGTCGAGGTGCTGGGAGAACTTGTTCAGACACTTGAAAAACCGAACAAGGCAACCTTTATAGGAAGCGGCAAGGTAGAAGAACTTGCAATGCTTTGCGAAAATATGGAAGCTGATACCGTTATTTTTAATGACGAACTTTCGGGCATGCAGCTCCGCAATCTTGAGGAGGCACTTGGCGTACGGGTTATTGACAGAACAATTCTTATTCTGGACATTTTTGCTTCACGCGCCACATCAAGGGAGGGCAAACTTCAGGTAGAACTTGCCCAGCTGCAGTACAGGCTGCCGAGGCTGACCGGCTTTGGAAAATCTCTTTCAAGGCTCGGGGGAGGTATCGGAACGCGCGGTCCGGGCGAAAAAAAGCTTGAAACGGACAGAAGGCATATTGCAAGAAGAATAGACGATATCAGAGAAGAACTAAGACAGGTGAAAAATACAAGAGGCGTGCAGCGTGCGAAGCGCGAAAAGTCGGAGATTCCGGTTGTGGCGCTTGTCGGCTATACGAACTCCGGAAAGTCGGCAATCATGAACAGACTCCTTGCAGATGCAGAAAAAGAGGACAAAACCGTAACCGAAAAGGATATGCTTTTTGCGACTCTTGATACGCAGCAGCGAAATATCAGGCTTGAGGGAAATCAGGAATTTATTCTTGTCGATACTGTCGGCTTTGTAAGCAAGCTGCCGCACAGCCTTGTCGACGCATTTAAGGCAACGCTTGAGGAAGTTGTCTATGCCGACCTGCTGCTGCATGTTGTTGACGCGTCGTATGAGAATTACGGATTTCATATAGATGTGACTGAAAAAGTACTCGCTGAAATGAAAGCTGCAGACAAAGAACGGCTTATGGTTTACAACAAGACGGATCTTATTGCGGAAATGCCTCCGGAGGCCCTTTGCAGCGATGCTGTATGTATTTCCGCAAAGTATGGAACAAATATGGATGCGCTTCTTGAAAAAATCAGATCGGTTATATTTTCGGATGTTGTAACGGCACAGTTGCTGATACCTTACACCAGGGGCGACATTATTTCGTATTTATGCGAAAAGGCAAATGTGCTTGAAAAGGAATACAGGGAAGACGGCACACTACTCAGTGTAAAACTGTCGTGTGCGGATTACGGCAGGTTGAAGGACTATGATATTGTACAAAACAATACTGAAAGAAGCAGTTTGTGAGCAGACAATCGAAAAATCAAGGTTTATAGCATATGCAAAGCCTGTTTCCACCAAAGAGGAAGCAGATGCGTTTGTGGCCGAAATAAAAGGCAGGCACAAGGATGCGACGCACAATGTCCCGGCTATGGTAATAGGCGACAGGTTTCAGCTGCAGTGGGGCAGTGACGACGGGGAACCGCAGGGAACATCGGGTGCTCCTATTGTGCAGATGCTTGTGAAAGAGGGACTTACAAATCTTGTAATTGTGGTTACGCGTTATTTCGGCGGCATCAAGCTCGGCACGGGCGGACTTGTTAGGGCATATACAGGCAGCGCAAAGCTCGTGCTGGAGGAAGCTGTTGTGTGTGAGGTGAAGGAAGCCCGCATATTTGAGATCAAGCTTGATTATACGTATCTGGCCAAGCTGCAGAATATGGCGGCAAACGGCAAAATGGCGATTACAGACATTTTTTACGAGGATATGGTGCGTGCAAGGATATCATGCGACAGTACCGACGCTGAGGACGTCAGGTCTCTGCTGGCCAATCTGACCGGAGGAAAAGTTGTATATCTTACGGATACGGTTTCACCGGTGAAGGTTCCGCTGAAGCGGCAGGAATAAGGCCGCAAATCCATCCGGCGGACACGTCATAATTATTTCAAAATAAAGGTAAAATTATTTAAAAATAATTGTTGACACCTAAGGGTCGCTTATGCTAACATGAATATCGGCTCGTTTCGAGGGCGTATGTGAATTCAGTAAGTTCCCGCCCATTTTTGAAGCCTGAAGGATTGCAAGTTTGATTGAAAAAAGTCAAAAAAACTCTTGACAAAAGAGGACAAATCCTTTATAGTTTATAAATGTGTCGAGCACATAAACATGTTGCCCGGGCGTTTAGCTCAGCTGGGAGAGCACCTGCCTTACAAGCAGGGGGTCATAGGTTCGAGCCCTATAACGCCCACCAAATACGGCCTGGTAGTTCAGTTGGTTAGAATGCCAGCCTGTCACGCTGGAGGTCGTCGGTTCGAGCCCGATCCAGGTCGCCAATTTTTTCGAAGCAGCAGGTTTATGGGACATTCGCTGGTGTGGCTCAACGGTAGAGCAGCTGATTTGTAATCAGCAGGTTGGGGGTTCGATTCCCTCCACCAGCTCCAATTTTTAGATTTCCGAGAGGGAATCGAACCCGAAAGGGCATGAGCGTTATGAGAAAGTCAAATGACTTTCGAATAGCGAATGGTTCAAGCTGACTGACAGGGAAGCGCAGAACGGCAGACGCGAAGCGGATGCAAATTCCCTCCACCAGCTCCAATTTGAAAATTAATTCAAAATTTAATTTAAAATTTAAATCGAGGGATTCCCGAGTGGCCAAAGGGGGCGGACTGTAAATCCGTTAGCTGAGCTTTCGATGGTTCGAATCCATCTCCCTCGACCAATATGCGGAAGTGGCTCAGGGGTAGAGCATCGCCTTGCCAAGGCGAGGGTCGCGAGTTCGAATCTCGTCTTCCGCTCCAATTTGCAGATGTCGTATAATGGTAATACCCTAGCCTTCCAAGCTAGAGCCGCGGGTTCGATTCCCGCCATCTGCTCCATTTTTTTTGCGGGCTCATAGCTCAGCTGGATAGAGCAACGGCCTTCTAAGCCGTGTGTCCGGGGTTCGAATCCCTGTGGGCTCGCCAATTTTTTCAGCGGGAGTAAGCAACAGTTTGAACTTCCAGGTTACGAAATTGCCGCAATTCGCTGTGGATTGGGCTAGGCCTTTGAGAATGGGGTATAGCCAAGTCGGTTAAGGCAACGGACTTTGACTCCGTCATTCGTAGGTTCGAGTCCTGCTACCCCAGCCATATGACCCATTAGCTCAGTCGGCAGAGCACTTGACTTTTAATCAAGGTGTCCCGAGTTCGAATCTCGGATGGGTCACCATTTGATTGAATATAATATTTATGTAGAACTCATATGGAGAGGTGTCCGAGTGGTTTAAGGAGCTGGTCTTGAAAACCAGTGACTCCGTAAGGGGCCGTGGGTTCGAATCCCACCCTCTCCGCCACGCTTTCAGTTTATAAGCGGTTGACTGCCGCGTTTTATTTAGCCTGGAGAAGTACTCAAGAGGCTGAAGAGGACGGTTTGCTAAACCGTTAGGGTTCGTTTAGGGCCGCATGGGTTCGAATCCCATCTTCTCCGCCATATTTGGTATGACGTAAGTCACAAAGATGGGTATGCAGTGTAGGGGTATAGCTCAGTTGGTAGAGCGATAGTCTCCAAAACTATGCGCCGTGGGTTCGAGTCCTACTACCCCTGCCATATTAATATCATACACTTTATCGGGGTGTAGCGCAGTTTGGTAGCGCAACTGGTTTGGGACCAGTGGGCCGCGGGTTCAAATCCTGCCACCCCGACCATTTTAGACTCACGGGCCATTAGCTCAGTTGGTCAGAGCATCCGGCTCATAACCGGCAGGTCCGGGGTTCAAGTCCCTGATGGCCCACCAATTTAATAATTATTTGCCCAGATAGCTCAGTAGGTAGAGCAGGGGACTGAAAATCCCCGTGTCCTTGGTTCAATTCCGAGTCTGGGCACCATTTTTTATAAAGGTAGTTTCTTGCTAGACTGTTCGTCCGAGATGCTACTTTTTATTTTATCCGCAAACCCACGATTTTGGAGGAGGGACGAATATGGCTCAGTTATATTACAGGTACAGCACCATGAATGCAGGCAAATCCATAGAACTGATCAAGGTTGCATATAATTACGAAGAACGCGGAAAGCGTGTGCTTGTGCTGGTACCGGGTATTGATAACCGTTACGGAACCGGGATAGTAACTTCAAGAATCGGACTTCAGAGGGAAGGCGTTGTGGTAGGAGATGATACGAGCATTCTGGAATTGTTTCTGCGTGAAAACGAAAAAGCCGGAATTGATTGCGTGCTTGTGGATGAATGCCAGTTTTTAAAGAAACATCACGTTCAGGAGCTGGCGGAGATTGTAGACACCTGCAATGTTCCGGTGCTTGCATACGGACTCAAAAACGATTTCAGAAACGAACTGTTTGAAGGTTCGTATTATATGCTTGTTTATGCAGACAAAATTGAAGAAATCAAAACCATTTGCTGGTGCGGAAGAAAGGCAACCATGGTGGCGCGTATTGTGGACGGAAAATTTGTCAAGGAAGGGCAGCAGATTGTTGTCGGAGGGAACGACATGTATATTTCATTGTGCCGCAAGCATTACAATGACGCAAGAATCGGACCTGAGCTTGTAAAGCCGTCGGATATTGAAAGATAAAGATACAAGAAAAAATATAAGAATTACAGAGCTTTTGAGTAGTAAAAAAATATAAAACGACGGTTATTGCCGGTATTTTACCCTTTCGATGCACATCTGTGCGGCGAAAGGGTTTTTTGAAAGCGAAGCCCGCGTTGAGGCGCCGGAGACCTGCAGGGCGCCTGCCTGCTGCGGCGGTAGCGAAGCATCTGCCGGGACGCCGGGGGGCAGGTCTGCTTCCTGCCTGCTGCGTCTCCTGAGTCTTACCGGAGCCGACAGCCCTGAAAGCTGTCTCTTGCTCTGAGCTCCGCGGCAATTCCGTTGAGTATTGTGCGTTTTTTGTAACTCCACTCGGGCGCGATCAGAATCGGTCTTGGGGCATCTGCCGTAAGTCTGTGCACTGTAATTTCCTGGGGGAGTATTTCGAGCGCATCGGTGACAAGGGCGACATATTCTTCGATTGAGGAAAAAGGCACATAGTCGGGATAAAGCTTTTCCATCTGTGAACCTCGAACAACATTCAGCAGATGAAATTTAATGCCGAAAGGATTCATGCCGGCGGTATAGCCGACAGATTCGAGCATCTGGGCACGTGATTCTCCCGGCAGGCCGAAAATAAGGTGAACAACGATTTTGATGCCGAGGGAGCCCAGTCTTTTCATCGTTTCTTCAAACACCGGAAGATCATAACAGCGGTTGATTTTCGCCGCAGTTTCGTCAAAAGCGGTTTGAAGACCGAGCTCAACCCACAGAAAGGTTTTTTTGTTCAGCTCGTCAATGAGGTCGAAGGCTTCGTCTGAAATGCAGTCGGGTCTTGTGGCTATGGCAAGACCGATGATGTTTTCATGTGAAAGAGCCTCTTCAAATTTGCTGCGCAGAACTTCGACCGGTGCATAAGTGTTTGTGTGGCTTTGGAAATAAGCGATGCATTTTGAGGAGTCCGGCCATTTTTTCTTCAGAAGCTCTATCTGCTCCGGAATTGTGTTTGCAAAATCACCGGAGCCTTCGGCAGAGCAGAATATGCAGCCGCCCGTACCCTTTGTGCCGTCTCTGTTGGGGCATGTGAATCCGCCGTCCAGAGAAAGCTTGATGACCTTTTGACCGAAAGTGTTTTTCAGATAATTTCCTATAGAGTTGTAGCGTGTATTGCCAAATATGTTTTCCATAATTAATGTTGCTGCTCCGTATTCTGATTTTTCTCGTTTTTTTACGTACTAATTTGCGGTGCAGAGCACATTTAATTGCAAATCTATACATATTATGATACAATAAATCGTTACGAATGGAAATAATTTTGTTGCGTATCAACGGAGAAAATCTATGAAAACTGATTCAAAGAAAACAACTGAATTCGGAAATTGTACAGGCGCGGAGAACTGGAACGCAGACGGTATTGCCATGTCGGAGTTCGGAAAGCCTCAGGAGGTCAAGCCGCACGTGCTGCTTCACAGCTGCTGCGGACCGTGCAGTACTTCGGTAATAGAAAGGCTTCTCCCCGATTACAATATTACAGTATTTTTTTTCAATCCTAACATCACAGACAGTGAGGAATACGAAAAAAGAAAGCAGACACAGATTGAATTCCTTGAAAAATACAGCAGGGATCATGTGCTTGCCGAATCGGTCGGCTTTATAGAAGGCGAATACGATCCGCAGGCATTCTTTGAGGCCGTCAGAGGTCTTGAAAATGAGCGTGAAGGCGGGAAAAGATGCGTTGTATGCGAGCGCATGCGCCTTGAAAGAACTGCTGTGGAGGCAGAGAAAAGAGGTTTCGATATCTTTGCCACAACACTTACTGTAAGTCCGCACAAGAATTATGAGGCAATTACCATGATAGGAACAGAGCTTGCCATAAAGCACGGCCTTTCCTATCTTGACATCGACTTCAAAAAAAGAGCGGGATTCCAAAGAAGTGTTGAACTTTCAAAAGCATATAACCTTTACAGACAAAATTTCTGTGGGTGCATATATTCGAAACATGATTAAGGGAGGATACAAGTTATGGCGAAATTAGTAATTCCGGAGAAATACACACCGGTTATTGATTATATGGAGAGTCAGAGGGCTATAAAGAAAATCAAGGACTTCTTCCAGCAGGAGCTGGCTTACGGGCTGAACCTCAGAAGAGTCTCGGCACCGCTGTTTGTAATTCCGGAAAGCGGTCTTAACGACAATCTGAACGGAGTGGAGAGAACAGTAAATTTCACTCTTAAAGACATGGACGAAAAAAATGTTGAAATCGTTCAGTCACTTGCCAAGTGGAAAAGAATGGCGCTCGGAAGATACAAGATTCCTGTAGGACACGGAATTTACACCGACATGAATGCCATCAGAAGAGATGAGGAACTTGACAATATCCATTCGGTATATGTTGACCAGTGGGACTGGGAAAAAGTCATTCTCAAGGAGCAGAGAACAGACGCTTATCTTGAGGAGGTCGTTACGACAATATACAACGCCGTGAAGAACCTCGGTGATTACGTAAACAGGCTTTACAGAGGACTTCAGACAGAAATCCCGAATGAAATCTTTTTCATTACTTCGCAGGAACTTGAGGATATGTATCCGAACCTTACTCCAAAGGAAAGAGAAGATGCAATCGCAGAAGAAAAGAGAGCGGTATTTATCAAGAAAATAGGCGGCAAGCTCAAATCCGGACAGAAGCACGACGGACGTTCCCCTGACTATGACGACTGGGAACTCAACGGTGATATCATCCTGTGGAATGAAATTCTTGGAAGAGCTTTCGAGATTTCATCAATGGGTATTCGTGTTGACGAGGATGCAATGAACCGCCAGCTTACAGAGGCGGGTGCCGATGACAGAAGAAGCCGCAGCTTCCACAAAATGATACTTAACGGAGAACTTCCTTACAGTATCGGCGGCGGTATAGGCCAGAGCCGTCTTTGTATGTTCTTCCTCAGAAAGGCGCATATCGGTGAGGTTCAGGTATCGGTATGGCCTGAGGACATGATTGAGGAATGCGGAAAAAACAATATTTTCCTTCTCTGATTTAACTTGAAAAACAGGCAGAAGTGATTCCGAGGGTAAAAAATTGAAGTATGTAGATGTGGTAATTGACAATAACAACGACAATACCGACAGGCTGTACACCTATGCCTGCGAAGACGATGCGGTTGCGGTCGGAAGCTGCGTCAGGGTGCCCTTTGCGAAGGGAAACCGCCTGAAAACCGCTTATGTGTTTTCGGAAAAAGCTGAGCTTTCCGAGCCGGTCAAGGGCATCAAAAACGTAGAAGGCGCAGAGGACATATCACTCACACCGGAAGCGGTTGCCACATGCATTTGGATGAAATCGCGTTACATGTGCCGATATATTGAGGCCGTAAAATGCTTCACACCTTCGGGGAAGCCTTCCAAAAGCAAAAAAAAGAGGATGCCCTATGCGAATCTGAAGCCGCAGGCTGCAGAACCGCCGGTGCTCAATGAGCAGCAGAGCAAAGTCTGTTTGCGAATAGAATCCGCCATAGAACAAAAGAAGGCGGAGAGATTTCTGCTTCAGGGTGTTACCGGAAGCGGCAAGACGGAAGTCTACATACATGCGATAGCAAAGGCTGTGGCAATGGGGAGGACGGCAATTTTTCTCCTTCCGGAGATATCGCTTACAACCCAGATGATTGAGAGGTTTGTAAGCAGATTCGGAAGGGATGACATCGCAGTGCTCCACAGCAGGCTTTCGGCAGGCGAAAGATATGACGAGTGGATGCGCATAAGAAACGGCGAAGCACGAATTGTAATCGGTGCAAGGTCGGCAGTATTTGCTCCGCTTGAAAATATCGGGATCATTATTCTTGATGAGGAACATGAGACTACATACAAGTCTGACAGTCCTCCCAAATACGAAACTGCCGAAGTGGCGCTCAAACGTCTTGCGCCCTGGCAGGGCGTGCTCGTGCTGGGAAGCGCGACGCCTTCCGTAGTTTCGGCCAAACGTGCAAAGGACGGTATTTACAAATACCTTTCGATAACAAAAAGATATAACGAGGTCAGGTTGCCTGAGGTAAGCGTCGTGGATATGCGAAAAGAACTTCGCGACGGGAATACTTCCGTATTCAGCGGTGAACTTTTTACTGAGATGGAAAGATGCCTCAGGGAAAAAAGCCAGATAATTCTCTTCCTGAACAGGAGAGGTTATTCGGCATTTGTTTCATGCAGGGAATGCGGTTTTGTCATGCGCTGCCCCGTGTGCGGCCTTCCTCTCACATTTCACAAGGCAGAAGCCTCGGCAGTATGTCATTACTGCGGGCATCACGAAAAGGTGCCTTCACGCTGTCCGTCGTGCGGAGGAAAATATCTCAAGCACTTCGGCTTCGGGACGGAGCGGCTCGAAGAAGAAACGGCAAAGCTGTTCCCAAATGCGGGAATCCTCAGAATCGATTTTGATACGACACGAAAAAAAGGCAGCATGGATTCGGCACTTTCGGATTTCAGGAAGGGAAAAGCCCAAATTCTCATAGGAACGCAGATGGTTGCAAAAGGCCTTGATTTTTCAAACGTTGCCCTTGTCGGCGTCGTTTCTGCCGATTCCTCGCTCAATATTCCCGATTTCCGTTCGGCTGAAAGAACGTTTCAGCTTGTCACGCAGGCAATCGGCAGGGCGGGAAGAGGCGAAAAGCAGGGAAAAGCCGTTATTCAGACTTATGAACCGTCGCATTATGCTGTTGTTGCTGCTGCAAATCAGGATTACGTTTCTCTTTATGAGCATGAAATACAGCAAAGACAGATTATGAATTATCCTCCGTTCTGCGATCTGATGCATATACTTGTGACATCGGAAAACCGTGATTCGGCAAACCGTGCCATTAACGGGATATATAACCGTTTGTGCGACAGGCTGCCGCGCGGTGAAGGAAGCAAGATCTTTCCGCCTCAGCCGGCGCATCTTTCAAAGGTTGCGGATGTATACAGGTTTACCATCCTGATCAAATGTCCGGCCGGCGCAAGGAGAACATATACGGCACTTATTGATGAGGAACGCAGGCGGCTGAATCTCGTAAGGAAAAAGGATTATCTTGTTACAACCGATATAAATCCATACAGTTTTTTATAAAAAACCGCATGTTGTTTAAAATATTAGAAAAAAATAATTTATAGGAGTGGAAAATGGCTATAAGAAATATTATGATTGAAGGTAAGGATGATGACGTTCTGCGCGGTCATTGCCGTGAAGTCGGCGAAGTGACAGACAGAATCCGCATGATTCTTGACGATATGCTTGAGACCATGAGGCTTCACGGCGGTGTGGGCATTGCCGCACCTCAGGTAGGAATCAGAAGGCGCATGTTTATAATTGAGCCGGAGCCGGGCGAGGTGACGGAATTCATCGATCCTGTCATCCTTGAAATGAGCGGGACACAGACCGGAGAGGAAGGCTGTCTTTCTTCACCGGGACTTGTGGGAACGGTAGACCGTCCGGAGTATATCAAAATCGAAGCTACAAATCGTAACGGCGAGAGATTTGAAATGGAGGGAACGGGATTCCTTCCTGTTGTAATTTCGCATGAGTACGATCATCTTGACGGTATTTTGTATATCGACAAAGCAGAAAACATTCACGAGGTTGAAATAACGGAAGAGGCTGATGAAAAATGATGAAAACCGTATATATGGGCACTCCGGACTTTGCGGTGGAAGGTCTTCAGGCGTTATATGATTCGGGCCATGAAATAGGCATGGTAATTACACAGCCTGACAAGGCAAGAGACAGAGGAAAAAAATTTCAGCCCACTCCCGTGAAGGAGAGAGCTTTAAGTCTGGGGCTTGAAGTTCTGCAGCCGGAAAAAATCAAAGGTAATACGGAGCTTTTTCGTAAGCTTAGAGCTTATGAGCCGGATCTGATAGTTGTTGCCGCATACGGAAAGATACTGCCGAAGGAACTTTTGGAAATACCGAAAAAAGGCTGTATCAATATACATGCTTCGCTGCTACCGAGATTTCGCGGGGCAGCGCCGATTCAGAGAAGTATTATTGAAGGCGATGAATACACCGGCATTACGCTTATGTATATCGAGGAAGGTCTTGACACGGGCGACATGATTGCAAAGGTACAGACTCCGATAGCCTCAAAGGATGCCGGCGAGCTTCACGATGAACTTGCGGTCCTCGGGGCGGAACTTTTGAAGGAGAATCTGCCTGCAATTGAGGCGGGAACAGTCAGCAGACAGAAGCAGGACGATTCAAAGGCAACGTATGCGCCGATGCTCTTCAAGAAGGACGGACTTCTTGATTTCACAAAGTCTCCTGAAGAACTTGAGCGCCTGATTCGCGGAACGGCGCCGTGGCCGGGAGCTTATACAAATTATAACGGTGAAACCCTCAAAATATGGAAGGCAGCTCCGCTTGACGACAAGTGTGAAGCCGCACCGGGGGAAATTGTTGCAGTTTCACCTGAAGGTATTGATATTTCGTGCGGAGGAAAAATCCTCAGAGCCGAAGTTATACAGCTTCCGGGAAAAAGGAAAATGGCGGTTTCGGATTATCTGCGCGGAAATGCTGTTGAAAAAGGCACTGTTTTGGGATAGTTGTCCCGGTTTGGTGAAAAATATGGGTTTTATTTATAATGACATTACGGTTCTTATTCTGCTTCCGGCGGTGGCATTTGCGTTTTTCGCGCAGTTCAGGGTGAAAAGCGCATACAGGAAATATGCCCGAATCGGAAACAGAAGAGGAATTACGGGAGCCCGGGCGGCGAGATATATTCTTGACAAAAACGGACTGGGCGATATTGCTGTTGAAATGACCGGCGGACAGCTGACGGATCATTACGATCCGCGCAGAATGACAATCAGGCTGTCAGAGGGAGTTTTTAACGATTCATCCCTCGCATCCGTAGGGATTGCGGCTCATGAGGTCGGACATGCAATTCAGCACCGGCAGGCTTATGCACCTCTTGCGGTAAGGAGTGCGCTTGTTCCTGTCGTGAATGTGGCCACAAATATTACATGGCCGATTATTGTGCTTGGAATAGTACTTGCCCAGGCGGGAAAATACAGTGCCGGAAATCTGCTCCTTGATTTGGGAGTGATAGCATTTGTTTTCGTGGTGCTGTTTCATTTGGTTACTTTACCTGTAGAGCTTAATGCAAGCAGGAGAGCTATAATACAGCTTGAGGAATGTGACATTATTTACGATGAAGAGATTGCCGGAGCGAAGCGCGTTTTGTCCGCAGCAGCAATGACATACGTTGCCGCACTTGCGGTGGCACTGGCAAATTTGTTAAGGATACTTGCAATAAGGGGGAGAAGATAATATGGACGCAAACAGAAAAACAGCATATTATGTACTGATGGATGTTGAAACAAAACAAGCTTATTCAAACTTTGTTCTGAATCACCACATTATCTGTGGAAGACCTGATTCGCCGGCATTTGTACGTGAACTTGTGTACGGTGTGCTTGAAAACAAATATTTACTTGATTATATTATTGATACACTTGTTCCGACCGGAACGGAAAAAATCAAGGCAAGTGACAGGACTGTGCTGCGCATGGGAATTTATCAGCTCAAGTATATGAATTCCGTGCCTGAATATGCGGCAGTCAATGAAAGCGTCGTTCTTGCAAAGCGTTTCTGCAGAGGCAGGGAAGGCTTTATAAATGCGGTGCTCAGATCGTATATAAAGGACAGACTTACAATTTCACTTCCTGACAGAACTGAAGACGAAATCAGATATCTGTCTGTGAAATATTCATATCAGCCATGGATAATCGAACTGTGGATGGAAAATTACGAGCCTGATTTTGTTGAAGAGCTTTTAAAGGCCGGAAATGAAAGACCGGATACGGTTATCAGACTTAACTGGCTCAAAATCATGAAAGATGACCTCATCAAAAAACTTGAGGAAAAACATTTCCATGTAGAAAAGGGAACAATCTGCGAGAACGCTCTCAGAATCAGAGGCTCCGGACTTCTTGAGGGAAAGCTTTACAAGCACGGCATGTTTTCCGTTCAGGACGAAAGTTCAATGCTTGTTTCTGTTATGCTCGATCCGAAGCAGGGCGATACCGTAATGGACGTATGCGCGGCTCCGGGCGGCAAAACCATGGCAATTGCGGAAAGAATGAACAACAGGGGAAGAATTATCGCGTCGGATATTTACAAGAGAAAGCTTACTCTTATAGAGAATGAAGCGAAGCGCCTTGGCGTTACCATAGTCGAGACGAGACCATGGGATGCTACAAAGGTTGATTCTTCAATGATTGAACAGGCAGACAGAGTTCTTGTGGATGCACCGTGTACAGGCCTTGGCGTTATCAGAAGAAAGCCTGAAATCAAGTACAAGAAAAGAACTTCCGAAATGGATTCTCTGCCAAGAAAGCAACTTGATATTCTCTCGGCATCTTCAAAGTATGTTAAACCGGGCGGAATTCTTGTTTACAGCACCTGCACAATCAATCCGTATGAAAATCAGCGTGTAGTAAGCGATTTTCTCAGAAGAAATCAGAACTTCTCAAAGATTGAATCGGTTCAGCTGATGCCGAATGTAAATCACACTGACGGATTCTTTATCTGCAAGATGGCAAGAGATGATTCCCTCATCACAAATCCAAGCACGGTAAAATAAAGAATTTGTTAAAGACAATAGGAAATATACATAAAGAATGCAGAGTTGTTAAGGGTATTTAGTTATGGTACAGGTAGGATTTAAAAGTGACAGAGGACTGAAAAGAAGCAACAATGAAGATGCCTGCTTTGTAGTGCCAAAAGACAATGTTTACATCATTGCCGACGGTGTAGGCGGAAACAATGCCGGCGAAATTGCTTCAAGGACGGCGGTCAGCCGGGTTGCCGAATATGTCAGGGAACATGATATAAGCAAGGCGAAGGATGATGAATCTCTCCGTGATTATTTCATGGACTGCCTGACGGAGGTCAATACTTTAATTTACAATATGGATGCCGATCGCGACAAAAAATCCGGAAGGGCAACAACGATAGTTGTCGCATATATTACCGGTGATACGGCATACTTCATAAATGTCGGAGACAGCAGAGCGTATGTGTGCAGAGATGGACGCATAAGCCAGATAACAGAGGATCACACATATGTGAACACATTACTGAAAAACGGTACGATTACTGCCGATGAAGTCAGGAAGCACCCCAAGCGCAACATGATTACAAGGGCACTTGGCGGCGATGCAATTGTTGAACCTGATTTTTACAGGATGGATGTGAAGAAAAACGATGTGATACTGCTATGCACGGACGGATTGCACAGTGAACTGACGGATGATGAAATCTGTGAAATTACCGATGCCGGTGATTCAATGTCAGACACCTGCGCAAAACTTGTTGTCAGGGCAAATCAGAAGGGCGGCAGAGACAACATCACTGTTATCTGTCTGAAGCTGAGTTAGCGAAAACTCGGTGATTTATCGATTGCGTAGGACAGAATGCATACAAGGGAGGAAAATTACGTATGAGTAGCAGAATACTTGCAAATAGGTATGAATTACTCGAACGTATAGGCGACGGCGGAATGGCTGTTGTCTATAAGGCAAGATGCCGGTTACTTAACAGATTTGTAGCCATAAAGATACTCAAGCCTGAGTTCACAAAAGATGTAAAATTCATTGAAAACTTCAGAAAGGAATCTCAAGCTGCGGCCAGCCTCAATCACCCTAATATCGTAAATATTTACGATGTGGGAAGGGAAGGCAACATTAACTATATCGTAATGGAATTGATAGAAGGTCCGGTTTTGAGCGATCTTATACGCGAAAACGGTCCTATGCCGTGGGAAAAAGCTGTCGAAATTACAATGCAGATTGCTTCCGCACTCAGTTTTGCCCACAAGAATCATATTATTCACAGAGACGTAAAACCGCACAACATTCTTATAGCAAAAGACGGCAGTGCGAAAATTACCGATTTCGGTATCGCAAAAGCTGCAAATTCTTCGACGATTGCGGAATCGACCGGCACTATTATGGGTTCGGTGCATTATTTCTCGCCTGAACAGGCAAGAGGCGGATATGTGGACGAAAAATCCGACATATATTCGCTCGGTATTGTGCTTTATGAACTTCTTACGGGAAAAGTGCCGTTTGACGGTGACAATCCGGTTGCGGTTGCCCTGATGCACATAAATGACGAGATTACGCCGCCTTCACAGCTTATCGACGGAATTCCGCCGCGCCTTGAGCAGGTTGTGATGAAGGCAACAAACAAATTCCAGGTCAACAGATATGCAACGGCCGACGAAATGTATATCGCACTTAAAAGCGTAAAGCATGTTGCAAGTATTGTCGGTGATTCGGTATTTGCGGGCAGCAGAAATTATGCCGGATCGGAGGTAAGGAATCTTTCGGACCTTGAAGGAATCGGCAGACATGAGAACGAAATCGGACCGGAGCGGCCGGCTGCAAATGAGGCTGCGGGCGAAAGCGTCTCAAATGAACCGACAAAGTCAAAGAACGGAAAGAAAAAGGGAAAGAAGGTCAGACTCAACAAGGTTAAGCTTGCGGCAATTATCGCGGCACTTGTCTGTGCAATCCCGGTAAGCATGTTTATAGTCAACGGATTTTCGGGATTCTCGGGAACAGAAGTCAAAGTTCCGGATTTCCTCGGAATGACATTTGAGCAAGCCGAAGACGCTGCAGAGGACAGCGGCCTTAAAGTCGAAATAGGCGACGAGGTTTACAGCTCTGATTATGACGAAGGAAAGATTTGTTCGCAGACACCAAAGAGCGGTTCTAAAGTAAAGAACGGAAAAACCGTTACCGTAAATATCAGCAAGGGCGCCAAGGAAAACACAGTGCCTAATCTTATAGGAAAATCTTACGATGACGCCGTATTTCTCCTTGAAAAATACGGTTACAAGGTAGGAAAGGTTACTGTCGATGAGGCAAGCGACATGCCTAAGGATGCCGTAGTTGAACAGTCGCCTGAATCAGGAGAGACCGCAAAACCGGGCAGCAGCGTAAGCTTTGTAATTTCCGCCGGCACAGCTTCGGAGACGATTGAGATGCCAATGCTGCTTGGCACAAGCATTGATTCGGCAAAGAAAAAACTTGAAGATCTCGGTCTGAAGGTCGGAAATGTTTCAACCGGAAAGAGCGATGCTTACGGAAAAGATGAGGTAATGTGGCAGCAGTATGAGGCAGGCCATTCCCTCAAAAAGGGAGACAGCGTCGACCTTAAGGTAAGCGGAGAAAGCGAAGCGCCTTCATCGAAGTCCGTATCACTTTCCATCAATTACAGTGCGGCAAACAATGAAGTCTTCTATCTGACAGTGCTTCTAAACGATGACAACGGTTCTTCCTACATTCTTCAGAATGCCCAGAGAATCAAGTCAAACGGAAGCGAAACGCTTACGGTAAGCGGAACGGGAAGCGGAACCATCACAGTTTACTTCGATAATGACGTTGTGATGAAGAAGAACGCAGACTTCACCACAGGGGCACTTAACTGATGAAGGGACGTATAGTGAAAGGCATAGCCGGATTCTATTATGTAAGGACGGCTCAGGGCATCGTATATCAGTGCAAAGCCCGCGGTATATTCAAAAAAGAAGGAATTGTACCGACAGTCGGCGATGAGGCTGACATTGAAGTCCTTGAAGACGGCGATGCGGTGATAAACACCATTTTTCCAAGGAAAAACATATTTATAAGACCTCCGATTTCGAATGTTGACTGTCTTGTGCTCGTGTTTGCGGCAGCACAGCCGGAGCCTTCAAGGAGCACAATCGACAGATTTCTGGTAATGACGGAGAAAAATCATATAAATGCAGTCCTGTGCATCAATAAGCTTGACCTTCTTACAGAAGAAAGACGAAAAAAGCTGACAGATATTTATTCTCCACTGTATCCGCTTGTTTTCGTCAGCGGTAAGACAGGAGAAGGCACAGATGAGCTGAGGAAACTGATTGAGGGAAGGTCTGCCGCTTTTGCCGGCCCTTCCGGAGTCGGGAAATCGACGCTTCTCAATCTCCTCATTGAGGATGCAACGGCACAGACGGGAGAAATAAGCAGAAAAACTCTGCGCGGCAGGAATACAACGCGCCATGTCGAGATTTTTCCGCTTGAAGGCGGAGGAGACCTTTTCGACACGCCCGGCTTCACATCCTTTGATGTGCTTGAAGCTGATGAAGCAGAACTGCAGCACCTTTATCCGGAGATGATTCCGTACATCGGAAAATGCAGATATGATAACTGCAGGCATCTTCGCGAACCGGGATGCGCCGTAAGAGAGGCTGTTCGAAGCGGTGCGATTACAAAAAGCCGGTATACCTCATACTGTGCTCAGCTTGAGGAAATTATAGAAAAAAACAAAAACAAATACTGACAATTTATACAGGCGTCGTTTTGGCGTCTGTATGTGCATTGCAGAAAATCTGGGAAAGAAGGAATGAAAAATGATGAGACTGGCACCGTCAATTTTATCGGCGGATTTCTCCTGCCTGGGTCAGCAGGTCGGAATTGTTGAAAAGGCAGGCGCGCATCTTGTACATGTAGATGTTATGGATGGTCATTTTGTACCTAACATCAGTTTTGGGGCAACTGTCATGAAGAGCCTTTCGGGAAAGACAAGGATGCCGTTTGATGTACATCTTATGATTGAAAATCCCGACAAATACGCAGCTGATTTTGTAACGGATCAGACAGAGTTTATCACTGTTCATCAGGAAGCCTGCACACATCTGCACAGGAGCATTCAGAATATAAAAAGCCTCGGCGTGAAGGCGGGAGTTTCAATAAATCCGGGCACATCGCTTTCGGCACTTGATTATATTCTTGATGAAGTGGATATGGTGCTTGTTATGTCCGTAAATCCGGGTTTCGGAGGCCAGAAGTTTATTCAGTCCGCACTGAGCAAGATAGCGATGCTCAAGGAAATCAAGGACAGAACCGGCCTTACATATGACATTGAGGTAGACGGCGGAATTAATCTTGATAATGTCGGCACTGTTGTTTCGGCGGGAGCAAATATAATTGTTGCGGGCTCATCAGTCTTCGGTGCAGCCGATATTGATGCGCGTGTGCGTGAATTTACGGGCAAACTGAAAATGATAGGTGAAATGCCGAAGCTTGATTCCGGAGAAGAAAAATGACGGGAAACAGCAGATTTTTTTCAAATACCGGTTGCGAATATTTTCCCTGTCACAAGGGAGCCGATCCGGAGAATTTTAACTGCATGTTCTGCTTTTGCCCGCTTTATGCTCTCGGAGAAGAGTGCGGCGGAGATTTTACCTATACCGAAGGGGGAATCAAGGATTGCAGTCAATGCCTGATTCCGCACAGTCGTGAAGGGTATGAGCATGTCATTGCGGGCTTTGCCGGAATTGCCGCAGTATCGGGTGCCGGGAAACCTTCAAAATAAACAGACTTTGTAATATTGCATCTGCAAAATAAGCGCAGGTGCAATTTTTTTATGCAAAATTTCCATAAAATGGTTGACATAAGAAAAAATGTAAGTATAATTAAATTACAAAATATGGAAAAACAAGCCCAAAGAAAAGAGAAAGAAGCGAAAGCGGAAGCAGAGGCAGAAGCGGAGGCAGAGGCAGAAGCAGAAGCGGAAGCAGAAGCAGAAGCAGAAGCGGAGGCGGAAGCGGAAGCAGAGGCGAAAGCGGAAGCAGAGAGGAAAGAGATAAACGAAGGGAGAAAGAGAAAAAATGAGAAGAACCCGCATAATTATCGGAGCACTTCTTATAATTATCGCCGTTGGCGGAATGATTTACTGGGAAACGGCAGGCAGGGACAAGGCTGTAACTGCCGAAGTCGTTGCGGCAGCCTGCGATATAGGAGAAGGAGACGTGATTACAAAGGAAATGCTGTGCACTGCAAAGGTACTGCGTGAAAACAAAATTTCAGGTGCATGTACGGAGAAAGGAATACCGAAGCTGAGCGGAAAAATCGCTGACTGTTTCATACCGAAAAATGCGCAGATAAGCACGGCAATGCTGAAAAAGGAAGAATCACTTCTGCAAAAGGGAAAATCACCCTGCAGGCTTTCTGCGGAGCAGATTCTTTCAATGAGCAGTTCAATCAGACAGGGAGATGAGGTGCGGATTTTCAGGGGGAGCGACATGGCAGAACTGGGTACATACACGGTAGCCTTCGCAAAGGATGAATCAAACAGGGAGATAACCGATGCCGGCCGCCGTCAGGTAAGAAAAAACCTGCTTGAGCGTACCGATTCGGAACGCGTTCTGGATCATATAGAAATCCAGGCGAGCCCGCAGGAGTACAGCATGCTCCTCGGCGAGGCCGGTGCAGAGGGACTTATCGTAATTCAGAAGGGAGAGTAAAAGAAAAATGGAAAACCTATATGTGTTTCACGGTGTGGATCATAAGTGCGGAACGACTATGATTGCACAGTCTGTGGCGGAGATGCTTGCCGAAAGCGACAGGAAGAAAACAGTATTGCTTCTTTCGCTTGCCGGCCGCAGAAATGCCGATTTTGTAAGAGAAAGTACAGATCCGATAGACTGCTACAAATCCAGGATAGACAGCGGACTTGATGTGACAAAAAAACTTCTCAGAAAAAACAAATGCGGCGAGAATCTGTATTTTATATCGGGTGTGGACAACGAACTGGAGGAAAGATATTATTTGCCGCAGACTGCGGAAAGACTTCTTGAAGGTCTTGAGCGTGACTTCGACATAATTATTGCCGATGCCGGCAGCGAAATCGACAACGGCCTTGCCATCGGAGGGCTGCAGATGGCAAAGAAGAAGTATCTTGTTATGACACAGAACGAAAGCGCGCTCAGAAGATATGAGAAAAACTGGCTTTTGTACGAATCACTGAAACTGAATTTCAGCGGTTACATAATCAACAAATATTCCGACGACTCACCGTATGATATTTCGTATCTTTCAAGACGCATGGGCGTGGAAAAGGAAATGCTTCACAGGATAAACCTTGCGGGCAGCGGACTTCAGGCGGAAATGGACTGTCGTACACTTTTGGGATACAGAGAAGAAAAATATATTCAGGACGTTGAGAAAATTGCCGACAGGATTGGCAGCGAAACGGGATTTGAACATCTGAAAAATCAGAGGAAGGGAAAATGGAAGATAAGTTTTATTTAGACAGGTATATTTCGGCAGGAATAAACGGTGAAGACGCAGAGCATGATTTTGACAATCTGTGCGAAAAAATCGCCCACGAATTTCAAAGTGAATGGGAGAATCAGAGCGAGAACGTCAAAGGCGTGCTTGAAACGCAGAAAAAGGCAATTATAGGATATGAAAAAGAGAAGAATTATTTTCTCAACAAAATAAGGGAGACCGTGAAAAAACGCGGAGCACAGTCTGTTGAATTCCCACGCTGGTATAACAGTCTTGAAGAAGCGGTATACCATGAGAACTGGGGGCTTGCGGGAATCGCGCAGTGGTTCGGCGAAAAGTATGCTTCAAGCAGCTCGGCCAAAATAATAGGCGAAAACATATATTTTATGGAGCACGGCAGGATGGTTCTCAAACCGCAGAAAATTACGCCCAAAAGAAGGGAACAGCTTGTGAGGGCATTCCTTTTGCTTACGCCTGAAGAGCGCATAAACCGTGACTTTCATGAGGTATATATGCTCGATGGTACGAGAGTTACAGTCTTTGGAGGAAATATGGTCAAAGACGGCCAGGATGTTATTGTTTTCAGACGATATATCGTACCGGTTTACAGTTTTGAAGAGCAGGTAAAACGCGGCACGATTCCAAAAGAGGCCGCAGGTCTGTTCGAAAACATGGTGAGGCTTGGTTACAACTGCGCCTTTACGGGTGCACCCCGTTCGTCAAAGACGACATTTCTGACAACGTGGCAGAGCCTGGAAAATCCGGACCTTGAAGGCGTGATGGTGGAGACGGATCCTGAAATTCCTCTTCACAAAATCATGCCGGGCGCCCCGATTGTCCAGCTTATTGCGGATGAGGAGGCCCTTGGGGGGATTGTAAAAAATATTCTCAGAAGTGATGCCGACTATGTAATTATGGCAGAGGCGCGCGACGGCACGGCGCTTGACACTGTCCTGCGGCTTGCGGCAAAGGGAACAAGGCGAATGAAAATAACATTTCACAGCAGAAATCCTCTTGCCTTTCCGTATGACGTGGCAGACGAAATCACACGGAAAACAGGCGGAGCTACAGGATACAACGCAAGGCGTGCAGCGGGAAGCTTTGATTATATATTTCATTTTGTCCAGCTTGCCGACAAGTCACAAAAGCGTCTTAACAGCATTCATGAAATTTCGCTTGACCGGGCAAGCGGCGAGATTAAGTTTGCCAAAATCTGCTCATATGATTATGCATCCGACAGCTGGAAGTGGTTTTACAGCATAGGAGATGAAAAGCGTGCCGCCGGACTTGAAGAAAACCGGGAGGCGTTTGAAAAATTTGACTGTGACCTGAAACGGCTTGCACAGGAAGGAGAAAAGAACGTCAATGGAAAAATACATAATTATGGGAATTGAAGCGGTGTTGCTTCTGACCTTTGCGGGCGGCATGGGAATACTCTGTGAAAAGGATCTCAGGCATGCGGCAGAAATCATCAAATCGAGGCACAGGCTGAACAGAAAACTGCAAAGACCGTATGAAATGCCGCGTCCGCTCAGGCATATGAAAACAGCGGTTGAAACGGTATTTGCGGGTAGAATCGGTTTCGGGAGTTTTTTAGGGATTCTGCTGACCTTTTTTCTGCTTGCTTTTGCTGCGGCGCTTTCGCAGGGCATGAGCATTGCTGCCGCATGCGCAGGTAGCATAGTTCTGGCATCACTGCCGCCGGCGTTTCTTGAAATTAAACTGCAGAGAATTCGCGGAAAAGGAAGCCGTGAAGCGGAAAGCTTTGTTGGAGGATTTCTGGCACAGTACAGAATAAAGGGGTTTAACATATTTGAAACAATGGAAATAATGGCTGCTTCGCCTGAGGGAAGAAAGGTATGCAGCAGTATTATTTACACTATTCTTTTAGAGCTGCGGACGACGGGAGACAGAGAGCGCATGAGAAATATTACGGAGCAGTTCGGGGCCGTGATTGATACAAACTGGAGCAGGATTTTTTCCTACAATCTCTATCTTGCGGCTGCTTACGGCACAAATATTTCGGCTGCGCTTGAGGAAATACTGTTCCAGCTTCAGGACGCAAGGACTCTTGCCGAGGAAAGAAAAAGGCTGAACGGCGAATCGGGAAGAATAACGCTTGTGCTTGTTCCGCTTACCTGCATAATTACAACGCTTCTTTGTATTTTTTATCTTGATGTGCCGCCTGACAGGCTTTTTTACAATCAGTTCTGCACCGGGACGGGACTTGCGTTTGCGTGCGGAACGGGAATTCTGTTTGTTGCAAATATATTTATGCTTGAAATCATAAGCAACAGAAAATTTGATTACTGATTGGGGGAGAAAATATGCCGGAAATATTAAATACGCACGGGACTGCACATGTAGTGTATTTTCTGGCGGCAATGACTCTTTTGGGCGGAGTGACACTGCTTTTGGGAATGAAAGACACAGGCAGCCGCAGGCTGGGAAAAAGCGGTGCGCAAAGAATAGCAGGCTCTTTGAAAGGAAGGATGAAGCAAATGCAAAGCCTTATGAGCATTGCGGCCGGAGTGCCTTTTATTGCAAATGCAAGAGAGCGGCGCATAGACGAGGAAATCTATGAAAGCATTTCACTTTTGCGAAATATTGCGGCACTTAACGGAGAACATGAAGTGGGGCTCGAAAGGATAAGCGCAATTCTTGCGGAGCGGAAAGGAATATTGCAGAAGGGGTATATGAAATTTCTGACGCTTTTGCGTGTAGGCAAAATTCAGGATGCGGCAGCCGAGTTTGAAAAAGAGGCATGCACCGAGATGGGGAAGGAATTTGCGGGAGTACTTATGTGTTGGGATTATTCGGATTCCGCAAAGCTTTCCGAAATACTGGCGACTCACCAGAAAACAATCCGGCAGCGAAGAATAACATGGCAGAAACAGAGGGATGAAGCTGTAAGCGAGCTTTTGTACCTGCCTGTAATTCTCAATGTGTTTATCATCTTCACAGACTTTATATATGTGGGATTTTTCCTTCAGCAGCAGGAACTTCTGAGAAGTATATTCTGAGGACCGGATTCAGAGGAACAGCTTTGAGGATTGGACCCGGCGGAGAAAATTCCGAGAAGCGGATGGGGCAAAGCAAATCCCGTGAGACTTCTCAAAGATGCATATTCCGGGAGACCGGCGGGAAAAGAAGGATAAATAAGGCTGATTTTCGGGGGAAAACGGTGAAAAATGAAAGTTAAAACAAAAAAATATCTGAAAGGAGAATGCAATATGAAACAGTTAATCGTGATGCTGGCAATGGTGATCCTGGGAATTGCCATAGGAGGAATTATCCTGGGGTTTGAGGATACCGCAGGAGAAATAGGCGCAAGTGCGATGGCGAAGGCAGAATCTGTTCTGGACAGCGGAAAGACAGGTGATTGAATGAAGCAGCTTATAGTATTCTTTTGTTCGGTTGCACTGGGAGTATGTATTTACGGTCTTATAGCCGGAGATCAGGATTCTTCGAGTCTGTCCGTGATGAACAGGGTATGGGAGCATAATCTTGAACTCAGGACGATGGCTCCGTAAGTAAACTCAGATGCCGGACGGGAAACGGCGATTTTGTCGGGGCATTCGGATGCCTGACAGGAAACGGTGATTTTGTCGGGGCATTCGGATGGCGGACGGGAAACGGCGATTTCGTGACTAAATACGATTCCCGGAAAAAGAAAAGAGTCACGCAGGAAAACCGGGAGAAAAAACAAAACGCGGAAAAGGACGGGAAAAATGAAGCAGTTTATGGTTTTAATGGCTGTACTGCCGCTTCTTATGGTTTTTATTCTTCAGATGACTTATGACCAGAGGGTGACGGCACAGATAAGCGCAGTTCAGGAGATAGTTTATTCGGCAAAGGAAGATGCGCGCCTTGCAGGGGCATTCACGCCGGATATTCAGGCGCGTATGAGGTCGGAAATCGCAAAAGCACTCGCAATCGAGGAAAGCGAGGTAATTCTTGAATGCGACAGTGATATAAAAAAGAGGGACGGCTTTTCTGAAAACAGGATGATTCGATATAAAGTAAAGGTGCCTCTTCACGATGTGATGGCGGGAGGTGCACTCCTTGGAGTGGAAGAGGAGAATGAAGCCGGCTTTGTAATTGACAGTTTTACGGCAAGCGAAAAGCTGTGAAGAGGGCTTTGCGGCATTAATTTTTTGCAGCGTCTTTTGGGAAAAGATGCGGGTTATATGCCGGGTAAAGTTATATGCCGGGTAAAGAAAAAACGGAGTGATGAAAAGGATAAATGAAAATATACATAGTTTTTCTTGCGATGCTTCTTGCGGGCATTACGGCGCTTTCCTACAACAGCGATATGATGAAATTTGTATATGAGGAAAATCTTTTGAAGGCAGTCGCTGAAGAATGCGCGTCGGGTGCAGCCATGCTGCAGAATGAAGATGCGTATTCGGAAGGGCAGACTGTTTTTGAAGAAGCGGAAGGCCTTGAATACGCTCAAAATCATATAAATTACGCGCTTTCAAAAAAGAACGGAGTAAAGTCCTTTGAAGTCAGCCTTGAATTTGAAGATGATGAAAAAGGCTACAGTGAAAAAAATTCAATGCTTATTCCTACAGTTACAGCCACGGTTACCATGAAGTGTGAAGATATTTTCAGACTGCCGTTTATTACGGTGAGTGAAGTCACAAGAACTTCGGCATATGAACTTAAGGAACGCGATGCGGACTGATTTGAAATTCGCTGCCGAAAAACATTCAAAATTCGCCGCCGAAAAAATTTTGAAAATTTTCCTTGCAATTCTCGGAAGCAAGTGGTAGAATACTCGCATAAATTATACAAAATTACAATACACCACTATATTTAAAGCGTTGATGAGACGAGTAGGTCAGGAAATACTCACAGAGAGGAGCCGGTTGATGCGAGGCTTCAGTAGGAACTGTCTGAAAACTACCTCGGAGCGGCCCCAATCCGGCCCGTTGATTACGTTACAATCGAAAAAGAGTGGCCCATGCGTTTGCAGGGCAATTAGGGTGGAACCGCGATTTTGACGAATCGTCCCTTTCTGATTTTTCAGAAAGGGATTTTTTATTTAAAGGAGAATTAAGATGGCTAAAGAAAAGATTAATTTTGAAGACGAGAAAGTGAGAAATATGTACAGACATACGGCATCACATATTCTGGCCCAGGCAGTAAAGAATATCTGGCCTGAGGCAAAGCTGGCTATAGGGCCTGCTATTGACAATGGATTTTATTATGACTTTGACCTTGAATACAGATTTACCGAAGCGGATTTCCTGAAGATTCAGAAGGAAATGAAGAAGATTGTTCAGGCAAACTACAAGCTTGAAAGATTTGAGCTTCCAAGAGAAGAAGCTGTTAAATTCATGGAAGAAAAGGGCGAACCGTACAAGGTTGAACTGATTCGCGATTTGCCTGAAGATGCAGTTATTTCCTTCTACAAGCAGGGAGATTTTACAGACCTTTGTGCCGGACCTCATATGGAATCGACAGGTCAGATCAAGGCTTTCAAAATCATGAGCGTTGCAGGCGCATACTGGAGAGGCGATTCCAACAACAAGATGCTTCAGAGACTTTATGCTACGGCTTTCCCTACTCAGGAAGAGCTTGACGAATATGTTACGAAGATTGAAGAAGCAAAGAAGAGAGACCACAGAAAGATCGGAAAGGAAATGGATCTTTTCATGCTCTGTGACGAAGGTCCGGGATTCCCGTTCTTCCTTCCGAAGGGAATGATTATCAGAAACGAACTTGAAAATTTCTGGAAAACGGAACACAGAAAAAGAGGATACGAGGAAATCAAGACACCTCTTATCATGAACGAGCAGCTGTGGCGTACTTCGGGACACTGGGATCATTACAAAGACAATATGTATTTCACGAAGATCGATGATGAACCTTATGCAATCAAGCCGATGAACTGCCCGGGATCGCTTCTTACTTACAAGAGAAAGATGTGGTCATACAGAGATTTCCCGATTAGAATGGGAGAACTCGGACAGGTGCACAGACACGAGCTTTCGGGAGCTCTTCACGGACTTATGCGTGTAAGAACTTTTACGCAGGATGATGCCCATATCTTTATGCTTCCAAATCAGATTAAGGAAGAAATCATCGGTGTTGCAAACTTTATCGATGACGTTTATAAGATGTTTGGATTCAAGTATCATGTAGAACTTTCAACAAGACCTGAAAATTCAATGGGAACGGATGAAGAATGGAATGCAGCTGAAGCCGCACTTAAGGAAGCTATTGAAGCAGTAGGTGTTCCTTATGTAATCAACGAAGGTGACGGAGCATTTTACGGACCGAAGCTCGACTTCCATCTTGAGGATTCAATCGGAAGAACATGGCAGTGCGGAACTATCCAGCTTGACATGCAGCTGCCGCAGAGATTTGATATTACATACATAGGCGCAGACAACGAAAAGCACAGACCTGTTATGATTCACAGAGTTATATTCGGTTCAATCGAAAGATTTATCGGTATTCTGACAGAGCATTTTGCCGGAAAATTCCCGCTCTGGCTCGCACCTGTACAGGTTAAGCTTCTGACTGTTACGGAAAAATTTGCTCCGTATGCACAGGAAGTTGCAGAAAAACTCGAAGCTGCGGGATTGCGTGTTGAACTTGATATCAGAAACGAAAAAATCGGATACAAGCTCAGAGAAGCAAGAAACGAAAGATGCTCATATATCGGTGTTATCGGTGAGAAGGAGGCTACTGCCGGAACTCTTACTGTTCGTTCAAGCAAGGCCGGTGAACTCGGCGAACTTGCCCTCGGTGAATTTACGGACAAGCTCCTTGAGGAAATCAAAACGAAAGCGATATAACATAAACTAGGCAACATAAACCATGCAACATAAACCATGCAACATAGATTATGCAACATAAACTATGCAACATAAACCAGGCAACATAAACTATGCAACATAAACACACGGGACAGCCTTTTGCGGATTGGCAAAAGACTGTCCCGTTTTTTCTTTGTTTTTCGGTTTCCGGATAAAAGCCTGATTCGGCGCCGGGAAGCAGGCCGCGTACATAGTGAGAGCCTGCTTTTGCACAGAATGCGCTTTGCCCGGAATGCGCTTTTGCCCGGAATGTGCTTTGCGCAGAATGTGCTTTGTACAGAATGCGCTTTGCGCAGCGCGGCCGCCTAAAAATGCAATGATTCCGATATTGCGCTGCAGGCAGCTTTTGCGGAGGAATATGCAAACTGAAGATTGTAACCTCCGGTATCCCCGTCAACGTCAAGGAGTTCTCCGACGGCGTACATATGGGGATATTTTTTCAATTCCATTGTTTTTGTGCTTATCCCGTCAAGACTTATGCCGCCGCATGTGCACATTGCATCGTTATATGAACCGGTTCCGCTGACAGAAAA
>JAILLO010000101.1 GCA_024693105.1 Clostridia bacterium | reverse complement strand
TTCAGATCATCCGAAACAGCATCAAATCTGAATACGGCAAGCAGGAAAAACGAGACCAGAAGCCATAAAAATACGCCCTTTTCCTTTTGCCGTGCATGCCCGCCCGAAGCAAAAGATTCCCCTGAAACAATTCCGTCTTTCTTTCTTAAAAACAAAATAACAAAAGCAGTGGCTGCCAAAAAAACAGTCACTGCTATCCATTTACCGATTCCCATATAAAATTCAAAGCCTATGCCAGCTGCATAGGCGATAAATATTCCCACAACCGGTCTTCTCATGTTTTCCTCTCGAAACCGGTTACCTGTGCGCAGCCTTCCCCAAAGCTGCCTGTGCCGTACAGTTTAGGCTATTTATCTGCAAGTGTTCTGTGTCCGAGTCCCATAACCACCTCGTTGAGGTACATCATTCCGATACTCATAAAAATGCAGACACTTACATGCTCACCGCTTCTGCAGACAGCTATCTTGCCGCCGCCGTTAAGCCCTGTTGCCTTTGCGATAACCTGTGCCTGCGCTTCTCTTGCAGCTCCTGCAACAGCACCGTCCTGAGCGTGTTCCTCGTGAATGAGTCCCGCCTTTCTCGATGCTATAATTGCTCTTTCTATAATTATGTGTGTAGCATTGATAATATCTCCACCGATATCAACGGCAACACCTTTAATCCCTCTTTCCCTGAGCTGCGCTATAAATTTTTCCTCATCAGCTCTGGTTGGAGTAATTGCCAGACCAATAGCCGCCCTTGCAACATCAACACTGTCGTACACGCTACATACCTCCTGTCCTTCCTGTGTAAACACATTGAATTGAATTAAATTATATATATTGAATTATATATATTAAATTAAGTTGAGCTGAAATTAATTAAATACTTAAATGCAGTCATCTGTATTCCGCACCGTTGTTTGGAAACAAATGTAATTAATGTAATTTAATTATATCACGCTTCTGTATCAGCCGCAACCTGATTTGTGCTCTAAAGGAACACACACCCGTCTAAAGCTGATCAACCGTTTCGTTTTTGTCCTTTGCTGCTTCTGCTTCCTCTTTCAATTTGCGCAGTTCAGCATATCTTTCTTCCTCTGAAGATCCTGCAATTCCCGCTTCCTGTCCGAGCTCAGTCCTTCTGTTCATCATCTTTCGGATGCTGTCTGTAAGACCTCCCTGCTCCGAACCCGACGGTGCGGAGGCAACCGTGGAAACCGAAGAATCCTGCTGCATCACGTGCGTTGCTTCATGCGCAAGAAGACCTCTGCTTTCGGGTGTATTCTTCTCAAAAACACCTTTTCCGAAAAATATGTCGCTGCCATGCGCAACGGCATCCTTTCCCCTTGACTTCGCATAATCCGCCGCATTGTCATCATGATGAACGGCGATTTTGGACTTCAGGTCTTTTCCGTATTTGCTGCTCATCAAATCAAGAACTTCATCATTGCTCTTTGTAATATTCGCAAATCTTGCCCCCACCACATCGGCTTCATTTTCGGTTTTTTCGTCTTCAAACAGGAAGTCACGCATATGTGCACCTCTTTTTAACCTTTCTTCATTCCGTAACTTCTTATATTATATACTATTTTTTTCAGTGCATATACTAAAAAATCTTTAAGAAAAGACGTTCTCCGATGCGGATGCAATGCCCGGCGGCAATTTCTCCGCAGCGGCCTTCTTCTGCCCCGCAGCAAACTCCGGCAGGAATTTCTCCATACCGCGCCTTCCTCCCCAAAAGCGTGCCTCCGTCCCATTTTTTGTGTTTTTTATTCCGTTTTCAAAGCCCGTGTGTTATAATATAGTGATTTTTTGTGTACACAGGAACATTTTTACTGTCTGCTGTGTCAAAACTATGTATTATTTAAGACTTTCAGGTAATTACAGCGATATCCTTTTGTAATTACCGTACAATGATTCACACTCGGTTGTGTTCATTAAGGCAGGTGAAAATACTTGACAGACGAATTTGAAAAGAACAATGCAAAAAACCAGAAAGAAATTGATGATTTCTTTGCACAGTTCGACAAAATAAGCGACAATCTGAACAAAACGCCTTCTGCCGGAAAAAAATCCTCTTCAGCCGATTCTTCGGCTGATTCTTCGGGAATGCGATACGAACGCCCCCGCAGAAATTCTTCGGCAACCTCATACACAGGCTTTGCTTCTTCATCGGAAGACGAAAAGAAAAAGGCTTTTATTGACAGAGTCGCAGCTTCAAGCAACGAATCCAACAGTTCCCCGGGGCTGAGAATTCCGGGGCGCGAAGGCCGCAACAGCACGGACCGCAGCAGCTCTGCCCGGACCGAAAGCAATTACACCGGAAATTTTTCCGACAAAACACGAAATGTCGGTGATTTACTCGGTACAGGAAATTCTCATGTTCTAAATGCCGCATCCGATACCGGAAAGGATTTTACAGGCGATGCGCCAAAACCGACACGAATGGCACGCCTTTCGGAAAACAAGGCCGGAAAATCTCCGCGTCTTGAGGGCATGATTGACAAAATTTCAGGCGCACCCGGCGCCGCAGGTGAAGTCTTCAAAGAAAAATTTATGCTTAGCAATGAAGACGAAATCGACGAACTTGAAGCAGAAACAGCACTCGGAGCAGCTATGGGCAAAAAAGGAAAAAGAAGAAAACGCAAAAAATACAAGCTCAATAAGAAAAAGGTCTTTTTATTCCTTCTGGCGGTTATATTTGTATTTGCCGCTGTAGTAATCGGCTTTTCGGCATCGATTATAATGAACGCCCCGGAAATCGACCCGGACAACATTTATTCGCTGCTTTCCGAAAACTCGGTGCTTTATGACGATCAGGGCAATCCTATTGACAGCATTTTTGCCGGTGAGGGCAACCGTACGAACGTGGAATACGCAGACCTTCCTCCGCAGCTTGTCAACGCCTTTATTGCAATTGAAGACAAAACTTTCTGGGATCATCACGGTTTCAATATTACGCGTATCTTCGGTGCCATAAAGGACAGTATTGTCTCAGGCGGTCAGGTCAGCGGTACAAGTACGATTACGCAGCAGCTTGCCAGAAATCTTTATCTGACAGAAACAAGAACGCAGCACTCTATGCAACGAAAGATTGCCGAGGCTTATTACACGGTACTTCTTGAAAATGCGCTTTCAAAAGAACAGATTATTGAGGCTTATCTTAACACCATTTATCTCGGTTATGAGTCATACGGTGTCCAGGCTGCATCTCAGGCATATTTTTCAAAGGATGTGGGTGAACTCACAACTCTTGAATGTGCTGCCCTTGCTTCACTTCCAAAAGCTCCGGACAGCTATGCGCTCATTAAGAGATTAAATCCGGAAAATGTTGACCCCGAAGACCCGAATATTATTTATGTCGGAAATGAATTCATTTATCTCTTCAACGACAAATCTGCCGACAGAAGAAACGCAACACTGCGCAACATGTTTGAGCAGGGATATATAACGGAAGAGGAAAAAGCCACACTTATGGCTGAAGACTTCAAGTCTCACATCAATCCAAGTCTTGAATCGGTTACTTCGTTTTCAACATATTTCGCCGATTATGTAATTGACCAGCTCATCAACGATTTGATGAATGAATACAATTACAAATACGATGATGCAAAGCAGAAGGTATATAACGGTGGACTCAATATTTATACGACACTCAGTTCCAATATGCAAAAGATTGCCGAAAGTGAGTTTTCAAACAATGCAAACTTCCCTAAGGTTGCAAATCTGAGGAAAGACGGAAACTCCAACATTCTGAATTCCAACGGAAATATCATGCTCTACAGCTATGGTAATTATTTCGACGAATCGGGCAATTTCAATCTTCATCCGGAAGAGTATTCCCGCCAAAGTGACGGCAGCCTGCTTCTCCGCAAGGGCAAGAGGCTTAATTTCTACAAGACTGAAGTCGGCGGAAATATTGATTACAGTGCCGAATTCAAGACTATGTATACTGTTGAGGACGGTATTTTCTACAGTATTGCAGGCGGCGTTCTCGCAATTCCTGCACAATATAAGACAAAAACCGAAAACGGCGACCTTATTATCGATGCCTCCTTCTTCAGCGACAAGCCTGATGCGTTTATAAGTAACGGCGAATATATAACAATAGGGCCAACGCATTACACGCTTCGCCAAAAGGTTGTGCAGCCACAGGGCGCCATGGTAATTACAGACTACAGAACCGGCGGCATCAAAGCTATGGTAGGCGGCAGAAACACAGTCGGCAGACTCCTCTTCAACAGAGCGATTTCACCAAGGCAGCCGGGATCTTCCATCAAGCCTATGGCAGTTTACTCAAGTGCGCTGCAGTCAGGTGTCGAAGCTCTCTCGCGAGGAGAAACACAGACATTCACAGATCAGAGCGGAAATCCTATAACTTCATACGGTGATTACTGGACAGCCGCAAGCATGATTGAAGATGCTCCTATGACGTTCAACGGCAAACAGTGGCCAAAGAACTGGTACTCAGGTTTCAGAGGCTGGATGAGTTTCCGTACTTCAATGGAACAGTCAGTCAATGTTAATGCCGTAAAGGTATTCCTGCAGCAAGGTCCTGAATATACTGCGCGTATGCTCAAAAAATTCGGTATCACCTCTGTTGTGGAATCAGGCGAAACAAACGATATGAATGCTGCGGCACTTGCACTTGGCGGTATGAGCCACGGCATCGCTCCTATAGAAATGGCGGGCGGATATGGTGTATTCGGAAATCAGGGTACATACATTCAGCCTGTTGCATATACAAAGGTTGAGAACAACCGCGGTGAACTTATACTTGAAAAAATACCGGAATCACACGATGTCATAGATCCGGGCGTTGCCTTCATCATGACAGATATGCTCAGAACCACGGTTACAAACGGTATTGCCGGCGGTGCTGCAATAGGAGTTCAGCCTGTTGCCGGAAAGACCGGAACTACAACAGACAACTTTGACGCATGGTTTGTAGGTCTTACTCCTCAGTATGCGGCATCTGTATGGATAGGAAATGACGTAAATATTGAACTCAGCCAGGGTTCGGTAGCGGCTGCAAAACTCTGGAGCAAGGTTATGAGACAGGTTTGCGCGGGAATTCCTTCCGCATCCTTCCCTTCGGCGCCTTCGAATGTAATAAGCGCTTCTGTAGGTTCATCAGTTGCGGAAGACGGCACTGTACAGACAAGAAGTGAATACTTCATCAAGGGAACAGAAAGCGGACGCGGCACGGCGGATTCTTATGAAACTACAAAGGAAATCTGTGCAGATTCAGGCCTGCTTGCTACACCGCTTTGTCATAACAGAATCACAAAGACAGGAACTCTGAAGCCTTATGATGACGGATCGGGAAATACATTGCCTTACTACTACTGCAATCTCCACAACCCTGATTCCTCAGTCTATGCAATTCCTCCGGGCACACAGCTTGATCCAAATGCCGCAAGCTATTCGCCTGTTGACGGAAATACATCAGACAATAATTCCGGTCAGCAAAGCCAGCCTTCAGACCAATCCGGACCTTCAGGTCAGGAACCTGCAACAGAACCACAACCGTCACAGTCACCTGTTTCACAGGAAGACATATATGACAACATGCCTGAATGGCTCAGACCATAAGGCTGAAAGAAAACAACAACAAAAATCGGAGTCCTGCCGGATTTGGCAGGACTCCTTTTTTTCCTTCTTTAATATTTATTACCGGCATCTTTGAGAAGAAACTGATACATCTGGCCTATCAACACTATAATCATCTTATATAGAGTGGACCACCACTTACCTCTTCCGGTTCTTCATCCGAAAGCAGCATACCTGCTTTCTCGATAAGCTTCTTCTTTTCTTCTTTGGATTCGGCCTTCTCAACCTGTTCCTTGAGCTCTCCTGTAAGTTCCATATTCGTACCTGCACAGTTCTGCAATTTTGCTAACGTTCGTTCCCACTATCCGGCTTTTTCTTATGTCAGCTGAACAACTGCAGGATCATCAGGACTTACTACATCATCGTCTTCATCATCGTCTATATCAGTTTGAGTCGATGCATAATCCGCATCGGCTCTGTTGCTTATATCGTATGATGTATCAATTCCGCGGCTCCAAAGCGACTTGACACCTCTTCCTATACCGCGTCCGAGTCTTGCCACTCCGTGTCCCAAACCTCTGATCAGATCAACAGGCGTCCATTGACTGAAGCTCTTGAAGAAATCTCCTGTCTTTTGACCTGCCGTTCGGTCATCGTCTTCGCCGCCTTTCAGGCTCTTGAAAGCTCTAACAAGTGACGGCACCATAGTTGCTTCAAGAAGTCCGTTTCTGATGGCGGCACCCCATGCAGCACCTCTTGCCAGAGGATTGTCTCTGTTTATAGAATCAGGCAGCATTGAGGCTGTGCCCTTGAAAAGTCTGGTAAAACCACCGTCGGCACCCGGCGTCATAATATGTGAACTCTGAAATGCAGACGTTTCTATTGTGTGCTCACGAATTCTGTCCTCTGAGATAAGTTCTCCGGATTTGTCCCCTTTATCCGCTCTATCCGTATTCTTTTTATTAAATAATTTGTTTGCTCCGAAGAATCCTCCGATACCTCCGAGAATACTTGCCGGAAGCTCAGCTACTCTTCTTGCACCACGTGCAATACCGCCACCTATTGATTTGAGACCTTTAAGTAACCCCTTTCCGAGACCTTTCCAGGAAAATCCCTGTGCGGAGTCAAATGCGACGTTGTGCGACATTCCGTAACCGCCGCTCTGCTGCATTGTATGTGCTACTTCATGTGCAGCAACAACGCTTCCCATCGGCGAATCAAATACACCCTTTCCGAAGAAAACGTCATTTCCTTTGGTAACTGCCGCCTTACCTGTTGCAGCAACTTTTGAGGCTGCAGATGCATCTTTGTGGAACCTGACATGCGATAAATCCCTGCCGTAGGCCTTTCCCATATCTCCGAGCACATCGCGGCTGTTTACAAAGCGCTCCGCAACAGCGTTGGCTTCTTTTTCCGCTCCTTCGTTTTGATGCATACTTCCGAAATCGGAACTATGATTTGTATTCATTTTTTCAAATGGATGAACATCAGGCATAACTTTCCTCCTTATCCGGACAAACCCTTAACTTAACCTATATTTTTTGTTGACCTCAATACCGGTCTGATTTATCAGTGTATATCATATATGCAGAAGATAGCTGTATTCTCCGTAGTCTGAGGTGAAAGAAACTCTTTTGTCTTTGGAATTTTCCCTGTAAACTGCCTGCATAACATGTTTCATCGCAACCTCGCTTCCGTCTGCCGCCGCAAGAAAGACTGCGTTGAGCACGATGTTTTTGATATTGCCGCCTGCCATTTCAAATTTCTCTGCAAGAAAATCAAAATCAATGTCTCTTGAAAGCGGTACCTCTGCCGGAAATGCCGAAAGCCAGATTTCCTTCCTCATATCCCTGCTTGGTATCTCAAAGCTGACTACATATCTGATACGTCTCATAAACGCCGTATCTATGTTTTGGAGATAATTCGTTGCAAGAATGACGATTCCGTCATACTCTTCAATTCTCTGAAGTATGTATGCTATCTCTGTATTTGCATATTTGTCGTGAGAATCCTTGACCTCATTTCGCTTGCCGAGCACCGCATCCGCTTCATCAAAGAAAAGGATCATATTGCTCTTTTCGGCACGTGTGAAGACCTCTTCAAGACGTTTCTCGGTTTCACCTATATACTTGTCAACAAGCTGCGAAAGGTCGACCTTGTAAAGCTCAAGACCAAGTTCTGATGAAAGAGCATGAACAGCCATTGTTTTTCCTGTTCCGGGAGGGCCCACCAGAAGCACCGAAACGCATCTTCCGTAAGTAAATTTCTTTCCGAGATTCCAGTCATCAAATACCTTTTGTCTGTATTTGATCTGGTTGCATATCTCGGTCAGAAGCTGTTTGTTCCTAGGTTCTATCTTGAGATCCGCAAGTGTAAAACCGCTTTCGACACGTTTGATATTCTCGTATCTGCCGTCGTCAAGCACTCTGTAACATGCCTTGTAGACCATTTTGTTGTCCACAAAACTGTCATCCTCGGAAGACATGACCATCGAATCTATTGTTTTGACTATCTTCTTGATCTGGCCTGCCGTAAGAACCATCTTTGATGTAAGTTCCCTGCAGTCTATCTTTTCTCTGTATGTTTTGTCTTTGAGGAAACCTTCCCAAAGCTGCAGACTCTGATGCGGCTTGCATTTGCCGATTGAAAAGTTGAGAACATCACCTTTGAGATACGGCTCACACTTCACATCAGGCTCGCAAAGAAAGATAATAGGTCGTGCATCGAGCTTTGAATACTCGGATGAAAGTCTTGTAACAATCTCTTTGACAACTTCCGATTTGGCGATGTTTTTGATGCAGAGCACCGCATCCATCAGCATACACTCGCGTACAAGCTTTCTGACAAGCTTCCGGGGCTGTTTCGAGAGCCTGATGATGTCAAAATCAATGGCATACATCGGAAATTTGCATTTCCATGCCATCATCTGAGCCATCGTCATCCTTCCGCTTTCTTTTTCGCCCGAAATGATTATCTTGACCGGCAACGGCAGTTCCTTCTGATATTTTGAGAGGTTCTTCTCAAACATCTTGGCATAACGAAGAAGCGTATCGGCTGCCTCCGTCATTTCATCCTCAAAACCGAAGACACATGGTTTTTCGACAGGTACATATGTTTCCGCCTCATTTATGAGAAGATCCATATCCGGAAAATCATCTGCCGTAAGCCAGGAAACAAGGCGTATGTCAAATTTGAGCGGAATCCTCAGATAATCCGATGTCTCTTCTTCGGATAAAAACAAAAGTTCCATGGCGTCATAAACCATAAGAAGCTTTGAAAGATTGTCATCGTCGGTAATTTCACCCTGCATGCCCGAAACTTTTGCCGCCGCTTCTATCGTGACCCCGTCTCCGCAGCCTTTTGCCACAATTTCCAAAAGATCGCCCGACTCGGGATAGATATAGCGAAGAGCCGCAAGCTGGACAAGTGTCCTTGCCACCTCATCGCCGCCGCAGGATTTCATCAGACTGTATTTGCGTTCTTCCGGGACGTTTTTAGTCTTGAAAATCTTGTCGTTGTCGGCATTTTTGATGTCCTTTTCCGTCACACCCATGTCGAGTATGCGGCTGTATTTTGAAATTGTTTCTTCTTCGACTCTGTTTTTGAGGTACAATGAAAGCTTCATTGCACCTATCGTTGCTATTCTTTTCATATACTACTCTTTCGCTCTTTGATGTCATCCCGATGCCGATTGTAACACTTTAACATCTTAATGATACCACAAATCACAACCCAGTTTATTAAAGATTCCTTTATTCCTGCACATAAAATTTAAAGTTTTCTTAATTTTTTGTTTTTTGCGTCTCGCTGTTTGCGATATCCGTTCTGTCTATGTCAGGCTACCGGAAGCCGCACTCAATAATGCGAAGAAAGCAGTCCGGGGCATTCCTTTTTCGTCAAAAGTTTGCAAAAACTCCCCTGCGCAGCCTTTTTGACTGCGCAGGGGAGTTTTTCACGTTAACTGTGTTTGATAGCGCAACTTAAAAAGTGCGACATAAACAGTGCAACATAAACATTGCGACTTCAATAATGCAACGCTCAGTCTTCGTCCTCCGAAAGCCAGACTTCTTCTTTGAGTGCCTGTACAGCAAGAGGATTGTTCTGTGCCTCCGCCTTCTTTAGCCAGTGAATTGCAAGTTCCTCGTCTTTTTTGACACCTCTTCCTTTTGCATAACACATGCCCAGATTGAACTGTGCAAGGTCAAAGCCTGCTTCAGCTGACTTTTTGTACCATTTTGCCGCTTTCGTAAGATCTTTTCTGACTCCGTTTCCGGATGCAAAGCAATTGCCCAGGTTGCACTGAGCCCCGATATGTCCCTGCTTTGCGGCTTTCGTATACCACGATATCATCTCGACCTTGTCCGCAGCCACACCTCTTCCTTCGGCATAGCAAATGGCAACAACAAACTGTGCGTCGGGATCTCCCTTCTCAGCAAGTTTCTTCTGCATTTTGAAAACGAGACTCATTTTCTTTCGCCCTCCCTGCGTATTTTGCTATTATCTCATCCAGCAGGGCAGTGATTTTTTCACGCAGTTCAAGAGGCTCAAGAACCTCAAAAAATGCACCGAACTGAATTGCCCAGTATAAAATCGCATTTGTGTTTGCACGGAATCTGACAATATACATTCCTTCGTTTTCGGGATCTTCATCGATATGAATATCGGTCCCGAGCCAATCAATACACGCATCAATTCCCTCGGGTTTTACACGCATTTTGATTTGCTGCGAAGTTCCCGAAAACATATATACATGTTCTATCTGATGCTTTGGAAGATCAAAGCCCTCCCTGAGCTCCGGCAGCATCCTGTGATCCTTTGCGGGCATCGGCAAAATTTCAATGTCCGAAATGCGTTCCACACGAAAATATGTAAGATTCTGCCTGCTGTCAATATTGCTGATAAGATAATAATTTCCGTTTGCAACAACAATCTGATACGGATTCACTATATGCTTTTCGGTTGTCGTATGCTCGAACTTTTTACTGCTGTTGTATTTGTTGTAAAAAAAAGCAATCTTGCGTTTTTTTTCGATGGCTTCGGCAAGAAGCTCCGTTGCCAGAAACAGTTCGTTACTTTTGACATGCTGGAGATTTTCAATGTTGAAAGTATGCTTCAGCTGCTTTGCAAAATGGACATTCCCCTGTTTTTTCAGTTTTTCGATCAAATCTTTGGCATGCGACTTTGGAATATACCTTGCCGCCATAACACTGTCAATTAATAACCGCAGCTCAGCAGGCTCAAAATCCCGCGTCTCCAGAAAATAACCGCCGTCATAGGAAATCTCATAACCAAGACCGCGAAGGTCGGAAATATTCCTGCTTACTGCTTTTCTTTCACATTCAATGTGGTATTCCAGCCTCATGTAATCTATAATATCCTGCTGCGATAACTTATGGTCAAAATCAGAGTATTTTTTCAAAACCTCGAGAATGTAGATAATATAATACTTCTTGACCTGTCCGTCTGCCATAATACACCTTCCTTAATACCCTACACACAAAAAAAATTAACGCATAAATACTGACAAAACCCGTTTAGGCAATGATATTCATATTGTTACAACCGTATGCTAGAAATTATACTTGTTTTCACCTTCTGTATAATCCGTATACACTATATCAAGTTCCTTAAGTGCCTCCGACATCTCAGCATTGCATTCCTTGAGTTCGTTGGCAATTTCCTTGTACTCGCTCAGCTTGAGCTTGATTTTCCGCTCAGCCTTTGCCTTGAGTTTGCTCTGGAACATAATGTAAGCGTTGCACAGCTTCACAAATTTCCTGATGCATTCCGCAAGATCTGCTTTGAGCTCTGCCCCGAGCTTGTCCGGTGCATCGATTGTAATTTCTTTGAGATTGATATTCTTTGCCATATCCCTGCAGTTTGTAAATCCTGCAATGCGCTCGTCATACTTCGGTCTTTTGAAAAGCTTCAAAAGCTGATTTTCTCTGATAACTTCCTGTTCTACGAGCTTGTAGTTTTCAATGACATCCACGTAAAAGTACTCGGTTGCCCTGATAATCCGTTTATTTCCGGCCATTTTTTTCCTCCAAATATAGTAGCATTGTTCTTTCATTCTACTATATTTGCCCGCATCGGTCAATCAGACCGCGCGTTTAAAATCACGTACACCGGCATGTTTAGTCGTCCATGCGCCGCCATTTTCACGCCCGCGCACTTTGTAAGCGAAATCACTGCGGCCGCCGTAATGAGTCATAGCTTTGTAATAACCGTCACTGTCACACTGCTGCATCTTTTCGTAAAGCTCACGCTTTCTTCTTATTCTTGCACAGTCCATTCTGTAATCAGCCCACAAAAGAACAACAAGCCCCACAATCAGAATCATAAGAAAATCTGCAATAAAAATAAGTGTCATAGCTTTTTCCTCCGTTTTCCCGTACATCCGGACTTCCGGCCGAATCGTACGCTTTGGACTTTCAGTCCGGATTTCGTCCGCCTTTTGCTATAACACTTTTATCATATCGCATGTCCGTTTTTTGGTGCTTTGTCCCAAAAACAGTATTTTTTATTCTTCAGTGCCGCTTTTCAGTCTCCCAATTACCGAATAAATAACATCACTGCCGTAACCAAGCGACGCAAGACGCCTTGAAGCCTTTGCAAGAAGCTTTTCCTCAGTCACCGGTGCAGTCCCGGATTCTCCGCCTCCCAAAATGCCCAGACATTTGAGTGCCTGAATATAGGCTCTTTGTTTTTCGTCGGCGGAAACTCTCTGCGGTCCTTCTTCCTCCTGCTCCTCTTTTTCTGCCTGCCACTCCTCATATGCTTCGTCTGCCGTCTCAGAATCTATGCCCCTCGTTTTCAGTTCCTGTCTTGCACGTACAAAGGCCTTGCCCTTTTCAAAAGCATATTCAATATATGCCTTTGCGTACGCTTTGTCATTGACGCAGCCGATTTCGACGAGCTTTTCAATTTCCTCGTCTGCTTCCTCTGCCGTGAAACCCTTACCGATAAGATTTTTCCTGATTTCATCTTTTGTACGCATCCTGTGGGTAATATACCTCAAAGCTGTTTCATGAATATCCATCTTTTCACCTCAAAATCAAAATTCAAATACTTTTCCCGCTGAAGCAACTATGCAGTTTTCGCCCATTGCGGACTTAAGGTCACATATTGCATTGATACCTGTGCAGTGCACCGGCATAACTGTTTCGATTCCGAGCTTTGAAACTTCATCGACAACAATTTTTCTGACTTCGCCCGTTGCATTGTAAAGATGCATTCCCGCAACAAGACATCTGATTTTTTCGCCCGGAAAAAGATTCTCAACATAACGCAGAACCGGAATCACGCCCTGATGCGAACATCCCGAAAAAACAAACAAGCCTTCGTTTCTGCCGCCTTTGTCCTTGTTTCGAACCACGAAAAACTGCTCGTGCTTCATTTCATCCGGAGTATATTCGCCGTTATCATCTTTAATAAAAAACTTCTCCGGCATAACTGCTCCGGGAACCTTTGGAATAGTCCCCGAAATAATCAAATCATCAGTGATTTTGTGAACACCGTCGGTTAAAAAAAGTCTTTCCCTGATGGCATCGTATTCTTCCTTCGACCACAAAATACCGCATGGTTCCGTATCCATTTCACCGTTTTCCATACCGTAAAATTCTTCGAAGGCATCTTTGTGGACAAATATTTTGGCTTTGGCGTTGGCCCGGCAAAATGCCGGAACACCTCCCGTATGGTCGTAATGACCGTGGCTTATTACAACGGCATCGACCTTTGAAAGATCCGCACCGATTTTCGCGGCATTGTCGGCGAAAAGATCTGATGAGCCGGTATCAAAAAGAATTGTTTTTTCGCCTGTCTCAATAAGGATTGAAAGTCCGTGTTCAGCCATGCACAAACTGTTTTCTGTTTTGTTTTCCACAAGGAAAGTAAGTTTTATCATGTTTTCCCCTTTCAAGTTCTATTCCAGATTTTCAAGTGTATATTCTTCTTTTTTGGCCGTACAAAGAGCGCATCTGATCCCCGGTCCCATATCAACTCCGGTGAAAAAAGTACCGTTGAGCTCACTTTTAAGTCTGCCGTTTTCAATCACGGAAAAGGAACTGAGCCCCTCACCGAGGCCGTTACCCGTATACTTGATATAGGCTTCCTTTCTGACCCATACGTCAAAAAAGGCATCAGCACCGAGGAAATTTATATAATCAGCCTCATTTTCCGTGAAAAACCGCCCTGCTATATCCGGAGCCTTGACATCTGTTTCTTCCTGAATATCGGCGCCGACTTCAAAATCAGCCATCAGACAGATCCACATCTGTCCGCTGTGGCTTATACTGAAGCGGACAGGAATATTCTCAAAATAAGGCTTCCCTTTTTCTGTTTCCCTGATTTCGGCTTTTTCGGAATCGATTTCAAGTCCGTTTGCAAAAGCATATTCAAAGAGTGCTCTCCTGAGAAGCGCATCTCTTTGTTCTGCGTGTACTTTTCCTTCATGAATAAATAATATCATAAACAACCTCTTGTTAACTACCACGGCCTGCAGATGCCTGAGTTTCTTTTCAAACCTTCAGACGCCGAAGCTTCTTTTCAGACCTGCAAATGCAGGAGCTTTCTTCAAAAAAAGCTGCAGTAAAATGCTGCAGCCGGAAAAATCACTTTTTCTTTTTCTTCATACGGGACAGAATCCGCCTGTATCCGTCCGCGCCGTAATGAAGGCACTTGTTGATACGGCTTATGGTTGCCGTTGAAGCTTTTGTTGTTTCTTCAATCTCGTTGTATGTTTTCTTTTCGGAAAGAAGTTTTGCAACCTGCCATCTCTGCGCAATAGCGTGGATTTCATTGACTGTGCATATATCTTCAAAAAATCTGTAGCAGTCTTCTTCGTCTTCAAGCAGAAGCACTGCCTGAAACAATTCATCTATGTCTTTTCTCTTGAATTTGGACTCATAACTCATATCGGGCCGCCCCTTTCTTCGCTTTAACGCTTTACAGTACTATTATAGCACTACATAAAATTCCAGTCAACGAAAGTGCGGAATTTGTCGCCCTGTACCGCAACAAGGGCTGAAACCCGGCGGATTTCCAATTTGAAATTTGCCCGAAAGAATGGTTCCCCGCAATGCCCGGATTTGAAACGGCGCAGGATTATTTTCTGAGAAGCTTCAACGCCTCCTCAAGCTGATAATCCCTTGAATCTCCCGCCTTCTGTTCCACGGAAATATCAGGCTGAACGCCCTCGTCCTGAATCACTTTTCCCGAAGGAGAGAAATACTGTGCAACCGTAAGCCTGATTGCATCACCGTTAACAAGCGGCATAACCTTCTGAATGACGCCCTTGCCGAAAGTCTTCGTTCCGATAATCTTGCCGCTTCCGCTGTCCTTTACAGCCGCCGCAATGATTTCGGAGGTGCTGGCAGTCTGTTCATTGACAAGTAAAACATAAGGGATTGAAGTTGCGCCCGAATCCGACTTGTGATACTGACGCGTCCCGTCCTTAAATTCGAGATATGTGATAACGCCTTCTTTGAGAAGTGCGTCTGCCACTTCGACTCCGCTTTCCACAATGCCGCCGCCGTTATTTCTCAGGTCAATGATAATACCGTCTACACCTTTCATTTCCATGTTCCTGAGTTCGGTTTTAAAATCCTTCCCTGTCTGCTTTTCGAAGGCGGAAATCTGTATATATCCCGTGTTTCCGTCAATAACCTTTGGAAATACCGAATCATAGACAATTTTTGCTCTTGTTACCGTAACGGTTTTTTCTTTTCCGTTTCTTGAATATGTAACCTTGACTTTTGTTCCCGGTGTGCCGCGGAGCTTTCCGCTCACATCCTCATAATTCGAAGCGTCAACTGCTGTTCCGTCAACAGCCTTTATATAGTCGCCCGCCTCAATTCCGGCTTCATCTGCGGGCGAATTTTCCATTACATTGACAATTACGATACCTCCGTCCTCCGCAGGTGAAAAAATAACACCGATACCGTATAATTCACCGGTTGTATAAACACTCATCTTTTCATATTCGGATTTTGTCATGTAATACGAATACGGATCCTCAAGCCCCGCAAAAAGGCCCTTGCATATCCACGGCTTTATCTGTGAATAAGGAACATCCTTGTAATACTGAGTATCGATAACCTGCTGAAGCTGACCGAGCATGCCGTAGTTTTCGTAATTCTCCTGCAGTTTTTCAAAATCGGATCTGCTTATATTCACCGAATCCGAAATCGTATGTTGGTACAGCATCACACCGCCGAAGGTCAGTGTGCCGCCGAGAATTATCGCTGCAATTACAAGTATCAGAAACTTTTTTTTGCTGATATAGTACATTGTGCCCCCCTAACCGCATGTCCCTGCATGCGGGATATTTTCAGAGTTTAAGCTGATTTTTAATTTGTACCGGTATTTTTATTTGTATCGGCAACATAAACTGTATCGGTAACATCAAATTGTGTCGTTATTTTCAAAAATATCCCCGACTGTAAATCTCACTCTCTGAATCCCCTGCCACTGCTGAAGTGAAAGACTGCCTGTCAGGCTCATCCTTCTCCCGCTTTCGAGTATACTCTTTTTTTCCTGCGCCTCACCGAATAAGACACATGAAAGAGGTCTCCTGTCCGGAGGAAGAAAAGCCGAAAATCTGACGTGTTTGTTGTTTTCACCCATATATGTGACGCCGCTAAGCGAAACGCCCTCCATACAGATAAGCGGTCTTTCATTTTTGTTACCGAACGGTGCCAGTTTTTCAAGTTCCCCGGCAAACTCCGCATCGGCTTCCGCCGGCGAAAGAAAAAGCTCGGCGTCCGGCCCCTGCTCTGACAGCGAAGGATCCCTCAAAAGCAGTTGCTCCGTCTCCTTTTGAATGCGCTGCGAAAATGCCTCAAAATTTTCTTTTTTGATAAGCATACCGCATGCACCCGCATGTCCTCCGAATCGCTCATAAAGATCTTCGCAGGTTTTCAGAAGTGTATAAAGATTTATTCTTTCTGTACTCCGGCCGCTTCCTTTGAGAAATTCACCGTTTTCGCCCGACGGAGTAAATATAATAACGGGTCTTTTCAGTCTGTCCTTGATTTTTCCCGCTACAATTCCCGCGATGCCTTCATGAACCTCTTCACTTGTAATAATGCAGAAGTTCATGTAGCTGCCGTCCTTCATGCACTGTAATTCCGAAAGTTCCATGCATTTTTCGAAGGTCTCATCCTGTATCCGCCTCCGCATGGCGTTGTATTCAATAAGCTTTGCAACCTTTGGCGCCGCTTCGGATTCATCCTTTGACAGCAAAAGCTCCACGCCTGCCGCCGCATGGGACATACGCCCTGCCGCATTGAGATGAGGCACTATTACATATGCAACGTTTTCGGAATCTATATTCTGCTGTATAAGCTTTGTTTCACGTATAAGACTTACAAGTCCCGGCCTTTTTGAGGTCCTGATTTTTTTGAGTCCGTATTTGACAAGAGTCCTGTTTTCATCAAGAAGCGGTACAATATCTCCGATTGTGCCTATCGCAACAAGGTCCAGCACTTCATTCAGATATTCCTTCGGAAGCTCAAGCCTTCTTTGAACTGCCTGTGCCAGCTTGAATGCTATCCCGCAGCCGCACAGCTCCGGAAACGGATAACCGCAAAGAGGCTGCTTGGGATTTATTAGTATACAATCAGCCATAACATCGGTAATGCTGTGATGATCCGTAACCATAATTTCAAGCCCTATTTCTTTTGCATGTTCCACTTCGCTGTATGAAACGCTGCCGCAGTCAACGCTGATAACGGCGTCGGCGCCGCCGGCCTTTATTTTGTCAAGAGCATCGTTGTTGAGTCCGTAGCCCTCTTCAAACCGAGAAGGAATATAATACTCCAGTCTGTCTGTCAAATGCCCCAGAAACTGCATCAGAAGTGTCACGGAGGTAATGCCGTCTGCATCATAGTCCCCGTAAATGCAAAGCTGCTTTTTTTCGCGGACAGCTGACAGTATGAAATCCACTCCTGCTTCCATATTGTGCAGCAGGAGTGGATCGTATGTTTTTTTTGGTCTGTCGGAAAGAAATTCTTCTATTTCTTCCACGCCTTCAATTCCTCTTTTTTTTAATAATTCGATAATCTGTTTTTTCACTTATATCTCCCGTCTTTGGGAGCCTGCCCGCAAAGCCTTTCAAAACCGCCAAAAGCCTGCGAAAGCCTGCACCGCAGTAATTACAAAGAAATCCTACGGACTTACATATCCGAGCGGATCTACGTAATTTCCGTTAACGCGGACTTCAAAATGCAGATGCGGTCCTGTGGACATTCCCGTTGATCCGACCTTTGCAATAGCCTGACCCGCCGAAACAGTCGCTCCGTTTGAGACAAGCAGTGCACTTGCATGCGCGTAAAGAGTAACTATACCGCCGCCATGGTCAATCATAATCATATTTCCGTAGCTGTTATTCCATCCTGATTTGATAACCGTACCTGAATTTGCCGCTATAATCGTTGTACCCGATGCTGCTCCTATATCTATGCCTGTATGCATCTTCTTATATCCAAGTATAGGATGTATCCTGTACCCAAATTGGGACGTGATGCGCGAAACTCCCGGAACAGGCCAAAGCATGCTTCCGCCCGTATATGTGCCGCCGCCGGAAAGCTTTCTGATTTCGGCAATCAATGAGTTTGCTTCCGCATTCAATGCATTTTCCTGCTCTTCAAGTGCCTTTACATCACTTGCGGCTGCCTGCTGCTTCTCGTTTATTTTAACCTTGTCGCTGTTGAGAGCGTTTTGTTTTTCCCTGACTTCGTCCTGAGTTGCCTTGAGTTTGCTTTGGAGACCTACAAGATAATTCTTCTGCTCGTCAATCTCCTTGTGCTCCTTTTGGAGAGTCATCAGAACTTCCTTGTCATTTTCGTAAATACGCTGCACTCTGTCAAGGTTTGTCATAAGATCGCTTATGCCTCTTGAACCGAGAAGCACGTCAAGAAAACCGACCGAACCATTTTTGTACATGGTACGCAGACGCGTATTCAAAGCCGTATTCTGTTCTGTTATATTGTCCTGAAGCTCTTCAAGCTGCTTCTGGGCCGCGTTGATTTCGGCCTGCGTCTGATTAATGTTCACGCCGAGTTCGTTTATTTCAAGCTGTGAAAGATTAATCTGATTTTCAAGTGATTTTATCTGCTTGTTCAGCTCGCTTACAACCGCCTTGCCGGACTTGATTTCCTTCTGGAGTGCCTGCTTTTGCGACTGTATGTCCGCAAGCTCGGCCTGCTGCTTTGAAACGTCTGCATTGTCCGCAAACGAGACAGCAAAGCCCATGGTTGCAAAAAGCATTGTGAAAATAAGACCAATTGCAATAAACTTCTTCATAATCTGCCTTCAACCCTCTATCTTCTTAAGTTGTCCGGAGCATGTCCGGACTTTACTGTAAACCTTTCGCACAATCCGTGCCCGTCTTTAGGTATCAAGGAACCTTCTCATCGAAATAATGCTTCCGCATGCTCCGATGCTTACACCAAGCGCCACAAAAATGAACACGAGATTGAATACAAGGAACGATACGGGAACCATCGGAATACCCATCATAAGGAAGATATCCTGACCTACAACCGCAATAACCCTGCTGTAGATAAATGCGGAAAGAACGACAGAAATAGCTGCCGATATAAGCCCTATAATAATACCTTCGACAAGAAACGGTCCTCTTATAAACCAGTTCGTCGCCCCTACGTATTTCATTATGCTTATTTCGTGCGATCTGGCCATAACGGTCAGTTTAATTGTGTTTGAAACAACCACAATCGAAACGACCACAAGAAAGACCATAATTACAATCGCCGCTATCTGAAGAGAATTTGTCACCTTCACCAGTTTTTCAACCGTTTCGCGGTAATACATGATATCTTCAACACCGCTGTACTGCTGCGCCTGCTCGACTACCGCATCCGCGTCGGCAAGTTCTCCCACACTTACCACAAGGGCATTCGGCAGAGGATTTGCCGGAAGGGAATCAAGCAGATATGCACTGTCTCCCCAGTCCGCTTTCCACTGTGCAAGTGCGTCATCCTTTGAAAGATAATAAATATCATCAACCTCCGGCATTGCTGCAATTGCATCGAGAATTTTTTCTGTTTCTTCCTGTGTTGTTTCGTCCAAAAGATAAATCTGAATGGTTTCATAATCCTGCTTTGCCGATTCGACGGCAACATTCATATTGACCATAAGAATAAAAAATACACTCAAAATAAGCAGCATAGCGGTAATGGAAAAAATCGACGCCAGACTCATGGCACGATTTCGGCCTCCCTGAATAAATGCCTGCTTTATCGAATAAATAATACTATTTAGCATAATAGCCGAAAACTCCTCCCTGGTACATGCCCTGATGTTCCGGTGTCTCGCTGCCGTCACTGTACATGCCGACATCATCACGGACAACACGCCCCTTATCAATAGCCACAACTCTCTTGCCCATCTTGTCAACAATATCATGCGCGTGAGTTACCATAACAATTGTTGTACCGCGAAGATTAATCTGTTCCAGCAGTCTCATGATTTCCCATGCCGTCTCCTGGTCAAGATTTCCCGTAGGCTCGTCTGCGATAAGTACCGTCGGGCTGTTTACGATTGCCCTTGCGATTGCAACTCTCTGCTGCTCTCCTCCCGAAAGTTCATCCGGATATTTGTGCGCCTTGTCGCTGATGCCCACAAGCGAAAGCACCTGAGGAACCTGCCGTCTGATGGCTCTGCGGCTCATATGCACCATTTCCATGGCAAAAGCCACGTTTTCGAAAACAGTCTTTTTCGGCAGAAGTCTGAAGTCCTGAAAAACAATGCCCGTACTCCTTCTGAGCTTCGGAATCAGACGGTTTGAAAGATTCGTAATCTCCATGCCGTTGACTTTTATGCTTCCGGAGTCCGCTTCTATTTCCTTCATGATAAGCTTGATGAATGTTGATTTTCCGGCACCGCTCGGGCCTACCAAAAAAACAAAATCTCCCTTGTTGATTTTTATGCTGACATCCTCAAGACCCACATTGAGTCCCTTTGAAGACCTGTAACGCTTAGTAACGTTTTTAAATTCTATCATAAAAACACACCTGCTCTTTTTCTTCGTAATAACGTCTGTTCCGGCTTTGGCACGCTGTTTTGCCCTTTCGGAATCACGCCCGAAAAACAAATGTCCCAAATCCCAAACGCAACTTATATTATACTACATTACGGTACTTTTGAAAACATGATTTCCATCTTCGGGCAACCGCAAATTTTCCGGCTTTTGATATCTGCATCCGACGTCTTCTTTCGGCTGTGTTTGGGCGACCGTTCCTATCCTGCTTTGAATGTTCGCCCGCGCTATCTGCTTTTACAGAAAAATTATACCGCAATTTGCCATTCCGTTTGTGAATTTAATGTGAAATTTTATCAGGACAATACAATATTTTCAACAGGCTCTCCAATCAGCCTGAACACCTCTCTGTGCGTGTACGGTATCCTGCAGTTGTATTCGCAGTTATATATATATCTTGGGTCAACCGCGGGGATTTCAAAGTATTTTTTCAGTTTCAGATAACCCAGAAGTTCTCTTTTGTTTATGCCGCTGTTAGACTTGTTAATCACCCACACGACTTTGTGTCCCCTGTATTCGAGACGTTTTATAAGTCCTGTCAGTTCGTGGGACGAAAGAAGTGCCGAAGGAAGCGGGTCGATAACATAGACAATTTTGTCGGCTTCGCACAGAATGTCCTCACAATGCGCCAGCTCCCCCTTGAAGGAATCGCTGTCCATGCAGTAAACCAGTGTATCGCACAAAACATTGTTAATCAGCCTGACACAGTCAAGCGGCGAAAAATCCCCCGTATTTCCCGAGCACACCGCCCAGTTAATACCCTCGTCGATATTTGCCCTGCCGCGGATACTACCGCTTTTTAGCAGTTCATGCATAGAAAGATAATCACGCCCCGCAAATCTCTTTTCCATCCCGAGTGCGTCGTACATTTTTCTCTTTCTTCCCTGTCCGATAAACACCTCCGCATAAGCTACGGCTTTTCCTTTTTCCATGGAAAGCCTCTTTGCCAGCGCAGAAGCCGTAAACGAAGCGCCTGCCCCGGTGCCGCTTCCGATTACGGCGATTTTTTCTCTTTCCCTGATATTAAACTTCTCTTTGTTTTCTTCCTCTCTCAAAAAAATTCTCTCCATATCTCTTACCCTTTCGCAAAATTCTTCCCGGCAGGTCCTGCTTTTTCCTGACGTTTCCCATGTTTGGCGTCTTAACCTCGCAGATAAGGCTCAAAGACCCGTCGCAACAGTAATTTACCATATTTTAACATCAATGTCAATATTTATGTATGGGAGAGAAAAAAACAGCCCTCCGCCGTTAAAGCAAAGGGCTGTTATGCCTGATAATCAAAGATTTATCTCTGCCGTTTGATTTCTATTTTCCCTGAACAGTTGTCAGATCAACAGCTTCGGAAGTAAAACTTTTTCCCTTGCCTGTTGTTCTGTCCACCGTATACCAATCCCATGTGGCAGTATGATCGGACATTTCCTCATACAGATGAATAGTAACCATATTGCCGTCAGTATGGTCAACTTCCACGATAGGCGGAGTACTTCCGTTATGAACTCTGTAATACTCCTTTGCAAGGCTGCACAATTCGCTGTCTGTATATGTATGCTGTGCCTGTGAAGAATCTGCTTCGGTTTCTATTATAACCGTACGCGTCGCATTGTCCCAGCCGACATTGTAGCCAAAGAATTCTGCGAGATATCTTACCGGGGCATATGTGCGGCTGTCACGAATAATTGCCGATGTATCCATTGTCACATTTCCGCCCTCTGAAGTACGGGCATATGAGGCACCAATCGGAAAATAAATAGTTTTGGCACCATCGGTGAATACCGCTTCTTTAGCAGCAGCATCCCATGTTACATCCAGACTGAGTGCTTCTGCAATAGCGCGCAGAGGTACAAGGGTGCGACCGTTTTCGATAAATGGCGCCGCATCTGTCCACTGAACGGTATTGCCGCAAACCGCAGCGGAAATTGCAGAATCCGCCGCACCGAAAACCTGTGCCGGGATCATAGTCAGGCACAAACTTAACACCATTACAATTGATAACATTTTCCTTCTCATTTGCTTCTTCTCCTTTAATCTATTAAATAAAAAACAAATTCATCGGCAGCCTCAGTGAACGGGCCTAAAGACTTTTAACGGCAGCCACTATATCGGCAGCTGTCATTCCGTATTTTGCTTTCA